>DASZZV010000100.1:0-3265 GCA_035544835.1 Thermoanaerobaculia bacterium
CCCGGACAAACCGCACCCTCTGATCTTTCACGCTCGTAGCCTCCCAAGGCATCGAAGACCTCCTCGATCCCTTTTACGGCTCCGGCTGACTGTTACCTATGTTCCCGGTTCGAAGTGTTACCTATGTTCCCGGTCTGTACCGCGGCGGCACCCTCTCCCCGCCGGGGAGAGGGAAGCGGGGAGGCCGCCGGCCATCGATCGGAAGTGTCTTCGTGCGGCGCCGGTCAGGACACCGGTTTCGAATCTTCGTCGAGGATCGGCAGCATGACCTGCTCGCCGAAGGTGACCGTCTCGATCGACTTCTCGACGGGCGTCAGCTCGGGCAGTTCCTTGAAGCTCGAGACGTGGGCCTGCAATTTGGCGGCCTGGGGGACGAGTCGGGTGTTGATCGATTTGATTGCCTTGTTGTAGCTGTCGAGGGCACCGGCCAGTGATTTACCGATCGGCTCGATGTGCTCGAATACTTTCACGAAACGGTTGTAAAGCTCCTGGCCGATCTCCAGGGCTGCGCGTGCATTTTCTTCGGCCCGCTCGGCCTTCCAGCCGGCACTGACGGCACGCAGGAGCGGAAGGAGAACGGTCGGAGAGGCCAGGTAGATCTTCTTGCCGATGGCATATTCGAAGATGGTCGGATCGGTGATGAGTGCCGAGGAGAGGAACTGCTCGCCGCCGAGAAAGAGAACCGTGAAGTCGAGCGTGTCGCCAACACTGGATTGATACTCGCGGCGGCTGAGCTGATCGATGTGCTTGCGAAGATTTTTGGCGTGATTGTCGAGGAGCTCGCGCTTCCGCGGCTCGTCGGTCGTCGAGGCTGCTTCCATGTAAGCGTCGATCGGAGCCTTCGAATCGACGGCGATGACGCGCTTGTTGGGAAGCCGTACGATCATGTCGGGACGGATTCTCCGGCCCTCGTTGGTGTCGAAGGTCTCCTGCACGGTAAAGTCACAGAACTCGCTCATGCCGGCCAACTCGACGCAATTTCGCAGCGTCGCCTCTCCCCATGCGCCACGCACATTGGGAACCCGCAGAGCACTGGCCAGATTCGCCGCCTCGCGCTGGACCCCTTCATTCGCCGAAAGCAACGCCCGGATCTGCTCCTGAATCCCGCCGTAGGCTTCGAGTCGCTTTTGCTCGCTCGATTCGACCTCGCCGCGATACTTCAGCAGCATCTCCTGGACGGGTGAAAGCAGCGCCTCGATCTCGCCTCGCTTTGCTTCCAATGCCGAAGAGATCTCGCCCTTTGCCCCGTCCAGGTGAGGCTTGACCACGTGCAGAAGCTTCTCGATCGCGCCGTTGAGTGCTTTGTCGGACAAACTGGCGTAGGCGCCCTCCATCTGTTGCCGGACGGTATCGATGAACTGCCGAGATTCCTCGATGCGTCGCTCCGATTCGCCAAGGCGGGTCTCGGCTTCGACGCGTCCCCGCTGCTCTTCCTCCAGCCGCCGGCGGAGCTGCTGGGTTTCGTTCAACGCTCGTTGCCTTTCCGAATCGACGACGCGAGCGGCCGATTGGGCGATCTCCAGCCGCGCCTTCATGCGCGCACCAACCACCAGCCAGGCCAGCGCGACTCCGGTCACAAATGCGGCGGCGATGAAGAGGGCCAGATTCAAGGGGAGTTCCTTCAAAGTTATTTAATCAGATGATCCGGGATAGCAGGGTTCTAGTCAACGGCAGAGTTTTTGTGTTCCTTCCGCCGCGCCCAGGTACCGGCCGCACGCCGTGCGGCCCTACGCCAGGAAAGGAGGCGTCATAACGCTTCCGCGAGCACTTCCACGACCCTCTCGATCTCCCTTTCATCATTGTAGAAATGTGGTGAGAAGCGGAGCATGCCCTCCCGCGGGGCGCAGATGATGTCGTGGATCTCGAGCCAGCGATGGAGGAGCAGGATGGCCGTTGAGCGGTCGCTGATTCCTCCCGGGATCTCACCGATTTTCTGGCGCAGGCGGTCCAAATCCACAACTGGTGGAGTCACCCCAACGATGCCCGATTGGGTCGGCGAGGAGAGGCCGGAGACGAAACCGATGGAGTGCAGCCGATCGCGGAGCAGGTTGGCCAGCCGCACGACTTCTCTCTCGATGACGTCGATGCCGATCCCGTTGAGCAGCCCGAGCGATGCCCGTGCGCCGTAGATGCCGATGGTGTTGGCTGAGCCAGCCTCGAAGCGGCGTCCATCGTTGAGCAGTCCCGTCTCACATCCGATGAATTTTCCACCGCGGTCGATGTTGGTCCAGCCGCTTTCGAAAACCTCGAGCATCTCTCTGGCTTCCGCGGCCACGAAGAAGAGCGCCGTTCCCTCCGGACCCAGCATCCATTTGTGACCGTCGGCAGCGAGGAAGGAGATGTTCATCTCCCGCACGTTCATGGTCATCGCACCGAGCGACTGAATGGCATCGACGCACAGCAGAATGTTTCGATCGCGGCAGAGCTGTCCAAGGGCGACGAGATCAGGCGCGAAACCGTTGTGAAAAGAGACGGACGAGACGGTGAGCAGACGTGTGCGCGCATCGATGAGCGGCTCTATGTCTTCGATGAAGAACTCTCCCTGGCGCGATCGAATCTGCCGGCACTCCACACCGCGCCGTTCCAGTCGCTTCCACGGCACGTAGTTCGACGGGAACTCCATATCGGTCGTGATCACGTTGTCGCCCCTCTCCCATCGCAGCCCCTCGGCCACAAACGAGATTCCCTCCGAAGTGTTCTTCAGAATCGAGATCTCACCGGGGTCGCTGCCGATGAGCCGCGAGGCCTCGCGCCGGTAGTGTACGTATTCGCCATACCACTCCCGCCAGTGCAGCGCGCCGTAGTCGCGCTGATCTCGGGCCTGTTTCTCCATGGCCTGATACGCCGGCGTGCTGAGCGGTCCGACCGCGGCGTGATTGAAGTAAACGCAGTGGTCGGTGACCGGGAACATCTCTTTGCGAAGTGCGTACTTGTTCATCGGTGTCGTTCTCAGTTGGACCGTTGTCTTTGCTGTCATCCCGAGCAAGGGCGTGCGGGTGGGAGGGGCGAGGGACCTCGCAAGCTGGTACATTCGCCATTTCAGGTGATACGGAATCTGAACCGAAAATGTACTTGTTTGCGAGGTCCCTTGCCCCTCCCACCCGCCCGCCCTTGCTTCTAAGAAACTGCCAGTATTTAGGCCGCTTTGCGGAGGTGTCATCCCGAGCGTCGAGCGAGGGATCTGGGCGGGGGACTCGACCCTTCGGCGCCTCGCACAATCGTAAGAGAGCTCCAAGACTCCACACCGCAAGGCCCCCTCCCAGAT
>DASZZV010000101.1:0-5722 GCA_035544835.1 Thermoanaerobaculia bacterium
TGAAGTAAAGGATGGCCAGATTTCCATACGCCTGTAGCTCTGATGGGTAACGCTGAATTTCACGCTGATAGGCCTGCTCTGCCTCCTGCTCCTTCTCCAGTCGGGCCAGAATATCGCCGCGCAGGAAGTCGAGCCGGTAAACACTACCCATATGCATCTCAAACGCCCGCCGTTCCGCGGCCTCGATGGTATTCATCGCCTCCTGAAAGCGTCCCTGCCGCTGTTGCACCTCGGCGAGCAGCAGCATCGCCGACGGCTGCGGCTCGCGGTCGCCGACGGTGCGACGGGCCTCCTCTCCCGCCGAGGCGAGATCGCCACGTGCCAGTGCGATGCGGGTGAGCAGCTCGTGCGCTTTCGGGCCATTCATCTTCAAGCCGAGCTTCGCGTAGGAGGCCGCCTTGTCGACCTCGCCAGTCTGCAGGTAGACGAAACCGAGCGACAACGAGAGACCGTACGAGAATTCAGGAACCTGCCTGATCCCCTCTTCATACGCCTCGATCGCCTCTTTATGCTGACCGGCATCGGTCAGCACCTCGCCCAGTTTATCCCAGAGGTCGAGCATCTTCGGGTTGTCACGAAGCAAGGCACGGAGGATCTGTTCTGCCTCCGCATACTTTTTCTCATCGGCAAGCTGGAAGGCCTCCTTGATGCGCGGAAGATACTTCACCTGATCGGCAGGATTGGAACGCCCCGCCGTCGACTCCCGATCCTGCGCTGAACCGATGTATCCGAGTGCGGCCAAATTTGCCGCCGCCTCGGGATCAACCTGCGACATCTTTTCCAGCGTGGCGGGGATCTTCGCCAGCTCGGAGCGAAGTCCCGCTGCAGCGCGGCGCTCCTCGGCGACCACGTCCTTCCGTTCGGCGGAGTCACGCTTCAGATCGTAGAGCTCGGAGCGCGAGGACTCGAGGTACTGGTACCGATCATCTGTAAGAGAACGGATGGCGCTCCACCCGAGGTTGATGAGTGGGAAAAAGGTCTCCGAGTAGATGGAGCGGTTTTTGGTTTTGAGCGAAAGCAACGAGCTGCCCCGCAGGCCTTCCGGCGCAGCGGTCTCTGTGACCTCGAGGACTGTCGGCATCACGTCGATCAACTGAGCAGGTGCTGACACGGTTTCTCCGCGCCTCGTCTCTCCTGGCAGTTTGACGATCAGAGGAACATGAATGGCCTCGCGGTACAGAAGAATCCCATGTTGATCCTCCCCGTGATCGTAAAAGCCCTCTCCGTGGTCGGAGACGAAGACGATCAGAGAACGATCGTAGATGCCAAGCGCTTTCAGGTGGGTGAGGAATTCTCCGATGATCTGGTCCGCGGTGGCGATCTCCCCATCGTAGGCATTCTGATATCGACTCTTGAACGGCTCAGGGGGATCGTAGGGAGCGTGCGGTTCATAGAGATGAAAGAACAAAAAGAAGGGCTGACTCTTTTCCTTTTCGATCCAGGCAAGCGCTGACTTTGAAGTCACATTTCCCGGACGCTGATGGTGCACGAACGAGGTAGCCTCGACACTGACCGGAATATCGTCATCGTAGAAATCGAAAGCCCTCGACAGGCCGGTTTCACTTCGCAGTACGTAGCTCGATACCGCACCGCCGGTGGCGTATCCCCTGGCCTTGAGAAGAGTCGGCAGGGACGGCACAGCGCTGCTGTCAAAGACAAAACCAATGTTGTTGCGAACGTGATGTTCGGGAGGGATTCGTCCGGTCAGAAGAGAGAGATGCGAAGGTAACGTTAGGGGGCAGTGGCTATATGCATTCTGAAACAGAAGCGAGTCGGCGCGAAACGAATCGATCGCTGGCGTTTCCACTCCGCGGTATCCATACACGGGGAGATGGTCAGCGCGAAGCGTGTCTACGGAGATGATGATGACAGGACAGGCAGCTGGGCTTTTCTCTTCGCGATGGCAGGACAGAAGAGTGAAGAGTGAAGAGTGAAGAGTGAAAAGGAAAAGAAACCACCGCTTTCGTTCACCCTTCACTCTTCACTCTTCACTTCAACGGCTGATCTCGGTTGGCCAGAGTCCAGGCCAGCAGAGTCATGGCAGCGACGTTCTGCTGCAGCTCAGTCGGATCGACCTTGTCCAGAGTGTCGGCCGGCGTGTGGTGATAGTCGAAGTAATGCAGCGGGTCCTCCACGATGGAGAAGCCGGGTACACCGGCCTCCTCGAGAGGAGAGATATCGGCGCCCGCTTCCTTGACCGTCTCGATGTAGGTGGGACCGACGCGGTCGAGAGCGCTGAGTTGACTCTTCAATGAGGCCGCGGCCGGCTCTTGTAACGTGGTGCGAAAACCGACCGGAGAACCAGCACCCGAATCTGACTCGATGGCGGCGAAATGCGTCTCGTTCCTGTGCGCGGCGAAGTAGGCATTGCCACCACGCCGGCCATTCTCCTCATTCATGAAGAGGACAACGCGAATGGTTCTCTTTGGAGTCAGCCCTAGCTCGCGCAGAGTGCGCAGCGCCTCCATCGAGATTGCCACACCCGCGCCGTCATCGATGGCACCGGTGGCCAGGTCCCAGGAATCGAGATGTCCGCCCATGACGACGACCTCTTCCCCTTGAGCGCTGCCCCTGATCTCGGCCACGACGTTCGCCGATTCCACATCAGGCAGCGTTTTCGGAGTGAGAAGCAGATGCAAGCGCACCTTCTCCCCTTTGCTGAGGAGGCGGTGAATGAGATCAGCATCCTCGGTCGTCACCGCCGCGGTCGGGATTCTCGGAACCTTCTCCACATATTTGACGGCCCCGGTGTGAGGCGTTCGAAGCGAGGCCGATCCGATGGAGCGCACCAGCGAAGCCACCGCACCATACTTCGCAGCACGGCTGGCGCCCTCGGTCCGCATCGGGACGATGTCACGATAGGACTCGAAGGAGCGGCGGGCCCGCACCCGCTCCATATCCATCGGCTTGTTGAAGAGAACGATTCTGCCGCGCACCTTCTCGCCGAGCCGATCTACGTCGTCGAGAGACGATACTTCCACGACCTCGGCTGTCAATCCCGCGGCCGGCGTGGCCACGCTGCCACCAAGGGCGGTGAGCACGATTTTCTGATTCATTTGTGAAACCAGGGAGCCACGTTCTTCACCGCGCACCCAGTGAGGAACGGTGACTTTCTCGTTCTTCACTTCGAAGCCCCAGCTTCGAAGCCGCTGCGTCGTCCAGCGCACTGCCGCGGCAGCACCGGCCGAGCCCGTCAATCGCGGCCCGATGTCGTCGGTCAGATACTCGAGCGTCTCATAGGCCCGATTGCCACGCAGCGATTCGGAAACGATTCGATCCGCGACCTCATCAGCACGCACTGGAATGGTGAGCAGGCAGCCAACTACGAAGATCGTCGAGATTTTCCTGTCCATGAGCGAGGGTACAAAAAGAGTCGAGCCTCGGTCAGTGAAACTTGTGAGGCTCTTTCTCGAAGGCGCCCTTGCACTCCTGCGAGCAGAAGTAGTGGGCGTGAACGCCGTGATCGATGTGAAGGGTCTTAGCGTCGACGTTCACGATCATTTTGCATACCGGGTCGATGGCATGTTTCATCGTCGCTGCCTGATCTGGCTTCATTCTGATCTCTCCTACTCGCCTGTATCGATCTGTGCACGTTGAAGGTTACCGGAGTAGTCGACGTAGATCGACTTCCACTCAGAAAATACGTCGATACCGGCCACCCCGGCCTCGCGATGTCCGTTTCCTGTCTCTTTGACGCCACCGAATGGCAGATGAACCTCGGCGCCAATCGTCGGAGCGTTCACGTAGAAAATGCCGGTGTACATGTCGCGCATCGCCACGAACGCATTATTGACGTTGCTGGTGTAGATCGACGCCGACAGACCATATTTCACGCTGTTGCCGATGCTGAGGGCTTCTTCCAGTGAAGAGCATTTCATAACCGCCGTGACCGGCCCGAAGATCTCTTCCTGGGCGATCCGCATGTCGGGCTTCACATCGGCGAATACGGTTGGCTGATGGAAGTGCCCGAGCGAGAAATCAAAACCACCATCTTTCCCGGTGATCGGCTCGCCACCTGCTACCAGCGATGCTCCCTCATCTTTGCCAATCTTCACGTAACTCTCGACGATCTTCATCTGCGCTGCCGAAACGCTCGGGCCCATATCGCTCCTGCTGTCGAGACCGTCGCCGACGCGCAGCTTCTTAGCACGTCCGGCCAGCTTCTCCACGAAACTCGAGTAGACCTTCTCGTGCACGACGATACGCGATGCTGCCGTGCAGCGCTGTCCCGACGTTCCAAAGGCTCCCCACAACGCTCCATCGACGGCCAGATCGACGTCGGCGTCATCCATGACCATGATGATGTTCTTGCCGCCCATCTCGAGATGAACGTGTTTGAAAGTCGGGGCGCAGGCGATCGAGATTTCTCGACCGACCTCGGTAGAGCCGGTGAACGAGATCACCTTGACGGCCGAGTGCTTCAACATCGGTTCGCCGACTTCTCTCCCTCCGCCGGTCACGAGATTCCAGACACCCTTCGGCAACCCCGCTTCCTCGAAAGCCTCGGTCAGCATGACAGTTGACAGTGGCGTCAGCGATGCCGGCTTGATCACGACCGTGTTGCCGCAGATCAGCGCAGCCATCCCCTTCCAGGCCGGAATGGCGATCGGAAAGTTCCAGGGCGTGATCAGTCCCGCCACGCCCAGCGGCATGCGCACAGCCATGTTGAACTTGTTGGAGAGCTCGGAAGGTGTGGTCACGCCGAATAGTCGTCGTCCCTCCCCTGCCGCGAGGTAGGCCATGTCGATGGCTTCCTGTACATCGCCCTTAGTCTCGTCGAGCACCTTGCCCATCTCACGCGTCATTTCGTGAGCGATCTTGTCTTTGTCACGACGGAGAATCTCGCCTACCCGATAGAGGTATTCGCCACGTTTCGGAGCAGGAGTGAGACGCCAGGTCTCATATGCTTTCGAGGCAGCATCGACCGCAGCGTTCAAATCGTCAGAGCTCGATTCCTGAAAGGTTCCAATCAGGTCTTCGCGATTGGCGGGGTTTCGATTCTCGAACGTCCGCCCCGATTTACTGGAGACCCACTCGCCGTTGATGTAGTTCCTGTACTCGCGAGTGCCGCGGAGCGTTTCTAGATCACTTTTGCTTCTGGTCTCGGTTGCCGGCATTTGCCTTCTCCTTGGAATCTACCGTTTCTACGTCGGAATTCTTGCCTCCCGACATGTCGACTGCTCCCTTGAACTTGGCGCCTTCCGACACCACGATGCGGGGAGCCTTGATGTTTCCGTCGACTCGTGACGAAGCCATCAACTCGACCCGATTGTCTGCCGAGACATCACCGATCAGCGTCCCCTCGATGGTTACGTTCTTGGCGTGGACAACTGCTTCGACTCGGGCACTGCCCCCGATCCGGAAGTCACCTTGCAGATCCACTTTTCCCTTGATGACGCCTTCGACCAGGACGTTTTCGTTTCCCGACAACGCTCCGTCAAAAACAATATGTGCTCCGATAAAGGTAGTTCTCGCACCAGCGGACTCTGGTTTGGGAGGAACGCTCTTCTGTGGAGCGGGGTCTTTCGTGAAAATGGCCATGAGCGTTCACCTTGCGCGTATTCAGATGGTCGAGAACCCAACACCCTAGTCGAGACCCGCCTCGAGAGCCGGGGAAATAACGGGCTCTCACGCGACGGCGGGCATGCTATCACAGGGGTGGGGAGGGGGGGGTGGAAGGAGGGATGAAATGAAGAATGAAGAATGAAGAATGAAGAATGAA
>DASZZV010000102.1:0-5807 GCA_035544835.1 Thermoanaerobaculia bacterium
CTTCCCTGGCAGGTTCACATGGCATTGATGTCGGCGGTCTCCATGATCACTTTCGCTGCGCCATGCTTCGCTACCGCGAGCATGGCGCGCCCAACCTGCTCGGTCGTCGTCACGTAGCCGGGAAAGAGTCGCTTCAGCAGAGGAAGCAGCGGGCCGGTGATTGCGTAGATGATGCTGTACAACTTCGTCTTGGAGCGAACTCCATGCAGCGGCTGAATCCCGGCCGGCCGGAACATGTACGCGGCTTTGAACGGTAAACGCAGTAGATCGTTCTCAGTTTTTCCCTTCACCCGCGCCCACATCGTTCTCCCCTGCTCCGAGCTGTCGGTGCCGTAGCCGGAGACATAGATGAAGGTCATCTGCGGATTCAACTTCGCCAGCGTCGTCGCCGCAGCTATGGCGATGTCATACGTGACCAGACGATATCTCTCCTCGGTCATCCCAGCCGAGGAGACACCGAGGCAGAAGAAGCAGGCATCGAAGCCGGAGAGGTCAGACTCGATCGCGCTGAAGTCGCGATAATCAGGCGCAACCAACTCACGCAGTTTCGGGTCCTCGTGTCCGGTCGGACTGCGCACGATCGAGAGCACCAGCTCGACGTCGGCGTCGAGCAAGCATTCGCGGAGAACACCCTGTCCGACCATGCCGCTCGCTCCAAAAAGAATGACCTTCATCATCCGCGCTCCAGTTTGGCCAATTGTTTGCCGCTGGCGTCAAAGTTTGACGGAGCGAGCCAACGCTGCAGCCCGGCTTTGCAAGCGGACCATTCGCGGTCGGTGATCGAGAACCAGGCCGTGTCGCGATTGCGCCCTTTGTAAACGAGGGCCTGCCGGAAGATGCCTTCGAAACGAAACCCAAGGCGCTCCGCGGCGGCCATCGAGGGGGCGTTGAGACTGTCGCACTTCCATTCGTAGCGCCGGTAGCCCAGCTCGTCAAAGACACGTTTCATCATCAGGTACATCGCCTCGGTCGAGGCAATCGTCCGCTGCAGCCGAGGCGTGAAGTTGATGTGTCCGACCTCGATGACTCCGTTGGAGGGATCGATGCGGAGAAACGCGGCAACGCCCCCGGCTTTCCCGCTGCGCGAATCGATGATGGTGTGGAAAAATGGATCGTCGCTGACCGTCATCTTCGCCAGCCAGGCGCGGTAGGTAACGAGATCGGAGAATGGATCGCTGTTCAGGTACGTCCAGTTCCGTCCCTCTCGATCCTCGAGGTTGGCCTCATGAAGATCGGCGGAATGCAGTTCGATGTCAAGAGGCGCGACACGGCACCAGCGTCCCACCATGTCGGTCCGTGGCGGCGCAGGCCGTGCCGTCCATCCGTCCACGGTAAATCCGATGGGCTGGCCAAATTCGTTGCGGCGCTCATTCATAACAGAAGGATACTCGCGGTTTTACGGGACACCGTCACTTCAGCCCGCGAAGAGCATTCTTCGCCGAGCGGATGTCTTTTGCGTATCGCGACTGGGGAGCGCGGCGAACAAAGTCCTCCAGGTGCCTGCGAGCGTCGTCATGGAGTCCGGCTTGCGACTCCACCAGCGCGAGGTTGTAGAGAGCATCGAACTGACTCGGGTCCAGAGCGATGACCTGCTTCCAGGATTCAATCGCCGCCCGCGGGTCATTCTCCTGAGCGTAGACGACCCCCAAAGCATTCAGGGCCAGCGGCAGCCGCGGGTTCAGCGCGAGGCTCCGCTTCAGACTTGCCTTTGCTTCGTCCTTCTTTCCTTCACGCAGGAGAACGATGCCGATGTTCTGATAGGCCGGAGCGTTGTTTGGATCCGTCGCGATCACCCGCCGAAACCGGCCCATGGCTTCGTCGTTCCGCCCCAGATCCGACAGGACAACTCCAATCGCATTGAGGGTATCGGGATCGCCGCTCGCTTCCAGCGGCTCGAGAAGAGGAAGCGCTCGATCGGGATGACCGGACTCGCTCCATAACAAGGCCAGTCGCGCGCGCATGTCGGGCGAAGCCGACCCATTCGCCACACAGGCCTCGAGGTTCGCCACGGCACCAGCAACGTCTCCGGATTGCTCGTCGATGAAGGCGAGCAAGTCCCTTCCGGCGCTCATCTGCGGTCGCTCACGCACAATCGATTCCGCGATCGTCCTGGCTGCCTTGAGATTCTTCCCTTCGAAAAGTGCCACAACCTGGTGAAGACGATTGTCCATATCCAGGAGGCGTTTTGGATCGTCTTCAGTCGTGAACCGGGTCTTGAACGAGGAGCCACCAACATAGCCCAGCGCCATGAGTCGAGCTTTCTCTTCACTGCTGACCACTCCGCGCACGCTGCGCGCCGTTTCCTCCCCTAACACTTTGCGCAGTTCCGCAGAAATGCGACGATCCTTGTCGATGATGTTGAGGCGTTCACCCGGATCAGCCGGTAAGTCGTAGAGCTCGGGGATGGGCAGGTCGATGTACTTTCTTCCATCCCGAAGAATCCCCCGCAGCGGGGCCCAGCCGCGATTGAGTGAGGCAGAAAGAGCTTCGAAGTAGGTGTCATGCCGCGCCCCGGAACCAAGGAGCGATTCGCCTGGCAGATCCTTCGGGACAGCCGCTCCGACCCGCTCCAGAATCGTAGGCACGATGTCGACATGGCCGACATAGGAAGAATCGACGCGATGTGAAGCAAAGCGCTTGTCATACAGGAGCAGCGGAACGTGCAGGGTCGCCTCGTAGGCGAAGAGTCCATGGGTCAACTCCCCATGATCGCCGAGGGCCTCGCCATGGTCGCCGGTGACGATGAGAAAGACTGAGCTCGAATTGGCGAGGATGGGAGCCAGCGATCTGCCGAGACTGTCGTCAGTCTGCGCGATCTCACCGAGATAGGGCCGGCTCGCATAACGCTGCGCGAAGACGCCGGTTGGTTGGTACGGGGCATGGGGATCATAGAGATGAATCCAGAGGAATCGCTTCCTCCCCTTCTGCGACTCCCACCATGTCGTCGCCGCCGCCAGGACCGCTGATGCCGGCCTTTCCTGCACGATGAACTGCGCGCGCGTCTCCCCTTTTCCGTAGTTGTCGTCATAAACATCGAAGCCCTGATCGAGACCGAACCGGCGGTCGAGCGGGAAGGCGCCGACAAACGCACCCGTCGTATAGCCGAGCTCACGGAGCCGCGAAGCGATGGTGAGGTGGCTGCGGTCGAGGCGGAAGCCGGCGTTGTCGCGCACACCGTGCTGATAGGGATAAAGGCCGGTGAGAATATTGGTATGTGAGGGAAGGGTCACGACGTTGTGGGCATGTGCATTCGTGAAGACCACCCCGTGAGAGGCAATCCCGTCGAGGAAGGGGGTGCTCACCTGCGAGTTGCCGGCGTAGCCGACGGAATCAGCACGAAGGGTGTCGATCGTGACGAGAATGACATCGGGTGCATCGTGTTTCGATGGCGCCGGGCCGCCTGGACGCGGTGTGATTCGCCAGTACGCGATTCCACCCAGCGCCAGCAGGACGGCGGTGAGCGCGAGGGTGATTCCGCCCCAGTTCCGCTGCAGCGCAATGTCAGGCGCTTTACTGTGCCTTTTCTTCGCCATCAGCCAGCCGCGAGCTTCCGGAGGGCCGGATTGCGAGGGAACCGCCGCAGCCCTTCCACGGCCCAGTACCGCGCTCCTCGATCATCGCCAACGGTATGAAGCGTGGAGGAGATTGCGATGTAGGAGGGCGGATAAGGCGCGGCTTTGACCAGATCGAAAACGAGCCGGGTCGCCTCGTCGACGCGCCCCTGGGTTACGTAGAGAAGGATCAGGTTCTTGTAGGGAGCCGGGTCCGCCGGAAAGTGCTCGATCTCGGCCCTAAATGCCGTTTCGGCCTCACTCGATCGATCCATCCGGGCCAGGGCGTCACCCTTCAAGAACTCGACTCCTTTCACAGGCGACTGTCGATGCATGGCCACGAACGACTCTGCTCGCTGGGCCAGCGTCAAAGCCTCAGCGGGATTCTTCCGTTGCAGGGCGATTTCGCCCAGAACGAGCAGGGCGGCGACTCGATCCTTACTCTCGACGGCCTGGCGCGCTTCTGACTCCGCGCGATCGAGATCATGTCTGGCTAGCGCGATGCGCGCCAGCAACTCGTGAGCAGCGGCGGGCTCACTCTGTAACGCCAGTTCGGCATGCTGGGTGGCCTCATCGAGCCGGCCGAGATCGAGAGACATGCGGGCGATCATGATGGCCAAATGCGTCGTGTTGGGTGACAGCCTCAGCCCGTTCTTCGCCGCAGCGATGGCCTCCTCATCTCGGCCTAATCGATTCAACGCCCGGGCGTCCATGTCCCACATGTCGAGCATCTGAGGATTCTCGCGCAGGAGCGCCGTCAGCACCTCGTGGGTCTCGGCATACTTGCCGGAATCGAAGAGTACAAAGGCTCTGCGGATGTCTTTGGTCGTGTTGATGCGATCTTTGGGATCGGGTAGAGGGCCGCTCTTCGAAGCCGCCGATCCCACGTAGCCGAGGGCCGCCAGTTTCGCCGCTTCTTCCTCGGTGACCGGTGATGGATTCGCCGCCTCATGTATGAATGGGCGGATGGCCGTCCTGAGCTCGGCGTAGAGTCGGCGAGCGTCGGACAGGATGTTGCGCGATTCGTCGAAGTCGTGGCTCAGATCAAAAAGCTCAGGCTTCGGGCTCTCGATGTAGTGAGACCCGGCCCGAATGAATGAGTGCTGGTCGCTCCAGCCGAAATGAAAACGGGCGTAGTAGGACTCGCTGTAGATCGGCCTCGCCTCCTGGCGAGCGCCGAGAAGAGAAGAGCCGCTGTAACCGGAGAGGTTGATCCCGGCCGATGTCTGGAGGGCAATGGTGGGAAAGAGATCGAGGAGCTGTGCGTTCGTCGAGTCCGTAGTGTTTGCCCGCTCGCTACGCGGGAGCTTGAGAATCAGAGGAACCTGCAGAGCTTCGCGGTAGAGAAAAATTCCATGTTCCTGTTCCCCATGCTGGTCCAAGCCCTCGCCATGATCCGAGACGAGAATGATGAGGGCCCGGTCGTACAAATCGCTTTTCTTCAGAAACTGGAGAAAGCCTCCGACGATCTCGTCAACACAAGCGATCTCCCCATCGTAATGATTCGGATAACGGCTGAGAAACGGTTGAGGTGGCGAGTAGGGGGTGTGAGGTTCGTAGAGGTGAAGGAAGAAGAAGAAGGGTTTCGCAGCCTGCGCCGAGATCCACTTCTCGGCGACAGCGGTCGTCTCCTCTCCGCGCCGCTGCACTCTTCCCACGCTCACACTGGGATCATTTGCATCGACGTCGTCATCGTAGTAATCGAAGCCTCGCGCGATGCCGGTTTCCTTCCGCAACACATAGGCCGAGACGGCTGCGCCGGTAGCGTAGCCGTTTCGCTTCAGAACCGCCGGAAGGGTCCCGACCTTGGGATCGAGTCGGAATCCGATATTGTCGCGGACGCCATTCTCGGAGGGCAGTCTCCCGGTGAGCATGGTTGCGTGCGAGGCCAGCGTCAGCGGCACGTGCGCGTAAGCGTGCTCGAAGAGGATCGAGTCCGCTCGCAGCCGGTCGATGTTCGGAGTCAGCACGCCATGGTAGCCGTAGGCCGGGAGGTGATCGGAGCGAAGAGTATCGATGGAGATGAGGATGACCGGCGTGTTGCGGGACGGTTGCGGGTCGTGTTTCTTGCACGACAGTGCCGCGAGCGTGAGGGCCACGGCAAGGATGCGGGAGAGGGAGCGCGACATCGGTTGACGTATTCTGAAGGGCGAGAGATGAATTGTGAATCCGAAAAGGTGGCGGGGTGTCGCAATTGCTGTCATCCCGAGCAAGGGCGGGTGTGCGGGAGGGGCGAGGGACGATGTGAAATCAAAC
>DASZZV010000103.1:0-4177 GCA_035544835.1 Thermoanaerobaculia bacterium
CGGTGCTACAGGTCTGCCGCGCGCCTGCGCGCGCTGCACTCTGGCGCGACGCGGCACTCATCGCGCACGTAGATCAAAGATTTCCAATCGAGCACTGAAGGCTGAACTTCCTCAGCGCGCGAAGGCGTGGTCTATGACGTAGTCTCCCAGCCTGACTCGACCCACAGATATCGTCGGGACGCGGAGCCCTTCCACAGTGCCCCGGTCTTCAATAGCTGCAAGAGGAAAACGCCGACACGCGCCGGAACTAATCGCGCCTTTCCATGGCTTCTCAAAAAGTCCTCATGCGCCGAGCGGCTTTCGAATGTCGGCTGGATGAGATTTCCCGCGAGGCGGATCACGGTCCCCTGCATCTTTAACGAAGCCGACGAGGACCTTACGTCGAAACGGGCGTGGCGCCTGTGAAAGAGGCGTACGTCGCCCACATCCGCCGGCGCTACATTCAATGGCCGCCCCTCGTACGTGATCACCTTTCTGATTCGGTATCCCCACGCCATCGGTGACGGCGTGACGGCAGTGCCGATGTTGCGGGCGAGCTCGGGTGAAACGGTTTCCCGTTCTTCCAGGAGAAGGATCCAGTCGGCGGCCGCTCCGTCAACGTAGTGATTGAGTCGACTGCCATGGAGTGTCAGCAGACCATGGCCTTCCACCGTAATCTGTTCCACGGAACGAAACAGCGGGAGCAGCGCTGCGAACTGGCTCGCCTGCGCCGTTCCGGAAGCGAGGATGCTGAGCGTCGCACCCGAGGGCGGCTGAGATGACATCAGTCTTCGAGACGTTCGGAGATCCGGATGATGCGCAGCGCGCGTCCCGTGTTCTCGTCGATTTCGACCATGGCGCCGCTGAGGCGGACATCACGTTTGGCAACTTCCATCCGCCGCGGGGTATTGAGGCGGAACTTTTCGAGGATTTCGTCAGGACGGAACCCGATGATGGAATCGTAAGCGCCGGTCATGCCGACATCTGTCTGAAAGGCAGTGCCGGCCGGGAGGATCCGTTCGTCGGCGGTCGGAACATGGGTGTGCGTGCCGAGCACCGCCGAGACCCGACCGTCGAGATGACGACCCATGGCCTGCTTCTCTGAAGTCGCTTCGCAGTGAATATCAACGAGGATCACCTTTACGTCCGGAATGGTCTGCAACTCCCGCTCGATAACGTGAAAGGGATTATCGCAGGGCGGCATGAACACGTTGCCCATCACCTGAATGACACCCACCTTCACTCCGCCGGGCGTCGTTTTCACGACGGTTCCCCTCCCGGGGTTCCCGACCGGATAGTTTGCCGGGCGGACGATGTTGTCGTACTCATCGAGCTGCTCGACGAATTCCTTCTTGTCCCAGATGTGATTGCCCGAAGTGTAGACATCGATCGGGAGGTCCGACAGTTCATCGAGAATTGCCGCCGTCACGCCAAAGCCGGCCGCGGCGTTCTCTATATTCACGGCCGTGAAATCGATCTTCTCGCGATCGATGACCGAGTTGAGTTTCTCGCGAAGCGCACGCCGGCCGGGCTGGCCGACGATGTCGCCGATGTAGAGGAGTCTGACCATAGTGTGTGAGGGCGGATAGCTACTAGCTGCGAGCTCCTAGCTGTTAGCTTCCTGGCTGGTGTTCCTTTCAGAGGTGTCATCCCGAGCCGCAGCGAGGGATCTGGGCGGCGGCCCTTCCACGTTGCTACTCGCGAACATTGCCGATTGCGAGGGCGTAAGGCCCCCACCCAGATCCCTCGCTGCGGCTCGGGATGACACGAACTGCCTGATTCGAATGAACGTTTACTTCGCGTAATCGATCGCCCGCATTTCGCGGATGACCGTGACCTTGATCTGACCCGGGTACTGCAACTCCGCCTCGATTTTTCTGGCAACGTCTTTCGACAACCAGATGGACTGTTCGTCAGAGAGTTTCTCTGAGTTGACGATGATCCGAAGCTCGCGACCAGCCTGAATGGCGAAGGCCTTCTGAACCCCTTCGACACCGGCCGCGATCGACTCGAGCCGCTCGAGACGATGCACATAGTTCTCCAGGATCTCACGACGAGCTCCCGGTCGTGCCGCGGAGAGAGCGTCGGCGGCATTGACCAGCACCGCTTCGACCGTGGTCGGGTCGTAGTCGCCATGATGGCATTCCATAGCGTGGATGATCTCGCGTCGCTCGCCATACTTCTCGAGCACCTGGCGGCCCAGCTCGAGATGCGTTCCCTCCATCTCGCGATCGATCGACTTGCCGATGTCATGAAGCAGTCCGCCGCGTCTGGCGATCGTGTCATTGGCGCCCAGCTCCACGGCCATCAGCGAAGCGAGCTGCGCGACCTCGAGCGAGTGCATGAGCACGTTCTGACCATACGACGTTCGATAGCGGAGCCGGCCCAGCAGCTTGAGCACCTCGGGATGGATGTCGGTGATCCCGAGCGAGAAGGCAGCGGCCTCCCCCTCTTCGAAGAGCTTCTCTTCGAGCTCCACGCGGACCTTGTCGACGATCTCCTCGATGCGGGCAGGATGAATGCGACCGTCCTGCATGAGACGCTCCAGAGAAATACGGGCCACTTCGCGCCGGATGGGATCGAAGCCGGAGAGAATGACCGCTTCGGGCGTGTCGTCGACGATGAGGTCCACACCGGTGGCCAATTCCAGAGCGCGGATGTTCCGACCCTCGCGACCGATGATTCTCCCCTTCATGTCATCCGATGGGAGGTCGACGACCGAGACGGTGTTCTCGGCGACGTAATCGGAGGCCATGCGCTGGATGGCCGTGCCGATGATGCGCTTGGCCTTCATGTTTCCCAGCTCGGTGGCTTCAGTCTCGATCCGCTTCATGATGTGGGCGGCGTCGATTTTGGCTTCGTTCTCGATGCCGGCGATCAACTCTCGCTTGGCCTGATCGGCGGTGAGACCGGAGATCTGCTCGAGCTTGTGCCTCTGACCTTCGATGACTTCGGCCAGTTCGTTTTCCTTCTCTTCGATGCCCTTCTCGCGCTGGTCGGTCTTCTTGTCCCGCGCCTCGACTTCGGCCTCGCGGCGCTCCATCTGCTGGAGCTTCTTATCGAGATTCTCTTCCTTCTGCTGAATGCGCTTCTCTGCGACCTTCAGCTCGTCCTTACGTTCCCGAGCCTGTTTTTCGAATTCCGTGCGAGCCTGGAGAATGGTCTCTTTGGCCTCGAGCGACGACTCCTTGAGTCGCGCCTCTGCACCTCGCCGCGCGTCCTCGATGATCCGTTCCGCATGAGTCTTTGCCTCGGCAGCCTGGGTTTGAGCCCGCTTTCGATACACAGCGGACCATAGAGCAGTCAGAACGACCGCTCCCACGACTCCTATCAACACCGCAATTACCAGTTGTGTGATTTGCACTTCGCCTCCCCGTACGGAGGCTTGCGTGGATGGAACGGGACGGTAAAAAAGTCGGAGTACCCCGCCTGAGCCGTGTGAGGTTGCTCTAATTGAACCACTGTGAATCAGGGGGGCGCCCTGCTTGAGACTTTCGAGCTTCCTTCTACGCTCCAGAGGAGTGAAGGCCTGCTCTCGTCTCACCAAGACTCGAGCGCCCGCAATTAGAGAGTTGGTTCAAGTAGTGTGGCTCATCACGAACTCTGCAGGGTCTCCGATTAGCTATATTTGCGTTCGTTTCGTCGTCTCGGCAAGTGACTTCCCGAGTTTTTCCGTCAATTCTTCCGTCTTTCCCATCCAAAGCTCGGCTGCTACTTCATGCCGTTTCCGACTCCGTGCAAGCTCGTCGGCAATGTTCAATGCCGCCAGCACTGCGATCTTCATCGGTTCGACCGCCGTCGATAGCTGCGATGCAATCTCATGCATCCGGCTATCGACTAGTCGCGCAAGCTCCGTTAAATACGCCGGGTCTCCTTCCCCGCGAACGTTATATGTCTGTCCAAAGATTTCGACCGAGATCGATTCTGTCTTTCCGGTCATAAGGGATCATTCAATCCGTCTGGCAGTATAGCAAAGGGCAGCCAAAGTCTGATGGAGTGCCTTCGCACGTGCCCACGCACGAGGGCAGACGGCGACGCGGGGGTTTGCTGTCATCCCGAGCAAGGGACAGCGTGCGCGCTGCCACTGAGAAAAGAAACTGGGTGGGTGTCATCCCGAGCCGCAGCGAGGGATCTGGGCGGGGGCCTTAGACCCTTGGCAATCGAAAATGTTTGCGAGCACCACGATGGAAGGGCCCCC
>DASZZV010000104.1:0-25708 GCA_035544835.1 Thermoanaerobaculia bacterium
TCCTGCCCGCGCTGAGAGCGAAATTCAGTCTTCAAAGTGAAATGTCCTGTGAGGTCGTAGCGCAGTCCCCCCGCCCAGGCGTTCTCGTCGCGCGCATCGCGCAGATAAGCCTCACCTGGCGCTAGACTGAGCCGGTCGATGAGCACGTAGGGCCGCAAGCGCGCGAGCCGGCCGCCAAGCCGCTGCGAAGCGAGAACGTAATACCCGGTACTGCGATAACGCTTCCGGGAATGGACGGCGGTGTGAAGCATCTGAGCCCACTCTGTTCGGACTTCCGTTCCCCGATTGACGTAGCTCGTGGAGAATGTGACATCACGCTCGTGCAGCGGCTCGGCCGTCGGAATGCGTTGGGCATAGCCGGCAACCGCGAGCTCAAGGCCGTGCCATCGAGCCGGCTCGATCGACAGCGAGAGGAGTCCCGCCGTCGATCGATCGCGTCCGAAGATCGGTATCGAATCGCGGACGGTGCCAGATCCATTACCAAGAGCGAGACCGTATCGAAACCCCAGGGGACCCTTGGAGCGTCCGCTCAACCATAGTCCGACGAAGCGGAGGGGCCATGCGCCGTCGTCCTGGGGCGGGCGGGCGATGGCCGGCACGTCGATCGGCGTCTGCAACAGACGACTGCGATGCTCGCGCTCGTTCCATCGGACGATGCCGGTGTGAGTCTCGCCCACCTCGATGCGCAACAGGTCCGTCGGCTCGTAGGCGACGAACAGCCGTTCCAGATCCAGTTCGAGCAGCGGCCTTCTCCCGGTCTCAGTCGTCGATGGCCGCAG
Source organism: Thermoanaerobaculia bacterium (assembly GCA_035544835.1). Taxonomy (GTDB): domain Bacteria; phylum Acidobacteriota; class Thermoanaerobaculia; order Gp7-AA8; family Gp7-AA8; genus DASZZV01. The sequence goes on from DASZZV010000104.1 coordinate 780, forward strand.
ATCGCGCAACGCGACCACTTCAGCCAGAGCCGACCAGCGATCCGAAAACTGGGCCGTCGGATAGAGGTCAATCTCGACGAGGTCCAGACCCTCCCGACGATTGTCGGACGAGGTGTGCAGCTCGAGACCCGCGAAGCCGCCGATACGAAACGATGGGTATTTCGGCGACTCCGTTGCCGGGACACTCTGAGCCATCAGTCCAGACACTGCGAACAGCCCCACGAGAGACAGGACTCCCCACTTCGAAACTCGATCGATCTCGCGGTTCATTTGCTCATTCGCATAGCGAAGTAAGAGTAACTGCACGGTAAATGTCGCGCGCAAAATCCCACACTTCGTTCACCGCCGGGTTAGTTCGCCAATCCTACCCTTTGCGAATCTCTGTTACGCAAGAAGGAGGATTCATCATGCCCAGATCATCGAAAGCCCGCCGTGCTCTGTACTCGCTCTTCAGCATCTTAATGGTCGCAGGGGCGGCCGGGAAACTCCTGGCAGCTGGGAAAGAGTCGAAGCAGTGGACCGAGAGATTCAATGTCGCGTCCTGCAACTGGTCCTCGACCGGAAAGAATGACTACTTCATTCTCGAACCGGGCTATCAACAGACGTTCGAGGGACACGAGGGGAAGACGGCTCTGCGGCTCGTGATCACGGTGCTAACGGATACAGAGAAGATCGCCGGCGTCGAAACCCGTGTCGTCGAAGAGCGCGAGTCGCACGGCGGAGTGCTTGTCGAGATCTCCCGAAACTACTTCGCCGTTTGCCAGCGAACCAACGACGTCTTCTACTTTGGCGAGGACGTGGACATGTACAAGAACGGCAAGCTTTCCGACCACGAGGGAAGCTGGAGGGCCGGCCAGGCAGGCGCGAAAGCCGGACTCTTCATGCCTGCCACCGCACTTCTCGGCGCCCGGTTCTATCAGGAAATCGCCAAAGGCGTAGCGCTCGATCGCACTGAGATCGCCAGCGATAGCGAGACGCTGAAAACGCCGGCCGGTGACTTTCACGACTGCGTGAAGACCGAGGAGACTACTCCGCTCGAACCGGGCATCAAGGAATACAAGATCTACGCGCCCGGGGTGGGGCTGGTTCAGGACGGAGAGCTTTTTCTCACAAAGTACGGATTGAATTCCAACGGAAAATAGTGAGGCCCATGATGAGAATCAGGCAAGCATCCGGTCTACCCATCGTACGATCGCGCAATCGGCACCAAGGTTTAGCCATCGCGTTGAGAACAGCGCCAATCCTGCTGGCCTTTCTGCTGGGCGTCTGGACGAGCGGCCCCGCTCTGGCGCAGAGCAGAACCACGGGGGTCCTGACCGGCAACGTCGTCGACCAGGGTGGCGCCGTGATCTCCGGCGCCACGGTGCAGATCGGGAGTTCGGCACTAGTCGGAAAAACGCGGACGACGACCACCGACGAGCAAGGAAGATTTCGTTTCTCCGATCTGCCGCCGGGCGAGTACGACGTCACGGCCACGTCGGACGCTCATTGGCGAGCGGAGGTCGAGGATGTTCCAGTCTTGGTCGGTGTCACGGCCAGCGTTCCCCTCCTCATGCGGAACCTGAGTACCAAGGAGACCATCGTAGTCAGCGCTGCGCCGCCAGCCATCGATACCAGCTCCTCTTCGGTGCCGACAATTCTCACGCATGACGTCCTCCGGAACATACCGAATGATCGTGAGACCTCACACATCCTCGATCTGGCGCCAGGGATCAATCTTGAATCGGCGTACGGCGGAGGAGAGGAATCGGGAAACGCCTACCAGATCGATGGAGTCGACGTGTCGGACCCGCAGGGCGGGGCTCCGTTTGCTCTTTTCAATTACAGCCTACTCGATGAGGTGCAGCTGACCGGCCTTGGCGCTCCGGCCGAATATGGGCAGTTCACGGGAGTCGTATTCAACAGCGTCACGAAATCGGGCGGAAACGCTTCCACCGGATCGGCAGACGCTTTTTACGGAGGTCAGCTGCTTACCGGGCCATCAAACCTGGAAGATCTCCACACCTCCATCGACATCGATCTTCAATCCTCGCTTCAGGTGGGTGGCCCGATCCGGAGGGACAAACTCTGGTACTTTTTCTCGACCCAGTATCTGAAGCTCAACTCCAGCGAGGGCGGCTCGACGCAGAGAGAGCTCGACCCGCGGCTTTTCCTGAAGTTCACCTCGCGAGCGCGCGAGAACGGCTCTCTGCAGGGCTGGCTGGAGTGGGAGCACGGGAAGGTCACCGGGAGCAACGCTAATGAGTTCACGCCGCGGGCGGCGACGACGAACGAAAACAATCCCGCGCTGGTCGGCAATCTCTCCTTCAACTCACTGCTGTCGCCGAATTCCTTGCTTGATGTCGCATGGAGCGGCTACTCCGGACACCACGACTCGAATCCGGTCAACGGCCTGACCCTTCCCGGTCACGTCGATGCCCAGACCGGCTTCTTCTCAGTCAACGCGCCGCAGTTCGGTGTTGTGAACCGCAGCCGCAATCAGATCAACGCATCGCTGTCGCGCCATTCGAACCTCATCGCGGGATTTCACGACTTCAAGGTGGGAACCGAGATCGAGCGATCGCGCGTGCGCGACCGGTTTGGATCCCCGGGTGACGCTTTCTATTCGGACAACGAGGGGCCAGTGATCGACCCCAGCACCGGGAAGCCCGATCTTTACTCGCTGGTCTCCATCGGCGGAGGTTCTGACGCCCGCGGTAACAACGAGCGGGAATCGCTCTATCTCCAGGACTCCTGGCGCATCACACCGAATTTCACCCTGAACCCCGGCGTGCGCCTGGATCGAGACCGTGGCAAGGTGGCGGGAGGCACGGTGTTCAGAACCAACGGGCTGGCGCCGCGAATCGGATTCGCCTGGGACGTTCGAGGAGACGGCCGGAACCTCGTAAAGGCTCACTATGGCCGCTATTACGAGGCGCTCTATTCGGCCTTCTACTACTACCTCAGCCCTGGAGCCTTCGCGCCTCTTATGACGCAGCGAATTTTCAACACCAGCGGCTTCAGGGAAACACTAACCACGACGCATGGCCAGCAATACGCAATCGATCCCCACATCCGGCAACCGCGCCTCGACCAGTACATCATCGGCTTCGATCACCAGTTACCGCGTGGAATCGTGCTCAGCAGCACGCTGGTCTACCGGAAGAACGCAGATTTCATCGAGACGGTGAGCCGCGATGGAATTTTCACGCCGGTTCAGGGGGATGTCCCGGGAACGGGCCAGCAGGTCACGCTTTTCGACCAGTTGAATCCTGACACCGATGTGCTCATCTACACCAACCCTCGCGGGCTGTATCGCAAGTATCACGCGGCGATCCTCTCCGTGACCCGTCCGATGCGCAACAACTGGCAGATGGCCGGTTCTTATGTCTATTCACAGACTCGCGGGAATATAGATAATCTGGGCTTCGACGAGTTTGGAATCGGAGCGAATACCCCGTTTTTCTCAGGACACTTCCTGGATACTCCTAACTCGCTCGTCAATGCCACCGGCCGTCTAACTCACGACCAGACTCACCAGGTCAAGCTGCAGGCCACGAGGATTTTTCAACGCCCGCATCTCTCTTTTTCAACCAATTACACCTATCACACCGGTGATACCTGGACGCCGATCTCCAACTGTCTGCTGGTAGCAGGCGCCAACGGTACGAAGCAGTGTTATGACTTTCATCAGGGGCCGGTGTCGTACTTTGCCGAGCCGCGGGGCAGTCGCCGGCTGAAAGCGCGGAACGAGGTCGACCTCCGCACGGAATGGCAGCACACGCTGCTGGGGCGGCTGCTGAGCGTCGACATCGACGTATTCAACCTCACCAATTCGACCCGCGCGACCGCGGTAGAAACCCTGGTCGGCGAAAACCTCGGTGAGCCGGCGAACGGCAACTTCGCGCGAAGGTTCCGGATCGGCTTTGGACTGGAGTGGTGAAGAAGACTCACGATGAGAACCGATTCACGGCCGGCGCTTTGGCAGGCAGCCAGCGCCGGAGTCCGGGATGAACACCAGCCCTATAACGCTTCAAGTCAGAGACTCCGACATCTCGTCCTCTTCGAGAAACTGCATGTCGTAAAGCTTCCGGTAGATCCCTTTGCGGTTGAGCAACTCCTCATGACAGCCCACGTCACTGATCTCTCCACGATCGAGGACGATGATCCGGTCGGCACTCCTGATCGTGGAGAGCCGGTGGGCGATGACCAGGGTCGTCCGTCCCTTCATCAGATTCGCCAGTGCCTGTTGCACCAGTCGTTCGGATTCGGTGTCGAGCGCCGAGGTGGCCTCATCGAGAACCAGAATCGGCGGGTCCTTCAACAGAGCGCGAGCGATGGCCAGCCGCTGCCGCTGACCGCCCGAGAGCAGCACCCCGGACTCGCCGATTCGCGAGTCATAGCCGTTGCTCAGTTGACTAATGAACTCATGCGCGTTCGCCGCCTTCGCAGCGGAGATGACTTTTTCCTCCGGAATGTCGCTTCGGCCGTAGCTGATGTTGGCGCGAACGGTGTCGTTGAAGAGCACGACTTCCTGGGTCACGTATCCCATGAGACTGCGCAGAGACGACAGCGTCAGGTCCCGGACATCGTGATGGTCGATGGTGATGGTTCCGCCGGTAACGTCGTAAAATCTGGGAAGAAGATTCACGAGCGTCGACTTACCGGCGCCGCTGCCGCCGACGACAGCGACAACTTCGCCCGGCGCGATCTGCAGGTCTATGTTTTTCAGAATCGGATTCGCTCCGTAAGAGAAGCTCACCCCTTCATAACGGATCCCCGACCCGATCGAGGTGAGACGAAGGGCATCGGGTTTCTCTTTGACGTCGTTCTCGACGTCGAGCATCTGAAAAACGCGATCAGCGGCTGAGAGAGCGGTGTTCATGGCCAGATTCACCTTGTTGAGCCGTTTGATCGGGTCGTACATCATCGTCAGCGCCAGCAGGAAGCTTATGAACTCACCCTGCGTGATTTTTCCGGCGTGGATGCGGACTCCGGCGTAGAGGAAAAGGAGCGCCATGCAGACGCCGGCCAGCAGTTCCATCACCGGAGATGTCGTGGCCTGAATACGCTGTGCTTTGAGGTTCATGTTCAGGTGGCTTTGCGTCGCCTCATGAAACCGGGCGATCTCGAAGGGCTCCATGGCGAAGGCCTTCACGATCCGAACGCCCTTGATGGTCTCCTCCAGGATCGTGCTGATATCAGCCATCCGCTCCTGCGATTTGTAGGTGGTCTTGCGGAGACGGCGACCGAAGTTCACCACCGGAATGACGATGATCGGCGCCACGATGAAGGCGAAGACGGCCAGCTCCGTATTCGAAATGAACACGTACATCCCGAGGACGACCAGGTTGATGCTTTCCTGAAAAAGATCGCCCATGCGTATGGAGACTGCGGCTTGAATCGCGTCGGCGTCGGAGATGATCCGACTCACCAGTTCCCCTGTCGTACGTTGGGCGAAGAAGCGATTGGACTGATGAATGATCGATTCGTAAAGCTCGTTCCTGAGATCGCGGACCGTCGACAGTCCCACCTTCTGAAAACTGTATTCGGAAAAGAAGGCCGTGATGGCGCGGATCACGAAAATGACCAGGAGCATGTAAGGAATGTATTTCCATCGATCCTGACGATGCGATGTCCACCAGTGCCGCGGCCCGCCGGTCATCCGATCGAGGGCGTTGACGAGGGCGCCCCGACGCCCCTCGGGAAGATCGCGGCGCAGTATCAGGTCGAGGGCGCGTGACTTGTGGTCGACTGAGACTGGTTTTGGTCCCGTGTCCTTCGACAACACCTCGTCGAAGACAGGCTTCGAGAGCGCAAGCAGCGCACCGTAGGTCATCGAAACCACGACCATGGAGGAGAAGGCCAGAAAGGCCCACCCCCGATAGGGGTGGAGATAACGGTAGAGTCTGCGGAGGATATCCATAGGTCAGGCAGTACCACTACAAGTGTATCGACTTTCGCTTACCGCCCATTCGAAATGGACAGCCATTGAGATCAGAATCCATGCTGCAGCCGCGCCGAAGGCATCGGCGCTCGAGTTCAGAATGAATGGTTCGCCGGTATGGGCTTGACGGCACGTTTTCCAGGCAAAGTCGCCGCCATGAATGGGGAGAAGCCGCGCTCGAAGGCGCGAGCCCACATCGCGTCGACCACTGGTTCATCAGTCCTGAAAACGTGCCGGCCGGTTTCGAGATGTCTCGGCCCTACACAGCGGCGACCGTCGAGTACACCGGTCGCCAAACCGTGCGGGGTGATCATCGCGTATTCACCGGGGATCAGGATGGCGAAGGTACCGTCGCTCCCGACGGCCTGACCGGCGACGCGGAGTCGCCCTATATCGAGGAAATTCGCGCGGATGAAATCTCTCGTATCCTGCGGGAAGAACGCGTCTTGTGACCGGGTCACATAACAGCGGTCCCGGATCATGTCAGCGACGATGGTGTCCGGCAGCTTCCCTGCACGAAGGGCAGCCCGAGTGATGAATTCCAGAACATAGTAGTAGGGACGGCGACGGAAAACCGTCTCACCCTTGTAGTCCATCAGCCACTCATCGGGTTTCGTGAGGTGAATGACCTCTCTCAGCGTCTCGATCTCCTCCCGGGGCTGGCCGCTCCACAAATGCCCCTCCAAAGCGATGCCCGCGCAGCCGGCTACGATGAGCATGGATCCGACGGCGATCATCCGTCTCGGCGCCGCTCCGAACGAGGCACCGAGAAGGGCGACCGCGAAAATCATGACAAGCGGCAATACAGCGAGCTGATCGCGGTCCGTGATAACCGGCCAGAGACAAACGAGCGTCAGTAAATAGAATCCGATGGCCGCGGCCAGAAAGAACCTCCGGACCTCCGACGCGGAACGCTGGCGGCGATGACGATGGAGGCTGAGGAAAACAGCGATGAGCAGGACCCCATAAAGCACACGAAGAATCATTTCGCCTGACCGGGTCGACGACGAAAGATCATTGAAGCGGATCGTGCAGAAGTAGAGCTGACCGAGAGCCCCGTGCCAGAAGAAAAAGGCGACGACCATCAGTGGAGGAGCCAGCATCGATGCTACGAACAGGAGAATGCGGCGACCGAGCAGGCGAAGACCGGGAGGGCGTGTCGTCGCCACGAGCACGGCTGCGGTTGCGAGCGACAGGGAAATCAGGAGCAGGCCGGTCTTCAACGAAGTGATGAGTGCAAGACCGAAAACGAATCCGCCCATGGTTGCTCGCGCCGAGCCAACCGGTCCTTCGAGCAGAATGACCAGGGCGACCATCCAGAAGGCGAGCCAGAGGTTGTCAGTGCGGAATTCGACCGACCGCAGGAAAAATGTCGGATAAAAAGCGAGGAAGAGAATTGCCCACCAGGCCACGGATGCCGACCAGATGCGCCGCGCCAGAATCCACGTGCAGACGATCACCGTACTAAACAGAATCAACATCGGCAGCCGCATCCAATACAGAACATCCTCGCGTTCTCCGACGAGGCGCAGGAGGGGGGACATCAACCAGCTGAAGAACGGGACATGATTGTCGAACTGATCGCGATAGGGAAGAAAGCCCGCTGTCCACGTCCAGACAACGTGAAGGTGTTGAGCTTCATCCGAGTCGAACCGATAGTTGAAAAAAGCGAGGACCCGCAAGAGCGAGAAAACAGATGCGAAGAACATCAGAAGGCGCCGCGAAGGAGAGCCGAGCTCCATCGCCGCATCGGCGTTTGTCAGACTCACGGCCGCTGGTGGCTCAAGGACTCGCAATAACCGGTCGCTTTTCAGACAACGCGGCGCTCACGTCCCCGTTGTAAAAGGCTCTGAGAACTCGCATCGCCCACCCGCGCATCCCGTTCACGCTTCGCGCGCCGGGATCGCTCTGCCAGAGCCACTGCCGCACCGGAATGTTGAATCCGCTCTTCGGGCGGTTCAGAACCTCGTCGGGCAACTGCTGCGAGGGCGACGCTGTCAGGTCGTCTTTCGTGTGGGTCATGCCTCTACAAACGACCGGAGCCACGCGTCTGAGAAGGTCGACGTCTACGAACGGGACACGTACCTCCAGAGAGTGCGCCATGCTGGCCCAGTCGATGTCATTCAGCAATTGATCACGTAGATAGAGACTCGATTCCAGTGCCGCCACCCTTCCGAAGGGTGTCATCGGATCGGGCTCAATTTCCTCGGTAATCCGCGGGAGCATATTCAACCGAGCCAGTCCTTCGACTGCTAACTCTTCTCCAACGAGTCCAGCGATCTCCCACGGCAGAAAAAGTCCACGCTTGAGGAGATAAGCACCCGCGTACGTACCGCCGAGCTCGAACATTCCGGCCGCCTTGCGACTGATGCCCCTCCGTTGGGGTATGAGTTGGAGATAAAGACTCCGGAATGTCCGGCCTACGACGGGGATGTGGCGCGCCCAACCAAAGTTCCGAACGGAACGGGGAATCCTGCGAAAGGATGTGTAGCCGCCGAACAGCTCATCGCCTCCGGTACCGGACAGTGCGACCTTTAGTCCGATCTCGGCTGCAGCCTTGCTGACGAGGAAACTATTCGTCGCATCCACCGTTGGCTGGTCCATGGCGGCGATGAACCTCGGAAGCTCGCTCTCGAACTCGTTGCGCGTAAAGGTCCTCGTGTGGTGAATCGCACCATACCGTCGCGAGACGGCTTCGGCGATGAGCGACTCGTCTTTATGCGATCCCCGGTACTCATCGAAGGCGAGCGTGACCGTGTGAAGCGGGGTCGAAAGCATCTCGCTGGCGACCGCAACGATTGTCGAGGAATCCCGTCCCGCCGATAGAAAAGCGCCGACCGGCACATCGCTCCTCAAATGCACTCGAATGGAGTCGCGAACAGCGGCGGTGATCGTCGCCCGCCTCTCTTCGTCCGAGGGTGGCTTGCTCTTCAGGTATGCGTCACGGAACACGCGCGCAACGGAGAAATGGCGGTGCGGACCGGAGATCCCCGCTTCGTCCACGGTGAGATAACTCCCCGCCGGGAGCGCGCGCACAGAACGAAACGTCGTAAACGGCTGAGGCACGCAGCCTCGAAGAAGGAACCCGACCACACCGGCGGGGTCCCTTTCCGCACTCACGACTCCAGCCTCGACCAGCGCTTTCACCCGCGAAGCAAATCGAAAGACACCGCCCTCGTTTGAATAGTAGAGTGGCTTGATTCCATACGGATCACGAGCCACAAACAGTCGTCGATCGCGCAGGCTCCAGATCGCCAGGCCGTACATGCCCCGAAGTCGATCCAACATGCCCTCCCGACTCTGTTCCCACATAGCCAGAATTACCTCGGTGTCGGATCTGCTCTTGAACTGCTTTCCCTTGGCGCGAAGCTCCTCGCGAAGCTCTTCATGGTTGTAGATCTCGCCATTGAACACGATCACGTGGAACCGGTTGCGTGTCCACATCGGTTGCGCACCGAGGGGAGAGGGATCGATGATTCCCAGTCGGCGGTGCCCGAGTCCAATTCGCCGATCGTCGGAGAGCCAGAGGCCCTCCCCATCAGGACCCCGACTGGCCATGCGGTCCCGTACCCTGCCGATCTCGGCGAGATCGATGTCGGGGCTGGACGACGAAAAGGCAAACCCTCCGTTGATGCCGCACATGAATGGGCCCAATGTGCAGTCTAGCGAATGAACAGGAGGTGAACGACGGCGTTCCATCGTACCGACTATCGCTTCCGATAGTAGAAGGAGAGGTTAGTAGAAGGAGAGGTTTCCTCCGTCGATCCCGCCCGAATTCCGCTCGCTCTGAAACAGGCGCAGGTTGGCCGCGATTGCCGCGTTCACACCCCAGCCGCTTTCGCCGAACGCGTGACGGATACCAGTGACGAGGAAGTCATTATCGGCCGGGGTCCTCGTTCCTCCGTGATAGAAGACCGTGTTGACCTCGGTGATCCATTCGACCTTCCGGAACCGAGAAAGCGGAACATCGAGTGCCAGGTCGGCATGCAGCGCTTTCGGCATCTGAAAATTCGAAGTGTCCGTCCCCTGGGCCCGACGATCACCGAGAACGACGTACTGGGCGGAGGCAGCGAGGACTCCCCGACTCCATTCGGCGCCCACGCCGAAATTCGCAGAGCCGGTCGAAATACCCCTCCTCGAGCCGGTCGGGACGTCCATCGTTGCCGACAGCGCTATTCTTGTCGACGAGGCGGCACCGTTGAGAAGGTACTTCGAGGCGACGTGCACGTCCGCAAGGCCATGCTCATTGAAAGCGCCACGTTCGGCGAGGCCGTTGAGGTAACCGGGTCGATCGCCGGCGTTGTTGCGAATGATGGCATAGGGTAATTGGGCAGTGATCTCGCATCGGTCGGAAACGCCGTAACCAACCGTCGCGAAGACTCGGTTATCGTCGACGTCGGGTGGCGAATATTTCCTGCGGCTTGGAGGAGCGAGCTCCGGCGCAGGCGCCAGCGCATAGTCGTACTTCGCCCAGCCAACGCTCAAGTCCCATTCGCCCTCGGTAACGTTTGTGGCATGTTCATGCGCAGCAGGCCACTCTCACCGGTTGCCGATGGTGCAGGAGCCGGCTGGGCCTGGACCACCGATGCAAGAAAGAGAGGGCAACAGATTGGAACGAGGATCGCTGCACGTTGCCGCCTCATGCGCGCGAGAGCACGAAGGCTCATCGTTTCTCCATGTCGGCAAGTGCCTCCATCAGCATCAACAGGCTAACCACGACTGTATGAACCGGTAATGAACAGGCCGGCAATTTCGCGAGGATCGCAACATTGATGAAGAGCGAAGAGGAGGGAATGAAGTGGACCGGCACGCCTCTGATCGTGTCTTCACTGCTCCTGGCGCTCTTCATTCTCAGCGCACCCTGGCATTTTGCAGGACGGGAAGAAGGGCGGCTCTCGATCGGTCTGGCGCTCTTCGCCTTACCGCTCGTTCTGGCTGCGGTCTTCAGTGCTTGTTTTCGTGAGGCGGTCCTCCGCGTTCTCCGCAGTGACAAACCTGTCTCTCCCCGACTGCTCCGCGCTCTAGCACTTGCCTGCATCGCCTTCTGCGTCTGGACGACGGCGTCGAAGTTTCTCTCCTTCGAGGTGAATGCCTGGGACTTCTCGCTCTACTTCGATCGTCCGCTGGAGCGAACGCTACATGGACAGATTCTCTACTCCGACTTCCTGGGCTCCTCGACCCTTGCCGCGCACAGCGATCTGGCGCTGCTGCTTTTCATTCCCCTCTATTCCATTCATGCCTCGCCCTGGTGGCTGGTAATCGGGCAGGGAGCGATCGTGGCGGCGGCGACCATGGCGGCATTTCGTCTCTTCCGAAATCTGACGGAGGATACGTTCGCCTCGGTGACTCTGGCTGCCGCATTTCTTCTGAACAAGTACACCGCCAAGTGTCTGCAGTACGTTTTTCACATCGAGACGCTGTATCTGCTCTCGCTCTTTCTTCTGTTGCTGGCCTTGAAGGAGAAACGTCCTTTCCTTTTCTCCTCGGCTCTCCTGCTGACTATGGCGATTAAGCAGGACGCGGTGATTCCTCTTTTCGGCATCACCATCATCGCCCTCCTGCTGCGACGATTCCGTTACGCGGCGGCGGCCTGCTTTGGTGGACTGACCGGGTTCCTCCTCGACTACTTCGTGTTGATGCCGCACTTTGCAGCCAACGCCGCACATCCCTGGTACTCGTGGTATTGGGCAAGCTTTGGCCCGACACCGCTGCGGGCCGCTCTTGGAATCATCGGCAAGCCGATGCTCGTGATAACAAAACTCAGTCATTCGGCGGTCGGGAACCTTCTGGGGTCAGTTCTTCTGCTTCCGCTGGTGGGGTTCGAATGGCTGGCCGCCGCCCTCCCCGGCCTCATCCTTTACGGTTGTTCCGACTTCGAGAAGCTGGCCCACCTGGACTTGTACTACTCGGCGGCGGTGCTGCCGCTACTCTTCGCTTCGGCGGCCGTGGGAATCTGCCGCGTCGCCGATCGTGCTCAGGTCGAGCAACGGCGATTCCGCTTGAGAGTCCTATCGATTGTGTTTTTGATCTGGAGTCATGTCTACGGATCCGGATACCATTTTGCGGCCTGGCGGTCGGATGGGAGAGCGCTTTCCGAAATCCGGAACAGCGTGCCTGCCGGTGCGGAGGTGCGCATCCAGGGAGCGCTCTTCCCGCACGCAGGCTACGACCCGCGCTGGCGTGTGCTCGAACGCACTCCGCCCGGACTGGGCGAGGCTGTGATGCTCGACGAGGCCTTGAATCCATACCCACTGAGCAGGGCAGAGATGGCGAGTCTCATCCGGAAGCTGCGGCTCGATCCCTCCTACACCGAAGTCCGCCGCGAAGAGATCGCGCTTTTCATACCGAGACGATGAGGCGGCGAGTGAGGTGGTGACAAAGGGACGTTTCGAATTGTTGACGAGGGCCGGGCTGAACACTACGATTTCATGAGGCATGACTCTCAGGCTCCTCCGATCGGTGACAGTTCTGGCGTTGATCATCTGTCTCGGCTGTAAGGTCGCGCGGCGCCAGAACGCCAGCACGACTTACGACGGCCGCCCGCTCACGCCACTGCAGTACAGCGTCACTCACGACGGCGAGACCGAGACACCATTTGAGAATGAGTACTGGAACAATCACAACGACGGAATCTACGTCGATCTGATCTCCGGCGATCCTCTCTTCAGCTCCACCGATAAGTTCGACTCAGGGACCGGCTGGCCGAGCTTCTCCCGGCTGCTCGTTCCGGAAAACGTGGTGACTCACATCGATCGAAAGTTCTTCATCGTGCGGACCGAAGTTCGCTCGCGGCGAGGCCACGCCCACCTCGGGCATCTGTTCGACGACGGACCGGCTCCGACAGGACTTCGTTACTGCATGAATTCGGCGGCCCTTCGCTTCGTCCCGAGGGACCGTCTGCAAGCCGACGGCTACGGCCGATTCATGCCGCTCCTTGATCGGAGCGACGAGCGTCCCCCACGACCAGCCGCCGCCTCAGAAAGCGCGCAAGCGAAACAGCGGCGGAAGTGACGATCGCCCACGTTGCCACATTCAGAACGATCAGTCCCACCACCACCGCAGCTCGAGTGTTAAAAGGCTGCTCAGCGAAGTTACTGTTGGTGCCGTACGCGCTGTCGATGGCCGCGAGGGCAGGCCATGCCGGCCATGCCCAGGGACCAAACCACGAGAACACCGTAAGGGCGATGCCGACCAGACAACAGACAAACCCTTTGCTCATGGGCCGCTCCGTTCGCCTATACGAGCTGATGAGAGTGACGACTGTTAAAGGCTGCGCTTCTTGCCGCGAATGTTCCGGCGGCTGCCTTTCGGCCGGCTGATCGAGCCGAAGCCGCCTTTGCCACCACCGCCAGCACCGCCACCGGGACGACCGCCGCCACCACCCGAGGGAGGTCCACCGAAGGAGCGACGAGCAGGCTTCTCTTCCGCGGCATTGACCCGAAGGGCCCGCCCGCCGAGCTCGAACCCATTGAACTGCTCGATTGCTTGCGTGGCGTCTCCGTCATTGGCGTACTCGACGAACGCGAAGCCGCGCGACCGTCCGGTATCCCGATCCGTCGCAAGGAATACGCTCTGGATCGGCCCGGCCTGGGCGAACAAGCTCTCGACCTCTTCCTGTGTGGTGCTGAAGCTCAAACCTCCAACGAACAACTTAGAGCTCATTCTTCTTTATCCTCTTTCTTTCAGCGGCTGCTGCCGCCGGGCGCACCCGATAAGGGAGGCCGGCCCGCACTCTACATCGCTTCGGCCGGTTCTGCTGGGAATCTTCACTCCCGCAGCGGAAGGTCGAGGTTGTTCCGGAGGCTGGGAGGGCCGAGCGGAGGCGGAAACTAGAATCTGAATCTGAATGGAGAATGGAGAATGAAAAATGGAGAATTTAGAAAGAAAAGAGAAGAAAGATGGAGGCAATCGAGCTTCGCCTCTGATTTCTAATTCTCCATTCTCAATTTTTCATTCTCCATTCTCCATTCAGCCTTTGACTTGGAGAATGAAACACTTCACCGACCTGCCAGACTAAAACGCGCAACCGTTCAATGGATAGGGGTTACGACGCGTTTTCGCCGGCGATCCCGACCCTTTCGCCTGCAACAGGCGGCGATGTAACTGCCCAGGACGTGGATATCGAAAGGCTTGATGAGAATCGCGTTCACGAGTTCCGGATCGAGCTCCCGAAACACTCCACGGTCGGCTGCGGTCACTACCAGCACAGAAGGCGGACGATGCTCAGGGTGCTCTTTCAACCACTGGATGACTTCCCAGCCGCTCATTTTCGGCATCATCAAATCGAGCGTGACGACGCAGTACTTGTTGGTGGCCAGTCTCTGCACTCCCTCGTGGCCATCGACTGCCAACTCCACGTTGAGCCGGCGCCGTTTGAGTGTCGCAACCAGCAGGCGCCGGAGTGCCGCGTCGTCCTCGACGACGAGAACGCCTCGCGACTCCACAGCTGACAGGTCAGGCATACCAGACTCGCCTTGCCGATCTGGTGCCGGAACCGAGCCGCATCTTGCATCGCGCAGGGGGTGATACGATCCAGGTGTGACCGGTGCCCGCCGCGCGCCCGCCGTCCTGTTTGCCCTTTCGACGCTGACCATCGTCACTGTGTGGTGGTTTCTGCTGCGCTCGAGTCTCTATATCCGCCGGCCTGATGTGGCGGTATTTGGCGCGGCCTTCGATCTGCTGGTCAGCGTTCCTCTCATCTACTACTTTCTGGTGGTCCGTCGTGGCAGCGCCAGGGCCAGCTCCCTCGTCGGAGTCGTAGCGTTTTCACTCATGGCCGCTGCCCACATCATCCCGGCGGGCCGGCAACCGGTCACGAAGGTGCTGCCGTTTCTCATCGCACCTGTCGAGCTTCTGGTCATTGCTCTGGTCATTGGACGTATCCGGATGGGTGTGAGGCAGGCACGCCAGCGAGGCGAATCGAATCACGACCCGATCGCCATCCTGCGCACGGCCGCCTCGTCGGTACTTGGCGACAACGTCGCATCCGAGGCAATCGTGTCGGAGATTGCCAACGTCTATTACGCACTATTCGCCTGGCGGCGGAAACCCGAGGAGACCGACACCACGCTGAGTTTTCACAAGGAGAGCGGATGGAGCGTGGTCATGGCCGGCTTCATCCTGGCCATCGTCGCGGAATCGACAGCATTGCACCTCCTTCTATTCACCCGAGCGCCGAGGGCGGCGTGGGTGCTGACGGCCCTCGACCTGTACGGCATTCTGTGGCTCATCGGCGATGCTCAGGGATTCCGTCTGCGTCGTACCCGGTTGCGAACCGACGCGCTCGAGATCGAGTTCGGGATGCGTTGGCGCGGGTGTATAGACGTATCCCTGATCGAAAAGGTCGAGCGCGTCACCGCACCGCTGCCAAAAAAGTTTCTCAAGTTGATGCTGCTCGGTGACCCGGAGATGGTCATCCACCTGCGGGAACCGATCACTTTCTCCGGGATGTACGGGCTGCGAAAAACAACAGCGACCATCGCCGTGCGTTTCGACGATGCGGAACGGTTTGAAGGGTGGGCCAGGGAACGACAGTTATGGAGTGACCCGCCGCCTCGACCAGATCCACTTCCTGTTGCACTCTCCGCGAAGAAACCTGACATCAATCGCGAGGAGTGGTTGCGGAGGCGACCCGACTACATCCCGCTCGAGGACTGGATCAGAAGCCTCCCGCCGGAGTAGAAAAGGCCTGGTTCTTTACCTTCCCTCTCCCCGCCAGGGAGAGGAAAGTGGCGAGATTCGCCGCCGTCGACAAGCAGTTCTGGCGGAGGAATGGAAGACAACGCCGGATTCGAAACATCAGCACTACAGCCGACAGTTAGGGAGACCGGAGCCACTGATCGAGAGACAGACTCGAAACTCTTCACCCGGAGAGTACAATTGCGCGAATGACGACTGACGTCACGGCTCGTTCTCTCCGCTCAGCCGACCGGTTCGTGATGACGCCGCCGCTGGAGGCCGAGCACGGGGGGACGCCTGTTCTTCTGAGCGACCTCTCACTCAAGGGAGCCCGGTTCAAACACGACGAGGTCATGCCTGGCTCGCGGAAGGCCATTTTGCAGTTCAGGGTTCCTCATCGTGATCTTCCAATCAGAGTAGAGAGCGAGATTCTCTGGACGCAACCAACCGGGGAAGGCCGGCGATTCTTCTCCGGAGCCAGAATCCTCGGTGCTTCCGAGTTCATCGAGTCGGTTCTTCGCGATTTGATGGATCGAGGACACTGTTGCCGCATTGAGGAACTGCGCGCCGCCGACCGATTTTTTGTGAGCCCACCCTTTGATGCTTCATTCGACGGCAGAGAAGTCCTGGTTGATAACGCTTCGGCCCGTGGCGCCAGAATTTTCTCTGCCACGGAACTTCCTCCGGGCTCGGAGGGTATTTTCCGTTTCCGACTTCCCGACCTTCCGTTCGAAGTCGCCTCCGCCGCACGCGTTGCCTGGACCCGTTTGCGATCCATCACCCCTGGCGAATCGCGCCTCTTCGCCTCCGGTCTGGCCATTACCGAGAAGCCGGAACTGATGCGCCTCGCCATCGGTCATCTTTGTGAGGCGGGACGAGCGTCGCTCGATACGCATTCACTGGAGCTGAAGCTCAAAATTATTCGGGCCCGTGCGCGTCAACAGGCCTCTAACCTCGGGGTCGGGCAGCGAGCAAACGGCATCCCTGTGGAACAGGCGCTTCTGATCCGAGGTGTTTGTGAGGAACTGCGGGCGAATCCCGAGGAAGCGGCGTTCTGGAATCGCCGCGCCCGCATCACCATCAATGAGAACGTCGGGACTCCGGCCGTTGCACCGATCGCGGGAAGTCTGGAGGCCGTGGCGGTGTGGGAGTTTCTGAACCGCTCGATCGACGCGTCGATTATCGCTCGAAGCCTCGACGATGGACCCGAGGTCACGGAAGAATACTCGTTGAAAGGCTAGGGGCTAGTCGACGACTGAGCTCTCGAGTGCTTTCTTGAGAAAAGACTCGATCAGGTCCCTGTAATCGTCGTCGACATGGGTGAACTCCAACCCGATCTCATGTCGCCCCTCGTCCATCGGCCGATCGTAAACGACACGCCCCCTGGCCTGGATCACCTGATGATCGAGCGTCATGAGCAACTCGAGAATCGTGTCGAGGGGAACCTCTTCGTCGGCTACGATGGCGCAGCCGCCCAGACCAAGCGTTTTCGTGTGCGCGAATTCTTCGATCCCGGCCTGTGTCAGCGAACGCACCAGCACCGTGCAGTGCGAGGAGACGCGGGAGAACCGTCTGGAGTCTTCGGGCCTGTTGCTCATGGTCGCGGTTTTAGATTCTACCCCACTGGACACCGAGTCGAACAATGCGCGGCGGACCCAGCGTCAACTGCGGGGTTCGTCCGACGTCGTAGCGTCGATCGAAAACGTTTTCGCCGGCCAGGTACAACCGCAGACCCGGCCCGACCGGCAGGCTGAAGTTTGCGTCGACCGAAACGAAGCTCCGAAGCGCCAATTGATTCTGATCATCATCGAACTGCTGCCCTACCCAACGAGCCTGCAGCGCGAGCTGGCCGTAGGTTCCGGAATCGAAAGCTCCCTGCAGTGAGATCTGACTTCGCGGGACCTGGGGCAGCCGCAGCCCTTCCAGCTCCGGCGCGGCCGGGAAACTCCTCACGCGTGCATTCGAAAAGAGATAGCCCGCTGACATGCTCCACGCCGCTTCTCGCCAGGAGGCGTCAATCTCCAATCCATCGGTGCGTGTTCGACCGAGATTCTGCCGCTGCCGCGTAATCAATGAGGGAGTCATCGAAGTGGTGACGTTGGCAATGGTGTTCAGAACGCGCATCGAGAACACATTGGCCCGTACGCTGCCCTTTCCCTCGGCGGAGGTAGCGATGGTGCCGATCTCTGCTCCCTCGAGATGTTCCGCCTCCAGATCCTCGTTCCCCAGCGTGACGACGTTTCCGACACGGAAGGACCGGTAGAGCTCATTCAGGGTCGGAGCTCGAAAGGCGCGATACCCGGTGCCATTCACAGCGACACGGTCGGTGACGTGAAAGAGCGCCGAGATTCTCGGGCTGAAAAAACTATCACTTCTAGTGGCGAGCGCTCGGCGCGGACCATCGGCCCGAAAGGCATCGAAGTTTCGCCAGAAGTCTTCGCGAATTGCCACCGATATGGATAGCGGTGCAACCGGCGCGAACAGCAGCTCACCAAACAGGCCTCCCGTCATCTGCTTTCCACCAGCGCTCTGCACAGTTTCGCCACGCGCTGATGGGGAGCGCTCAATACTCGAGCCGCTCAACTCGCGCCCTTCCATTCCCGTGACGATGACCAGATGTTCCGACAGCGCTGTCGAAAAGCGGGCATTGAGTCCGACTGAGCTGGAAGGAACGCGTTGCCGACGTGTTAGACGTTCGAAATTGTGATCGGCTGAAAGCGACGAAAACGTCTGCTCGTAGTCCTGGTCAGTGCTGAAAAGGCGGGCCGTCGCTGTGGTGACTCCGGAATGCCAGTCAGCGCCGAGGGTGGCGTGCCTGAGATCGGTCCTGTTGTGTTGCAGGCGCGTTCCATTCGCGCGCGATTCATCGTAAAGACCAGCGCGTATGAAATAACGACCGGTTCCGGCGTTGACTCCGCCGGTAACGTCGAGTGAATGGTGTGTCGAGCCGGCCGGCCGGTCGGCCTGACCGCGGTCTGGATTTCTCAAAAGGAAGTAACCATCGCTTCCGAATGATTCGCCCGCCAGCGCTCCGAACCAGCGATCGTGTGAACCGGATGTGGCGAATGAGGCCGTTCCGGTCTGCAACTCACCATAAGAGAAATCGACACTGGTGGACGAAGTCTGTTTGCCGGCGCGAAACAGGTTGATGGCCCCGCCCATGGCAGCACTCCCGAACAACTCTGAGCTTCCGCCTCGACGGACTTCCACCCGATCGATTGCCGCCCTCGGCACTCGCCCCCAATAGACCCAGCCGCCGAAGGCGTCATTGAGCGGAACACCGTCGTCCAGAACCGTGGTGCGGCTGGCAGCGCTGGCCCCGATTCCACGCAGCGAGGCACCCTGGGTAGTGGGATTTGCAGCGAGACTTCCCGTTCTGCGGAACAACGTGAACCCCGGGATCTGCCTGAGCGCATCGTCGAGAGTGACACCACCCGATCGCTCCAGATCACGACGGGTCACGATCACGATGCTGGCCGGCGTGTCGGCGAGCCGGGTTTCCGTTCCCGTGGCCGTGACCGTGATCTCTTCACCGGCAGTCTCGAGAAGTCCCTTCAGATTGATGTGCGCGTCTCCTTCGATGGAAACCGGCTGCGATCCGACGGCGGTTCTCTCGACGAGAAGGTCGAGTCGATATCGCCCCGGCGTGACCTTCCCAAACGAGTACGCGCCGCGCGGCGAGGTCCTGACCTCGCGGGCGACCCCAATGCCGTCGATTGCGATGAGCCGGACAACTCCGGGAAAGGGCCGGCCGGCCGCGTTGAGCGCCAGCCCATCCACGGTGAAAGAATCCTCGGCACGGGCCGGTCGCGTGACTAGCAACAGAAGTGCAGACGCCAGCAGCAGTGATCTCTCCTTCACCTCAGGAAGTCTACGACGGGAAGCCTTCCCGACGGGAACCTTCGGAAGTCTTCAGTAATTTTCAGGGTCAGGTCCGGAGATTGGGTCATGGGGGTCGCACCTGCAGTTGACCCCAACGAAGTCCCAAAGGCGAGGGAGCGGCGCGGCGCCGAGGAAACATCGGTCTTTGCGGTACGCGGGGTGCTGTCGTATTCTTTCGCAATCTATTTAGGTAGCGCATGGCAGACCTCAAGTCGATCATCCATTCAGACCCCGACATCCACAGTGGCGATCCGGTCTTCGTCGGTACGCGTGTGCCGGTTCGCACGCTCCTGGATTACATCGAAGGTGGCGATAGCCTGGACGTGTTTCTCGACAACTTCCCGAGCGTCAGTCGCGAGCAAGCTGTCGCGTTTCTCGAGGAAGCCGGTCGCGCCGCGCTGGCTCAGATCGCGTGAGGCGTGTTCTCTTCGATGAAGACATGCCACGGCAACTCCGGCGTGATTTGCCGGAATTTGAGATTCGGACGGAGCAGGAAGAAGGGTGGGCGTCCGTTCAAAACGGCGAGTTATTGCGCCGCGCGTCGCAGACCTTCGACGTACTCGTAACGGCCGATCAACATCTTCAATATCAGCAGAACCTCCCTGGTTTTGATATCGGCGTAGTCGTCATCGCTTCGATGGACACACGTTTGCCTCATCTACAACCACTGCTTCCTCAGTTGAGGACCGCCATCACCAATGTTGCACCAGGTTCTGTCGCAATTGTAAAGCCTGCCTGATTTTTTCGCTGCACCAGCCGCGCCGCCGTTAGGACAACCGAAATGCGAAGCTCCGTCCCCACGCGGTGCCTTTCAAATGAGGGAAGATGCTCGAGCGATGCTGCACATCCTTATCGATGCTGATGCCTGTCCGGTAAAGGATGAAGTTTACCGCGTGGCGAGACGGTACGGTCTGCTGGTCACGCTGGTGGCAAACTCGACGATGCGCATTCCCTCCGACGCAACCTTCAATCTCGTGATCGTACCGGAGGGTCTCGATCTGGCAGACGACTGGATCGCCGCTAACGCCGGCGAGGGCGACATCGTCATCACCGCCGATATCCCGCTCGCCGCCCGGTGCCTGCTCAAGGGCGCTTGCGTGCTCGGCACGACCGGGAAAGCATTCACCGAAGACAACGTGGGCAATGCACTCGCGACGCGCGAGTTGATGGCTGGCCTCCGCGATGCCGGCACGATCACCGGTGGCCCGGCCCCCTTTCAGAAGAAAGACAGCTCCCGCTTTCTTCAAGCGCTCGATTCGATCATCCAGCAGATCAGGCGCGGCTCGTGAGCGGAGGCAACGGACCGCAGGAGAGTATTGAGACTTCAGGTCTGGACTCAGTCAATCGTCCCGCCATCAAATTCGAGTGCTGACCAGTTCGAGCGCCGAATTCCCCAGCCAGCCGCCTTTCGCACTGGCCGCGAAACGAAGGCCGACCCTGGTACTGGGGGTAGAATGCTGTGATGACCGATGAGGATCTGAAAAGCCTGCTCGACGCGATGCGCGAGGAAAACGCCGTTGCCCACACGGAGACCCGGCGGCACTTCGACGTCGGCAACGAAGCGACGCGCCACGAGATCCGAGTTGTCGCTGAATCTGTGGCGCAGGTCAATGAGAAGCTCGACCGCGAGGCTGCCGACATTCGCGACGAAGTGCGCCGCGGGTTCGCTGAGACACAGGCCATGATCAAGTTCTCGCACGATGAGCTCCATCGTCGCGTTCGTGCACTCGAGGAGAGCCAGCGCACAGTCGACGAAACGCTCGCCGACCTTCGAGCGCGCGTTGAACACCTCGAAGACTCAACGCACTGAACCGCCTGGCAACGACCAGTCGTCGGAGTTGGGTTTCCAGACCAGACCCCAATTTCGGCTGGATTTCTTTTCAGTTTCGTGGGAAGTAGAGCCACCCCGATCGAAGTGATTCTCTCGCGTCGAAACGGTCTCACTCCCCTTCTTCCGATCCGCAGTGCAGAGTGCTCCATGGGATAATCGCTCTCTTCATGATGATCAACACCGGCAGCCGGCTCGGGCCGTACGAGGTCGTATCGCGTCTCGGCGCGGGAGGGATGGGCGAGGTATGGAAAGCTCGCGATACCCGGCTCGATCGAAGCGTGGCCATCAAGGTGCTTTCGCGCGAGCTTGCCGCCAGCCCGCAATTCAGGAGCCGTTTCGAACGTGAAGCGAGATCGATCTCTCAACTCAATCATCCGCACATCTGCACGCTTTACGACGTGGGCGACGACTACCTGGTGATGGAGCTGCTCGAGGGCGAGTCGCTTGCCGATCGCCTGACTCGAGGAGCGCTGCCCCTTCCCGATGTTCTCCGATACGGGGCTCAGATCGCCGATGCGCTCGGTGCCGCACATCAGGCCGGGATCGTCCATCGCGATCTCAAGCCCGGCAACATCATGATTACGAAAAGCGGGGCCAAGCTGCTCGACTTTGGCCTGGCGAAACCGGCGCAGTCCGCAGTAACCCTTTCCGACAGCGAGGTTACCGCACACATCGGAAGCAACAGGCCGCTGACGGAAAAAGGAACGATCCTCGGAACGTTTCAGTACATGGCGCCCGAACAGCTCGAAGGAACTGAAGCCGATTCCCGCACCGACATCTTCGCCCTCGGCGTCCTGCTCTACGAGATGGCCACAGGGAAGCGGGCTTTCGAAGGGAAGACGCGGACCTCGCTGATTGCTCATATCGTCGGAGGCCAGCCACGACCCATCCACGAAGTGCAGCCGCTTACGCCGTCGGCGCTCGAACATGTCATCGCCAGGTGTCTCGAAAAGGATCCCGCCGAGCGGTGGCAGAACGCGCATGACATCGCCGAGGAGTTGCGGTGGACGGGGAAAGAAACGGGGAAGGGAACGGCGGTTTCTACTCGAACTGGTCGCGCCATCTGGATCCTTGCGGCGGGTTGCCTGATCGCCTTGGCGGGTCTGTCGGCGCTGGCATTGAGGCGCGCCAGGCCCGAGCCACATCTGGTGGTGTCGTTTCCGGCGCCGCGCGCCCCCGGCATCGAGTATTACGACAGTGTGACGCTCTCTCCTGATGGAAAGCTGGCGGTGTTCATCACCTACTCCGGCACGCGACGATCACTCTGGCTGCGTTCGATCGACTCCGCTGACGCGCGGCAACTTCCAGCAACGGAGGGTGCGGCCACTCCCTTCTGGTCACCCGACGGAGCGAACGTCGGCTTCTTCGCCGAAGGAAAACTCAAGCGGGTGGCCATCACCGGCGGACCTCCGCAAATCCTGTGTGACGCGCCGCAGCCCTTCGGTGGAACGTGGAGCGAACAAGGGGTGATCGTCTTTGCCGCCGACGGGCTGGGCCCGCTGTCGAAAATCAATGCGTCCGGCGGAACCCCTCAGACATTCACCCATCTGGGACCTCGTGAAGAGTCACACAGGTGGCCGGCCTTTCTTCCGGATGGCCAGCACTTCATCTTTCTGGGAGACGCCTGGCGCTCCGAGGACCACCATCTCAGGGTAGCTTCCTTGCGCGGCGATGATGCCCGCGACCTCACCCAGGCCATCACGAATGCGCTGTACGTCAAGCCGGGATACATCCTGTTCGTCCGTGGCGGCTCGCTATTCGCGCAGCGTCTGGACGAAAAACGACTCGCGCTTCTGGGCGAAGGGCAGGTCGTAGCCGGAGAGATTGCTTCGAATGGCCCAAATCACCATTACGAATTCAGCGCGTCGAGCACCGGACGACTCACGTACCGCTCGTCCTCGACGTCCGAGCGCCTGGCCTGGGTGGACCGCCAGGGCCGATCACAGGAATTTGTCTCGGAGCCTCGACGCCTCGGTTTTTTCCAGCTTGCGCCAAACGGCCGCAGCGTGGCTTTCGAAGGCATCGACGCCGATGGCCGCAGCGATGATCTCTGGCTCCTTGATTTCGCCCGGCATATCACCACGCGCCTGACCGTCGACCCTGCCAGCGACCTCTCCCCGGCCTGGTCGCCCGACGGGGTCTCGATCATGTTTACCTCCATGCGGACCGGACTGGGAGATCCATATCTTCTTCAACCAGCAAACATCTCGAGTGTGCGACAGGTATTTCATACGCCGCAGGGCTCATACCCGACGAGCTGGTCGCCGAAGGGAGAATTCGTAGCGCTCGATTTCTCTCAGCGCATCGGCAGCGACGTCTCGATTTTTTCGACGCGTACCCGACAGGTCACTCCCTATCTCTCCACGACCTTCAACGAATCGACCGCCACGTTCTCGCCCGATGGCTCGAGGATCGCGTACACCTCCGACGAGTCGGGACGAAACGAGATCTATGTCGAAGAATTTCCCACGCACGCAGGGAGACGACAGATATCAACCACCGGGGGAACGATTGCAAGCTGGTCGCAAATGGGGAAAGAGCTGTACTACGTCACGCCGAGCCGCGTTCTGATGAGCGTCGACCTGACCTCGGACACCGCTCCGCCGAAAGAGCTTTTCCGCCTGCCCGGCGCTTTCTATCAGCCCTCAGCGGATGGCCAGCGTTTTCTGGTCGATCAACCAGTCGAGGATCCAACCAGGGTCCCGGTGACCCTCGTGACGAACTGGATGGCCGGACTGACGCAGAAGTGAGTGGGGCGAGCGCCTGCAGAAACAGAAGAGCCCTCCGAAGAGGGCTTTCCGAATTTCCCTTCGAAGAACTTTCAGCGAACCTGCGAATCGAGCTTCTGCATCGTTGCCGTAAACTTTGCGGTATCGAACTCGTCGGGGTATTTGAGTGATTCGAGCTGCTTGTAGAGCTGGTCGACGGTCTTCATCATGTCGCTCCGCACCAGGCGCGGGTTGGCTTTCACCAGATAGCTGCTCAGGCTGACCAGAGCGTATGTGGCCTGCTCGGCGGATTGGCGATCGGCGAAACGATAGTAGTCACCGTCGCGGGCGATGGTACTCATGAGACTGCGGATGCGGGCTTCGTTCCAGTTCGTGGTGTCGACTTTCGAGATCACTCGCGTCATGGTGCGGTCGATCGAACTCGCGGCGGAAATGATGTCCTGCGTGGCACTCATCTTTGCCACGGCCCCGGCCAGCGTAGCGACATCGCGCTCCAGCCCCGCACTCTCGTTCGGAGCAACGTTCTGAACAAGGTTCCTCAAGACGGCGTAGCGCTGCGGGCTCCACTGCGGAAGACCGGCGCGCAGTTTGTAGCCACGCTCCTGACGCCATTCACCGCCGTTGAGGGCATGATGGCAGTTTGCGCAGCTCATGTCGGCAAACTCCGGCCAGCGGTCGGAACGTGCGTGACGTGCCACGTGAGCCACCCCCTCGCGGAAGGTGACAGCCTGACCCACCGCCCAGGCGCGGATGCCGTGCGTCTCCACACGATCACCCGGAGTCGGTTTCTCACTGACGCGCTTCCAGTGACGCGGCATCAGCTGGCTCTCGGTGAAGTTATCGAGCTCGAAGGTGAGAATCGGATGACCGGCGCCGATCAGCT
>DASZZV010000105.1:0-1719 GCA_035544835.1 Thermoanaerobaculia bacterium
ATCTTCGGCGAGCCGCCGCTTTTCGGGACACTCCAGACGCCGCGCGTTCCCCAGTCCGAGTAGTAGAGCATCCCGTCCACGGACGCCACCTCCGACACTGCGGCTTCGGCGAGGATTGCCGAGGAGCAGCCCAACGGCGGACTCACGCCGCGTCGGCGTTGCGCGTGCGCGGAGAGAGCAGCGACGATGCACAAGAAGAGGAGTGGGAGTCTCTTTACCATACCGATACGTATGGAACAATAACGCCTAACACCGCCGATGTCAATACCGATCAGTATGGTAAAGAAAGAAGAGAGTCACATCTTAGGCGGGCCGATGATTCCGAACTATCGCTCGACCACCCGGGGCTCCTTCAGGGTACTCCCCCTCCCCCTGCCATCGTGAATCCATCGCGGAGCTTCCGCACATCGGCGACCAGATCGCTGGCCGTCTGATATCGCTCCCAGGCATTCTTCTTCAGACAGTTCTGGACGATGTGACAAAGATTTTCAGAAATATATTCGGGCAACGAGAGGATGGTCTTTTCGACGATCCCTGCCAGGACATCAATGGTCGTGGAGCCTTCGAAGGGATTCCTGCCGACGAGCATCTCGTATAAAACGACACCGAGACTGAAGAGATCGGAACGATTGTCGACCAGGTCCCCGCGCACCTGTTCCGGTGAGAGGTAGCCGATGGTCCCGGCGATCTCGATTCTCTGGAGCAGTGGATCCACGACCTCGCCCCCGACGCTGAGCTTGGCGACTCCGAAGTCGAGGACCTTCACCCGGTGATCCGGCCTGACCATGATGTTCTCAGGCTTGATATCGCGATGCACGATCCATAATTCGTGCGCCGCCGCCAGCGCTTCCGCGACGGCCTGCGTGATCTCCAGCGCGTCGATGACCGGCAGCCGCCCGTGTCTCAAACGTCTGCGGAGAGTCTCTCCCTGAACAAACTCCGTTGCGATGTAGCAGTAGTCATCGGAGGTGCCGACGTCGAATACGCTCACAACGTTCGGATGGTTGATCACCGAAGCGCAATGAGCCTCCTGAAGAAAACGCTCACGACACTCCACCGTAGGATTCGGCACGAGCTTGAGCGCCACCTTTCGGCGAAGCCGGACATCCTCGGCCAGATACACCTCTCCACCCGACCCGGATCCCAGCTTCTGAAGGAGGCGGTAGTGTGAAACCTGCAGAACACTCATGGGCGAAACCTCATCAAACTCTCGAGGGGCCAGGTCTTTAGTCTTGCTTCGAGAATAGCGACTATTGGTGACTGGCTCGTATCTTGTACTGAGACTACCTCACATGAACTGGCTTGTCTGGCTTGGTCTCGCAGTGATCATCGCGGCGGTTGCCGCGGTGACGGGCATAAAACCGAAGGGAACGCGACACGTCGCTCACACGCGCATGATGGGAGTTGGTCGAATCGCTCTCTTGATCGTCGTCGTTATCTTTGCCTACCTCGCTTTCCGAGCAAGATCAGGCACGTAACCGGAACAACGGCTCACGAAGCGACGCTAGAGGCGTGTGACCGACGATTCCGAGGATCCTCAAGGCGCGAGCATCGGACACAGTTTCTAGGAAACTCCCTGTATTTACGCGGGTTCCCTGATGTGTCATCCCGAGCGATTGACCGCGGAGCGCGGCGTCTGAGTGAAAGAAACCAGGGTGTCATCCCGAGCGTCGAGCGAGGGATCTGGGAGGGGGCCTTGCGGTGTGGAGTCTTGGAGCT
>DASZZV010000106.1:0-17330 GCA_035544835.1 Thermoanaerobaculia bacterium
GAACCGTGCAGACTCATCTCAACGAAAAACGGCGAGAGACTCGCGATGCGGTCAGCGTTTTCGTTCGTAACGAGACTGCCGTTTGTAAATATGCGAAGTACAAAGTGTCGATTGCGGGCCGCCTCGGCAATGTCGAAAAACTCCGGATGTGTGAGCGGTTCGCCTCCGGTGAGCGCGACATTCAACGTTCCCAGAGTGCGCAGGTCATCCAGCACTTCTATCCACCGGGCCGCCGACATCCGTTTCAAATCGAAGTGGCGAGGGTTGTAGCAGAAGACACATCGCCAATTGCAGTGGTATGTGAGTTCGAGGTACGCGGACAGCGGCTGCGCAGCCTTTGTAGCCTGACTCAGAAGACGAGCACGTTCGGACAAGCGAATTCCCTTCAGTCGGCCTTTACCAGACCGCGTTTCTTTAGAACCTCGATGAATTGGGTGATATCTCGTTTTGCCTCGTCGTAAGCGACGCCGAATTCAGCCGTCACCTTTGAAACGATGTCCTCGAGATCTTCATCAAGACTCGTCCAGACCAGTGTCCCAGTCGCGTTCAGACCGAGCGATCGTCCAGAGTCGAGGTCCACCAGGAATGCTTCTCCGTCGATCACCTGCCAGGCGATTCCAGAGGCGACGTGCATCTAACTCGCTCCGGAGTTGGCAGCACACTCTACGGTAGGCTCGCCCAGTTGCTTCCCACATTGAAAAGCCAGCGCACGAAGCTCGATCTCTTCTTCCCAGATGATACGAGGGCTCTCGTACTTCTTCGGTTCCGCCTGAGTGTCTTTCTGGGGTTCGGCCATTTGTCGTCCTGCCAGCACGCAGCTGGTATTTCTTGCCGCAAACAACTGACGGCCGCCCGATGGGGCGGCCGCAAGGGTATTTGGACGGTAGTCGTTGTTCTACTGATTGATCGCGAACTTTACACTGGGACTGCAAGCAAAAGGCTCGCCATCGAGAAACGCTTCCGCGCTCCAGGTCCCGTACATTGAATTCATCAAAATTGGGGTTCCCGCGACTGGGAGCGATGCCGTCAACCCAAGGTACGGCTTACCAGAACCGCTCAGATCCCGAAGAACTCTCAGCGGCACCAGCTCCGGATAATTCTGCAGCCGGTGCTTCTCGCCTTTCCTTTTTGCATCTGCCGAAAACGGGAGCGAGATCGACTGATACAGGGAATGCTTCGGCGTGTAGATCCGAATCTCGGCAACATGCAAACCAATGAGTTTATTTGCCGCCGACTTCGGAAACATCGCCGTCAGCTCGATGTCGAGAATCTGCGTTACCGAGAACGTGCTAGCCTCGTTGCCTCCCGCTTGCGGCGAGCTAGCCATGAGAGCCACGCACTTCTCTCCCGCGAACAGCGGAGCCGTGAAACTCGCCAGAGCGATGACGCAACCAAGAATGATCCTTTTCATTTGATTCCTCTCCTCTGAGCCTACGGGACAATCGCGAAGACTTTCCCTGCGTCGTTGCCGACGTACGCCAGCCCCGGGCCATTGTCGATCGATGGACCACCTACCGTTGCAACACTTCCCGTTTCCAACGTCATCGCCGTGATCGCGCTGCTCGTCGCCGGACTTGTGAACTTGTACAGGTTCCCATCCCCCGAGCCGACCAGCAAATATGATCCATTGAAATTGATCGGCGATGGCGAACTGACCGCGGTCGTGCTCCACGTAGCCGCCAGCGCGCTCGTGTTCACCGGTAGCGGCGCAGCTACTCCATCCCACGGATCGGTCACACACCACACGGTGTTTGTCGTAGAGAAGAACAGCCGCTGATTGGTCGCCGACGAAGTCCAGTCGTACGCCACGTTGTACTTGACCGGCCCGTCATTCGTTGCGAACTGCTGGGACCAGATTGCCTGACCATCGCTTGCGCGATAGGCGTAGATCTCACCGACGTCGTTGCCGATGTACAGCCGGCCGCTGCGAAGCGCGGGGCTGCCATCGATGTCCTTCGCTGCTTTCGCCCACTTCGTGGCGAAGCTGCCGAATGTGGCCGCAACACCTCCTGTTGGAACGAAGCCGCTCGTGTCTTTGAGACTGAGAGCCCAAACTGTATTCGCGCTTCCTCCGCCGTTCAGGTTCCGACGAGAGGCAAAGTAAATCGTATTGGTTGCCTTCTCAGCAATACCATAACCGAGCACTACGCCGAGGTTTCCGCCGAATGCGAGGTCGCCAGTAAATGGAGTCCCCAGAGTCGCCCCGGTGAATGGATCCAGAGCGTAAATGGCGCCACTACCGTTGTTGTTGCGAACGCCGACGAAAACGGCATTGAATGAATTGCCGTACTTCTGAAGCATCGCGATGGGCGAGCCTTGAACGATATCTCCGAGCGGAGCTGCCGTCTTCCAGATGAGAGAACCGTCGAGCCCGTCGATGCAATAGACGTTGCCGTCCTGCCCCCCGATGTAGATCTCCTTCGTGTGCCCGGCAAAGGTGAGCGAGGGAATCACGGGACGGTTCTGCGAAGGAGCGTTCAGAATGTATGGCTTCCATTTGGGCGTGGTGTTCAGAACATTGCCTGGCCACGTTCCCGAGTCGCTTGCGCCGGCGGTTCCCATCATCGAGTGCACCACGCGGTCGTTCGACGTTACATAGACCGAACCGACGCCGGGGAACGACATGGTGGAGGCGGACGTCTGATATCCCCATCGAACAGATCCGGAGCCCGTGCCGGTCGTGTTTTGTGGCCTGCCGGAGGAGAACTTACCATTCGAAGAAAGACCGGGACCGCCGGTAACCGTGACGTTGCTAACGCAACTCTGCGCCGCCGTCGCGCAGCCCTTCTTCGCGATTACGGCGTACGAGTACACCGTACCGCCAGGGACTGTTCCCCCCGTCCCATCGGTGTACGTCCCGCTCGTGTTTCCAGTCGTTAACGTCGTAGGCGACGGTAACGGGCAAGCAACGTTGCCACTAACGCGGACGACGTCGTACGTCACTCCTGCAACCACCGTCCATGTGATCGTCACTTGATTCGGGGTCGACGTATTCGCCGTTACGCCCGCTGCCGAGCCCAACGCCGTGCAGATGGAAGTAAAAGAGGCCCTATTGGTATTGCATGAAGGTTCCACCGTGTAGCAATACGAAGTCCCGGAAACGGCAGTCGAGTCAGCGTAACTGCTGGTTCCAGAGCCGGTGGTAAAGAGCAAGCCCGTGGTCGACACGGCGCAAGTTCCGCCGCTGACCTGCCGGTAAATGTTGTAGGTGGCGCCGCTCGTAGTCGTCCAGTTGAGAACGACTTGTCCCGGAGTAGTGGACGCAGTCACCGCGGTGTTGTTGCAAGCGGCCGCAAACACAGGCTTCGAGGCAGAGATAAGACAAGTGACCGCGAGTATCACCGCCGCCTTCCACGTTTTCATAGTATGTTCAGACATTCCGTATGCCCTCCGATGTCCTGGCCGTGAGTCGCGGCTAATATTTCACCCAAATCCCGTAGTTGTAGTTCTTTCCGAGAACGAGTCCGGTGTGCACGAAGAAATCGACGCTGCCCGCGGTCACAGCACGGTTACTCAAAGCGACGCCGCATTGTTCTCCAACAGGGCATCCCGCTGTGTCGGTCGGGGCAGTCGGTTTTCGATCGGTTCGATAAACGATCGTCACCGTACTACCGGCTGAGGCCGTTGACGGATTCCACCACTCAATCGTGTTCGTCCCGGTAGCGGCATCGCCAGTCGACGTGACGGTGAACGACTGAACGTCGTACGGGGCAGAATTGCAGCCCGCCGACGGCGAGACACCCGGGGCAATCGTCGGCTTCTGGATCAGATTCGAATCTTCGTTATTCTTCGAATCGACAGCTCGAACGATGTAGAAATATTGTCCAGGCCCCGTCAAACTATTTGTATCGGTATAAGTCGTAGAGCTGATTCCCGACGCAATCCAGCTCGAAGCGTCAGGAGTAAACCCATTCGTCGTGCTGCGGTAAACGTTGTAGCTAATCGTTCCGCCGCAATTCGAGGTCGCCGCTGCCCAACTCAGGTCTACCCCGCAGGTCGAGGCAGCACTCGCCGTCGCCGTTCCGAGCCCCGCGAACGTCGGCGCAAGCTTGCAGTCCCCGTAGGCAATCGCGTTCACGCAAGAGGACATCGCCGACCCGCACGAACCTGAGATCGCCGTTAAGGTGTAGAAATACTTCGCTGGCGCGGTGGCCGCGATGTCTTTATATGTCGTCACTCCCACGCCGACCGTCGCGTACGGGCTACCTGCCGTTGGGCAGGCCGATGATGAGCGGTAGATGCGATAGCCGGTGGTCGGAGCGATCGGCGTACTCGCCGCCCAATTGATCGTGATCTCATTCGGAGCCGTCGGCTGAGCGTTGACGCTGCCGGGGACCGATGGGGGCGTGCAGCTCACGGTTCCGCTTACGCACGAGGAGGCCGCCGAGGTCGCGCATGCTGTGGTCACGGTGACGTTGTAGGAGTAGGTCTGACCGCCGACAACTGACGTATCGGTGTAGGAGTTTGTTCCGCCAGCCACCGTGAATGTCGTCGGTGTCCCGGCACCGCACACCCCACCGGCGTAGCGGGTGACTGTGTAACTGGTCGCATTGGAGACGGCGGTCCAGCTGACCGTGATCTGACCAACGACCGTGGTGTCGTCGATCGTCACACCCGTCGGAGCCGATGGCGTGACCTTGAACGAGGAGATTCTGGTGCTCCAGTTGAACGTGCCGTTAGCCTTGAGATACTCGGTTGTGAACCAGAAGGTGCAGTCGTCCGTGGGGTCGATCTGCATCGTCGAATAATCGCCCCAACGGTTCAGAGTCGTCGTCTGCGACCCGCCACCCGCCTGAAGCAAGAGCTCGGATTGCATCGCTCCTGCCGCGTCATCGGGGACGCGGCCAGTGGCACGAATCGAGGGGAAGTCTCCAGCTGCTGAACTGCTGACGCTATATCCGACGCCGATGTTCCCGGCCTTGTCCATAGCGATACTCGGCATCCAGCGATAGCTGCTGTCCGGCGAGAAGGTCCCTTCCTGAAACTTTGCCGGAGCGGCGCCGGTCGCACCAGCGTTCCGCAGCTCGTACCAGCGGATGCCGGTAATGCCGGTCCCCGTCCCTTGTGTATCAACGCTGTGGCTGATCACCCACGCCTCATACGTTGGGAACTTGCGATAGCCGACGCGGTACATCAGTCGGCCCGCAAGGGAGTCGAGCTTCTGCGTCGTACCGGGCTGAGGGACACAGGTTCCCCCATTGCACGCGCGTACAAATGCAGTAACGCCAACGGTCCCATCAGGCGCATTGGTGCCCGTTCCGAATGTCGTGTTGGCTGGAGTGACCCAGTCGACATGAAACTTCCAATAGTTCAACGCCGAAAGGGTTGAGAAGTTGTAGTGATAATTCGGCGCTCCGGTCGGAGGCGCCGTCGCGCCGTTCCAGTCGGAAGGAAGCAGGCTTCCGTAAGTATTCGCAAGCTGAACGCACTGCTCCAGCCCTGCGCCGGTCTGTCCGGCCAACATCATGGTCCGGTCATACGCGCATGCTCTCGTTCCCACAAAAGTGTTCCCTGAAAACATGTTGTAGGTGATGTAGTAGGCATCGGGCCAGACACCCATGTGGGGGTAGTCGTTGAAGTTCGGCTGGGAGAACTCATAGCGGTAGTAGCTACCAGTAGGATCCGCCGTCTGCGAAATGGCGATGCATTGCGAGTTTGCGCCTGCTGGCACCGCGAACTGCGTCAAAACCCACCGATCGGCGAGGCGGTCATACTTCACTAAGGGATCCCCGTCGTTACTGGTCTGGCAGATTCCGCCGAACCCCGACCACAGCGAGTTCCCGACCGTCGGAGCAACCAAAACCGTACCAGTCCGACTGAAGATGGCGTAACTCGAGTTTACCCATTGCACGTAATGATTCGGCCCGATGTCTCCCGTTGTGTCAGGCGGGGCCGAAGTTACGTTGAAGCCGTTCGCCCCATCACTGATGCCGTCGAAGTTCGCCCCGACCGTGGCGGCAAGCTGAGAAGTCATCGCCTTCCCGCTGCGACCAACCACGAGCGGATCGGGCGTACCGGTCGGACCGCCACCAAACCAAGGGGTTGGCCCTGGCTCGGGCTGCAGGTGGGGCGGTCCTGACGGCTTTAGCGCGTCCTTCGCCAAATCCCGAAGCGGAGGCGAGATATCGAACCTCACCGGCCCGTGCACCTCGGACCGGGGCGACTGCGCGAACAGCATCGTCGACGAGAGAAGGATCGCAGTAGAGATGAAGAGTTGCTTCCGGTTTCGGACCAGCGGCTGAGACATGGAACCCTCCAAGCGGCAACAGCGGGAGCTCGTAACCCGTTCTACAGTGCAGATTCCGCACCGTAGGAACGCGTCAATTCGTAGGAGGAGGAAGCGAAGCGAGCGGAAGAGACACAGGGGCAGTGACTGGGAGGAAAGTGACTCAGCGTTCTTCAGCGAAAACCTCATGCTTGCTCCAATGGCAGCCGAACCATCCCGGTTCACCGGGACTTCATGCTTTGCGTCCCTACCTCACGGCAGGTTTGCTCTTTTCATCGGCGATGAAAGTCGCTGATGTGTTCGGGCAGTATATACGAGTCGAACGGGAGCAAATAGATAACTATTCCCCGCAGGCCCGGCGCGGTGGCGATCTTTCTTGAGACCATTCGCACGCGATTCGATTTGCAGATGAGAGGAAACGGAATATCTTCGGCATCGGAGGCGCAATGAACAAGCTCACACTCACGGCAATCTGCTTTCTCTTTCTCGGTTGTGCCCATGGGACAGGCGCTGTGGCGGAGGAAAAGGAGAATCAGGAGATCATGATCCAGGTTTACCGGGCGGACCTCACTCCCGAGACCGGGCCATACCGCGTTGTCATCCGCAGCCGCGGGGGAAGAAAACTGTACGACGTCGAAATGACCAATCAACGGGCGCAGCACATCCGAATCGGCTTCCGGGCTCGAAAGCTGGGCTCCCAACTTGAGGTAACCGTACCGATGGGAAAGTTCTCCGATCGCGGAGCATTCACGGGAACCATCGTTCAGTTCGGCTATTCGAACCAGTACTGCATTACCCTGCCTCACACCTGCACACTGGTCGGAGATTGATCGTCTCAGCGTCCACCCTCGCATCAAGCCATACCGCCCGCCCCTTCCTTGATACGCTCCAGCCCCTCCCCCAACATCATCAGAACTTGAGGGTCTGTAGATTGAACTTAACGCCGTAGGCTTTGGGGTCAGAGTCGAGCTTTGGGGT
Organism: Thermoanaerobaculia bacterium; assembly: GCA_035544835.1. Classification (GTDB taxonomy): domain Bacteria; phylum Acidobacteriota; class Thermoanaerobaculia; order Gp7-AA8; family Gp7-AA8; genus DASZZV01. Next base: position 7,205 of record DASZZV010000106.1, read on the forward strand.
AAGGTCCGGAAAATCATTCTTAACGCCGATTGTCAGGCGAGGACCGATCCCTACGCAGAGGGGCACCGGAAAGCGAGTAGGGGCGGTCCCTCCAGCGATGGCCCGCCTCATTCCATGACCATCACTCCTCGGAGCCTTACGTTCCCGGCTTTGGAACGGGGGTGCTGGCAGCCAGCCTCGCTGCACGCTCTTTCAAAGCGGTGATCTTGTCGATGATTTCCTGGGTCGATCTGGAGGACCGGGCCGTGTCGTCGAGGTTCTTTTCGAGGACCCGCCGCTGTTGTTGAAGGTCTGCAATCAGCCTGCTGAAATCATCTCGATTCACAGCCATCTCTTCTCCGGTCCGGTTGGTCGGTTTTTCTTAATTCTCAAGGGACTTAGTCGGGAATTCAATCACCCGCATCAGACCCGCGTCCCTGCTCTTCTCTGCTTCCATCATTTGTTGAGCCGTCACCGTAATCAGATCTCCCAGCTCGTGAATGTCGAAGGGCTTGCGGACAACCGAATGGACTACTGTTCCATCCAGAGTCCGTAGATCTACGTCGACGCCCGCCGTGACCAGCACGATAGCTGGCCGGGTGATGAAATTGTTCCTGACATGCTCGACCACTTCAAAACCAGTCACCTTCGGCATCATCAGATCCAGCACCACGACGTGGTAATGGTTGGCGGTCATTTTCTCAATCGCCTCGGCTCCGTCCTGAGCGCACTCGGTTTCGACGCCCTTCCTTTCCAGAATCCGGGCGATCAGCGTCCGAATCGCAAGGTCATCGTCAACCACCAGAACCCGGGGCTTCATGACCGGATTGCCGCTGCAAGAATTGGTCTCAATTGAACCGTTGGCACCGTGTCGTTAGGGATCCGGGACGCGCTCAGGTCAATTTGGTGTCGTTCGCCGTGTGGCAGGTATGCCGGCTTGATGCTCCACGCCGTCGCAGGCTGGTGGTGGGCTTACCCTGTCGCGGCGCTGGTGATGGTGCGATCATCGCCAGAGAAGGCTTTGAAGGTTTGCGCGTGACGACTGTGAGCATCACGAGAAGGACTGAGAGTCCCTGGGTTCTACGGTTGCGCGACACTGCCGCCCAGCGGAGTGCCGCCGGTAATTGCCGCAAGAACGGTTGATCGTCCCTCTTTCAAATACCCCTGGTGATCGTTCGCGGTCACGAGCAGACGCGCCCCGACTCGCTGGGCGACCTCGGCAACGTGCGAGATCGGAGTGACATCATCGGCCCGACCGTGAACGAAGACGGTTTTCTTTCCAATGATCGAGAGAGGGACGGTGACCGGTTGGGTCATCAGGATGTTCTGGATGGCACCATCGATCGACGGCCAGTTGTGCATCACGGCATCGCGGGCCACATTGGGAGGAATGCTCATGACCCGAGGCAGAAGCCAGGTCAGAAAAGGGCGGAGAGAACCCATGAGAAGGCAACTCCCGCGGGCCGCAAGGGGAGCGAAAGCGTAGAGCGCTGCGAACCCGGACATCGCCTTCATCCTCTGGCGCGCTACGGCCGGTGTGTCGAAAATGGGCGTACCGAGAAGGACGAGCCGATCGACATCATCCGGATATTGAGCAGCGTAGTGTGCCGCGAGCACCGTCCCGAAGGAATGGGCTACGAACGTTACGTGACCCGTCGCGCCCAGTGAGACCAGGGTCCGACGCATGGCTGACAGGTGATCTTCGATCGTGGGCGCTTTGCGAGGCCAGGGCGACCGGCCGAAGCCTAGCGCGTCTACGAAGATCAACCGGTGATTGCGCGCCAGCGGATCGAAGACGTGGTCCCAGTACGAGGTCGAACCCTCGAGGCCGGCGATGAAGACGATCGGATCACCGGCGCCCGCAGTCTTTACAAAAAGCCGGTCGCCGAGATAAGCCCGCCGGGAGATCTCGCCATTGACATTGCGTCGGGCCAGCACCTCGATAGCAGTGAGAAACAGGGTGAGCGCCAGCGCGAGCCAGAGGGTGAGCAGGAGTAGCTTTCGCCAGAACGGATGACGTACCTGCTCGCGATTTGCCATCGATATTTTTTTCAAGCTCAAGAGTGAGAATCTTGCTGGCAAGCGACAAACCTGCCGAGGGTCCATGTATTCAATTCGTCGTTCCGCCTACGATGGAATGAACCTTTCCGCAGACACCATGCCAGATGCAGCAGGTCTCTCCTTTCGACTCCATCAAATAGACGGGCCAGGAAGGGACCTCAAGGTACGGAGCTTACCTCCTCACGAGTCGAAAACTCGCGCGGGACCGGGCGCGACGAATGCATGATCAGTTGCGAGAGGTGGAACGATGCAAGGAATGATGGGAGGCATGATGGGTTCGATGTGGGTGTGGATGATCGTCGGCATCCTCTTGACCATTTTTCTCATCGTCGGCATCGTGAAGCTGGTTCGAAAGTGAGCCCGCTATTGCTACTCAGGATGTCGGTAGGATGCCGTTGAGTGGCGCCACCTGCGCGGATTGACTCGATGAAGCGATGGACAACGTTTGCTGCGCTGGTATTCGCGCTTCACTTCGCATGGGAGATGATGCAGGCGAAGTGGTTCGAGAGTATGCAGGGACTTCCGCTGTCGCGCGCCACGCTCACTTGCGCACGTGCCTCATTTGGCGATCTCGTGATCACGGCGCTTGCATTCACCCTTGCGGCACTCGTGGGCGGCGGCGCGAAGTGGCCAACCAGCCGCCGGGTCCTCGTCGCAGCCGCGGTCTTCATCGCGACCGGTATCGCGATCACCGCCGGATACGAACGCTTTGCGCTCGGGCGCGGGATGTGGCGATATGACGACACGATGCCCATCCTCTTCGGTATCGGTGCGCTTCCGCTGCTTCAATGGCTTCTGCTGCCGCTCATCGAAGTGATGTTATTCCGGCTGATCGACAAACGTGCCTCGGGGGGACCTGCCGCAGTAGTGGCCTGTATTGGCTGAATTGGTACCAGCTGCCTTGGTCTCGACGTCGTGAGCTTCGTTGCACCTCCTCAGCGTAGTCACCACTATGCTTGCGTCGGCGCGCCTTGCTCACGTCGCCGATCCCTGCGCCAATACAGGCCACTCGTCCGGGAGGAGGGACGATGGTCTTGAAGATCAATGGTCCCCTGTTCCGATCCCTCACACCACCGCACCCACTGACGGTCTCCATGGAGATGCGGAGTGGCGCCCACGTGATCTCCTCGGCCTCGGCCAACAAAGCCTTGACTCCGTACCACGGTACGGAGATTACCCTGTTCATCGGAGGCTGCATGAAGAGCTTGACGATCGGAGAGCTGGCCGGCGCAGCAGAGGTCGGGGTCGAAACGATTCGCTTCTACGAGCGCAAGGGGCTGATCCCCCAACCGTTACGACCACAGACGGGATATCGCAAGTACGGGGACGACGTGGCAGATCGTGTTCGATTCATCCGTCGCGCGCAGGAACTGGGGTTCACGCTTGCGGAGATCAAGCAGCTCCTCGAACTACGTCTCGATCCTCGACGAGACTGCGCTGATGTGAAGAGTGAGGCGGAGACGAAGATCGCCGACATCGACACGAAAATCGCCTCGCTGCGCGTGATGCGAACAGCGCTCATCGAGATCACCCGCTCCTGTTCCGGTGAAGGACCGACGAGTGCCTGCCCGATTCTCGACGCCATCGAGGCGTCAGTCAGCAGGCGGAAGCGAACCGGGAATACGGACCATGGTACGGCCTGAGTTGTAAGGGATCGAGGCGGCGGAGTGTCGCATCGTAAAAGGAGGAAGTCATGCCATTCAAAAAAGGTGAGCGCTACAAGTGTCCCGACTCCAACTGCGGTTGTGAGATCGAAGTTACGAAAGGTGCCCCTGCCAGTTGCAACGGCACCGAGAAGCCGCGCTGCTGCTGCGGACGAGAAATGCAGGCTGTGAAGTAGCCTCGCTGTCCACGACGGGGGCATCCTGCCCCCGTCACCGGTGGCTATCCCTGATGAATCCCTTCCACTACATCGAACACTTTGCCAGGCCACTGGAGCAGTACCCGGCCATCGCCCTCATGATCGCATTGATCGGCGGCGTGCTGTCGACCGGCACGTGACCATGCACCTTCCCCGCAGGTGTGGGGGTTGTCAGCTTTGTCGGATCAAGAATTCAGCTGGTCGCGCCGGAACGGAGAAGGCGACAGACGGTCGTGCTATCGCTGGCGTTCTTCATCGGCGTGGTCCTGGGCATCGTGGCGCTAGGAGTCACCGCCTCATACATTGGCCGGCTCTTCGTCCGCTGGAGCTACGAGTTTGCGCTGCTGACCGCGATTTTTTCCGCAGGAGCCGGAGTGCTGGCTCTTGTTCCTCGACTGCGTGAAAGAATTTGGCGACCGGAGATTGATCAGCGAGGAGGCCTGTCGGGAGCCTTCCTCTACGGCTCGATATTCACATTCGCAACCGTGACGACAGGAGCCGGACCGCTCCTGTTGCTACTCACGATCACGGCAGCGATCGGGAAGCCGCTGTACGGGGCGATGCTGTCGCTGTTCTACGGGTTCGGTCGCGGTTTACCGTTTCTACTGATGGGGATCTTCGCCGGAAGGGTTGGCGCATGGCTGGCCAGAATGGAGACCGCTCGACGTGTCGCCGAGATAGCGAGCGGTGTTGCGCTTCTGGCAATAGGAGTCTATTTCTTCTGGCTGGCTTCGAAGATCGGCTAGGGTTTTTTCGACATTACGCTCAGTTTGCTCGCGCCTCATTTTCTGCTTCGAAAGCCGCTTTTGCCAGCAGACCTGCTCGAATCCGTTCCATCAGACAGCGGCGATTCCAAACGACAATTCCGGCAGCGAGCACCAGGTAAAGCCAACCCATGGAAGTGAGCACTGCAATCGTGCGGCCCTCGTCATTATGAAAGACGAAGGCGAGACCGAGTTGGGCGACGAACAAAGCGAGTAACGCGAAAGCACTCTTCAAGCTGAGGCGCAAACAGAGAAGCAGAGCAAGACCGAAAAGCGATTGAGCAGCCGTCAGGAAAAACTCTTCACGCTGTCGCAAGTCCAGCGGCAGCGAGCCAATCCTGCCCGCCCCGAGCGAGTAAGCAAGGGGAATCATGCCGACGAGCAGCGTCCACTGGTTGATCTTGTCGCTGATCAAGGCGCCCAGCGCGATCGTGGGGCGTAAGGCGAGAGTAAAGAGAATGGCGATGATGATTTCCGGCGACTCGCCCGCCAGCGGTGCAATCCACTGGATGACCAGAAACTCATTGATGCCCAGCACCCGGCTTGCGGCAATCAACGACTCGGCAAAGGGCTCCGCAGTCACGATGATGACGAACGCTGCAAAAACAGCCAGCCCGGCCATTGCGGCATATTGCCGTCGCTTCGGCAGCGTCGCCAGGACAGCCGCCGGTCCCACTTCAAACCCTTCGTCATTATCGTCATCGGCTGCCGGCATTTTCCCGAGGCGCCACATGTAGGCGGCGAAGATTCCGATCAGAAAGACTGTGTCGAAAAGATCGATCCGGTCTTTGATCACGATAACAAACGCATAGATACTGGACAGCGCGAGAAAAACAATCTCGGCACTGTTTTGCGGGAACAGCTGCACTCCGCGCTTTTTGGTTCGCCACCAGAAGAGCAAAACGATCAGCGGCCAGCCCATCCCGACCAGCAGACGATTTGCGCCCGTCATGTTGGCAGCGGCGAATCCAACGTACTTTGAGGCCGGATGTGCGCCTGCCTGGTAGCTGAAGTAAATGTCCACCGCGTATTCGGGCAGGACCGTAACCAAGGCCAACCCCGCCACCGCCAGGCCGCGCGACACGTGCTCTTCGGCCGCTTCCGCTCCCCATGAAAGGAGGAATCCGGCTCCTAAAATCGCAGCGAAAAAAATGGCGGCAGCCGCCACCGTCGGCAGATGAGCTCCGGTCAGACGAATCGTCAGACCGGGCAGGGTCGCGGCGATTGCCAGGACAACGTAAAGCATGAATTTCTTCACGTTCGACATTCTCTACTGGATGCGGCTGCCTGTGATGTCTTGATGTCGATCAGTCGTGTGCGATTGGCTGATTCAGGCCGCAAGATGGCGATGCAGGTCTCAAGCTGGACCGCACGAACTTTTCACGAATTCGGTACCCTCAAAAATACCTTGTTTTCTGACTGTACGAACTCCTTACGAACTCATTTTTCTTGAGGCAAAGGGGAGCCTTTCACCTTGGCTGTGGGACTGGTCCGGAGCGTCCGAATTGAGTAGAGGCGGCCTTCTCTCAGTAGGTTGGTGCGAGGATTTTCACTCGATTCCAGAACGATGCAGGCCGGTATCTCCAGCACTATGTCGAGGAGCGAAAACGTCGCGCAACGAAGCAGACGGGCCGCTCTCCGCTTCCGTAGCAGAAGTCTGTGAGAAATGCGGGCTAGAATACCGACTAACTTCTGAAGTAACGGGCGTGTTCGAAGTCGATTGATGCGAGATGGCTTTCGCCGAGGCTGCGTCACCCGGAACGAAACGTGGAAGCGTAAGGAGTACGATTGGACCATGACCTTCTATCCGCTCATTCTGCGTTTCAGGCTTTTCGTAGTCCTCTGCCTCATCTCGTTGGTCTTCTCGACGGCCCTGCACGCGGCCAGTAGCATAACCCCCGGTCAGTACCAGCTGACCAAGACAAAAGACGGGAAGCCGTTCCATACGATGACCCAGTGCTTCACGCCGGAGAACGCCAACTTCGGCGATCGCGCCCTGATCGAGAAGACCTTCAAGGAGCAGGGATGCACGGTCAAGACCTACAACGTGACCGGAAACAAAGTCTCCTACTCGGTCGCCTGCGGAGAGACGGTGATGACGGCCAGCGTGACGTACCAGCAGCAGGGTTTCGAAGGGGACATGACCATCAAGGGGCGCCTGTCCTCCAATTCCGTGCATACCAGTGCCAAACGGATCGGTGCCTGCACGGAGGGTGGCCCGGGAGGTCACCGTCGTCGCCAATGAAAACCCGGACAGAAGTGCAGTCTGAAGATAGATCCCTTTGGTGGGGTGTCGTGTTTTTGGTCGTCGCCCTGGTTGGCTGCCGAGGTGGCTCTACATCTTCGACAGAAACAGCGACTGCAGGTTCAACAGAAACAGCGACTGCGACTGCAGGCACCACCAGCGTGCCGGGCGTTCCCGCAAACGGTATCCCGGACGATCCGCTGCTTCACGGCCTTGTCACTTCCCGGAAGGCCTGCGATCTGCTGACGCGGGCTGATGCGGAAGCTGCGGCGGGACAGCCGCTTCCCCAAAAGACCGAGAACGTTACTCTCGGTATGTGCGGCTACAGTTCCGCCGACTTTTCCGCAGGTGCAGACATTACCTTGGGTAGTTGGGAGTCGATCAAGGGCGCTGCTACCGCCGGCTCCCACCAGCCGCAAGCGGTCAGCGGAATCGGTGACGAAGCGCTGATTCTCGGAGGGCACGGGCTCGGGCCCCTGTATGTACGCAAAGGGGAGGAAGGTTTTCTCCTCAATTTGAGCGGGCCCAAAATCGACCAGATGGCCGAGGCCGATGCGTTAGCCATCCAGAAAGAACTTGCGCAGAAGATCCTGAACCGGTTTTAAGAGACCATCCAGAAAAAGGTTTGTTTCAGGTTCAGAGAGTTCCTTCCCGTCCCTTCGTCGTAAAGTGACCTGTCGACCGGGGTCAGGTTGTACTCGGCCCACGAATTCCCTCTCCTTCGAAGGCATCGGGTAAAAACAACAACGGCGAGGGGTGACCCTCGCCGTTTCATTGAGTTCAAATTGGAGCGGGCGACGGGGTTCGAACCCGCGACTCCAAGCTTGGGAAGCTTGTACTCTACCAACTGAGCTACGCCCGCTCGATGGTGTGGACGACGAGGATCTTACAACAAGATCGGGCCGTCGAATGTTTTCGTGATTGGGACCTACAGCGAAGAGAATACCGGCCGCACGCCGTGCGGCCCTACGTCACCGTAAAATTGTCTGCAGAGGGTGTGGATCCACCGCCCGGTCACCCGATTCATCAGCGCCATACCTTCGTTGTTGCAATCACCTTTCCTCGTCCATGACAATCACGGCGTCGTGCCAGCTCAGGCCGCCTGTACGTGTAGGGCCGCACGGCGTGCGGCCGGTACCCTTTTGGGCGGTGGCTGTCGCGAGGAGAAAGACGCGTGCCGAAAATCTCACTTACGTGGCGGATCATGATCGGACTCGGACTCGGGATCCTGCTCGGGTGGCTCCGACCCGATTGGGGTGTGGCCATGAAGCCGCTGTCGGTTCTGTTTCTGAACCTGATCAAGTCCATCATTGCGCCGCTGATCTTCTCCACTCTGGTGGTCGGAATCGCCGGGACCGGTGATATCCGGCAGGTGGGGCGCATCGGGCTGAAGTCGCTGCTCTATTTCGAGGTCGTCACGACCTGCGCGCTGGTCATCGGGCTGCTGATGGTCAACCTCACCAGGCCGGGTGTCGGCGTGTCGCTGGCGGGAATCGAGAAACCTGAGGACAAGTCCGTTCTCTCGGCACGAGCGACGAAGCTGGCGGGAGAGGCCCAGGCGCTGGCGACAGAAGCCGGGAAGAACGCACCGGCTACACCGTCGCTGGCAGCGGCGCAGGCTGCCGCGGCTGCCGATCGTGCATCCGCTTCCGCCGCGGCCGTGGCGAAAGGGCTCAGCGCTCCCGAACCTCCGGCTAAGCCGCAGACATTCGGCGACATCATCGCCCATCTCGCTCCGGCCTCGATCATCAAGGCCATGGCCGAGGGCGACGTGCTGCAGATCGTGATCTTCTCGCTGCTGGTTGCGCTGGCGGCGACCAGCGTAGGGGAGCGAGCCCGCCCTTTCGTCGCCTGGTGTCAGTCACTGGCCGACATCATGTTTCGATTCACCGAGTTCGTGATGCAGTTCGCGCCCATCGGGGTTGGTGCCGCCATGGCCAACACAGTCGGCCACAGCGGGCTGAAGGTGTTGCGAAATCTCGGTCTGTTGGTGGGAACACTCTATCTCGCATTGGCTGTGTTCATCGTGGTGGTGCTCGGTTCGGTCGTGGCGATCTTCCGAGTACCTCTCCGCGACTTCGTACGGGCGGTGAGAACGCCGGCGACGATTGCATTCGCTACGACTTCGTCGGAGTCGGCTCTTCCGCGGGCCATGGAGAACATGCAGCGACTGGGCGTGCCGCGGCGTATCGTTGGCTTCGTCCTGCCGACCGGCTACAGTTTCAATCTCGATGGGTCGACTCTTTACCTGGCGCTGGCTTCGATCTTCGTGGCTCAGGCAGCCGGGATCCACATGCCCTGGCCCCAGCAGGTGGCGATGATGCTCACTCTGATGTTGACGTCCAAGGGTGTGGCGGGCGTGCCGCGCGCATCGCTGGTCATTCTTCTCGGAACGGTCGCTTCCTTTCACCTGCCGGCAGAGGGTGTGGTGATGATTCTGGGCGTAGATGAATTGATGGACATGGCCCGTACGGCTGTGAACGTGATCGGTAACTGCCTGGCCACGGTCGTGATTGCCAAATCGGAGAACGCATTCCGGAATGAGGAATGGCGCGCCGAGGAAGCGGAGCTGGAGGCCGTGACTGGGCAGACCGCAATTGTTACGGGAGTCTGATGCGGCGCGGTTTCTTCAGGGTCATCCGCCGCACCTTCTCGGAGTGGCATAAGGACATGGCGCAGCGTCTCGCCGCCGCCGTTGCCTTTTACACGCTCTTCTCGCTCGCGCCCCTCCTCCTGCTTTGCCTGGCTGTGGCCAGTCATGTTTATGGAGCGCGTGCCGCGCGCGGAGAACTGATGGGTACGCTCCGAGAGCTGGTGGGCCAGGACGTGGCCGCGGCGACGCAGGTCATCATCGCCAATGCTGCTCACAGCGAAGCGAAGTTCTCGGCGACTCTGCTCGGCGCGGTTCTCCTTTTTTTTGCGGCCTCCGGAGTTTTCACGCAGCTGCAATCGGCGCTGAACACGATCTGGCATGTTCCAACACGCAGTCGGGGAATCGTCCGTGGTTTTTTCACGGCGCGTCTGTTCGCGGTTCTGATGGTCTTTCTGGTCATCTCTTTCATCATGACGTCGCTCCTGATTACGGCCGCCCTCTCGCACCTCCAGAAGTATCCGTGGTTGCGCAGCCGCGCCCTGTCCGGTTTCTGGCAGGCAGTGAATTTCACCCTGTTCTCGTTGCTGCTCACGGTCATGTTCGCCATGATGTTCCGGTTCCTG
>DASZZV010000107.1:0-2347 GCA_035544835.1 Thermoanaerobaculia bacterium
GCGCGAGATGCAGATAGGTGAAGAGCAGTTGTCCGTCCTGGAGACGCTTGAGATCGGCCTCGACCGGCTCTTTGACCTTCACGATCATTTCCGCCTGGTCGTAGACCGCGTCGGCGCTGGAGAGAATCCTGGCGCCGGCAGCCCTGTACTCGTCGTCGCCGAAGCCGCTGCCGTCGCCGGCCCCCGCCTGGATGAGGACGTCATGACCATCGGCGGTCAGGACTGCCGCGCCAGAGGGCGTCATCCCCACTCGGAATTCGTTGTTCTTGATCTCGGTCGGTACGCCGATTTTCATGGGTCTTGATCTCCAGTCGGAAACTCGCGTTGCGGCGCGGCAGGGCGCGTATTCTAATCTGAAGTTCCCGCCCTCAAACACCTAGAAGCGTAGTGTTGGCATAGACATAGGTTTGGTGTGCGTTGCAATATGTAGCCATGTAAAGAGCTTGACATAGCAGATGGTTACAGGCAATATGTAGTCATGCACATCGAAGTCGTGCCCAACCGTACCTCACCGCCCGCTGTTCTGCTGCGGGAGTCCTATCGAGAGGGTGACAGGGTGCGCAAACGCACGTTGGCGAATCTTTCGGCACTGTCTATCGATCAGGTCGATGCGATTCGCAGGGCTCTGAAGGGCGAGAAGCTAGTGCCGGTGGCCGAGCTGTTCGAGATCGTTCGCTCTGTTCATCACGGTCATGTCCAGGCTGTGCTGACCGCGATGAAGCAACTAGGGTTCGAATCTCTCATCGCCTCTCGCTCCTGTCGCGAACGTGACCTCATCGTGGCCATGGTGACGGCTCGCATCCTCGAGCCTACAAGCAAGCTGGCCACCACACGCTGGTGGCACACCACGAGCGTTGCCGAGGTCTTTGGGGTCGCCGACGCCGACGAAGATGACCTCTATGCAGCTCTTGATTGGCTGATTACGCGGCAAGATCACATCGAGAAAAAACTCGCGGCGAGACATCTCCAAGAGGGCGGTCTCGTTTTGTACGACTTGACCTCGAGCTACTTTGAAGGGAAGACATCCCCGCTGGCTGCGCTGGGCCACAATCGCGATGGCAAGAGCGGCAAGCTCCAAGTCAACTACGGTCTGCTCACCGACCCCAAGGGCCGGCCGGTAGCCGTGTCCGTTTTCGAAGGGAACACCGGCGACCCGACGACCCTGCTACCTCAAGTCGAGAAACTCAAGAAGACCTTTGCGATCGAAACCATCGTCCTTGTCGGCGATCGGGGAATGATCTCGCAGAAGCAGATCAATGAGCTCAAACAGACTGAGGGCATCGATTGGATTACCGCCCTCAGGACGGGCGCCATTCGCAAGCTCATCGATGGTGGTCACATCCAGTTCGGTCTGTTCGATCAGCGAAACCTGTTCGAGCTGACCCATCCGGGCTTCCCCGGCGAGCGCTTGGTAGCGTGTCGAAACGAGGAGCTTGCCAGATCGCGTGCCCACAAGCGCCAGTCGCTGCTCCAAGCCACTTCGAGAGAGCTCGAGAAAGTGCGAGGCATAGTCTCGCGGGGCAGACTCAAAGGGAAGGACGCCATCGGAGTCCGCATTGGGAAAGTCGTCGACAAATACAAAATGTCCAAGCACCTGGTGTTGGACATTCGCGATGATGGATTCGACTTCCATCTCGATCAGAGCAAGATCTCAGCAGAGGCTGGCCTTGATGGAATCTATGTCATCAGGACCAGCGTGTCAGCACAGCGGCTGCCCACCGACGATGTGGTGCGTAGCTACAAGATGCTCAGTCAGGTCGAGCGTGCCTTCCGCTCGTTCAAAACCATCGACCTCCAGGTCCGTCCCATCCGCCACCGGCTCGAGGGCCGCGTCAAGGCACATATCTTCCTCTGCATGCTGGCGCATTACGTGGCCTGGCACATGACCGATGCTTGGCGCTCGCTGCTGTTCTGCGATGAAGACCAGGAAGCCAAGAAAACTCGTGACCCGGTTGCTCCTGCAAAACGATCAGAGCGCGCTCTCGACAAAGTGCATTCGAAGGTGCTCCCCGATGGCAGCACGGTCCACAGTTTTCAGACCCTGCTCAAGGAACTCAGTACCATCGTCCGCAACGTCTGTCGCCGTCCGGGTGCATCCACCGATGAGCCGACCTTCGAGGTGGTCACCACCCCAAGCCCAACTCAGCAGCGCGCTATCGATCTACTAAAGTCCATCCACCTGTAGCCAGAACCCTGCACACCTTTTCTGATCTATCTTGTTGGATCAATGAAGGATGTTGCCTTCCGCCTTCGGGAACTTCAGACTAGTTCTTTTCGACAACCTTCCGAATCGCGAACCCCGGCCTCGTGTTGGGGTTCGTGTTTGAGGGCAGAAAATCGTCAGGGA
>DASZZV010000108.1:0-19115 GCA_035544835.1 Thermoanaerobaculia bacterium
GGGGCCCACCGGCTCCGGTAAGACGACCACGCTGTATGCGGCGCTGAGCGAGATCAAGAACGACGAAGACAAGATCATCACCATCGAAGACCCGGTGGAATACCAAGTCAAGGGCATTACGCAGATTCCGGTCAACGAGAAGAAGGGGCTGACATTCGCCCGAGGGCTGCGGGCGATTCTGCGGCATGACCCGGACAAGATCATGGTCGGCGAGATCCGCGACGAGGAGACGGCGGCGATTGCCGTGCAGTCGGCGCTCACGGGTCACCTCGTCTTCACGACCGTTCACGCCAACAACGTCGTCGATGTTCTGGGGCGCTTTCTGAACATGAAGGTGGACCTCTACAACTTCGTCTCGGCGCTGAACTGCGTACTGGCGCAGCGACTCGTTCGAAAGATCTGCGAACACTGCCGCCATGAGATTCATCCTTCGGCGACGGCCATTACCGAGTCGGGACTTCCCGCCGACTTCTCCGGCAAAACCTTCTATGAAGGGGCCGGCTGTATCGAATGCAACGGCACGGGGTATCATGGCCGGCTCGCGATCGCCGAGTTGCTCGACCTGTCGGATCGAATCCGGACGATGATTCTCGAGCGGCGCCCGGCGTCAGAAATCAAGAAGGCGGCAAAAGAGGAGGGGATGCTCTTCCTCCGCGAAACCGCGATCAAGAAGGTGCTCGAAGGGATGACCACGTTGCGCGAAATCAACAAGGTCACCTTCGTCGACTAGTCCATGGCCAAATCCTTTCCACCAGACGTACTCGTCTTCGATTCGGAGTCTCTGCTCCACGCCCGTCTCGGTCGTGGCCGAAAGAACCCGCAGATCGTTCATGTGAAGCGCTATCTCTTCCCCGGGACGGTCTTCGCCAGCGGCGCAGTGACTCCGTCGCTGACCGATCCGGTACGGCTGGACGATGTCATCAGACGTGTGAAAATCGATAACGGAGGTCAGCTCAATCAGGTGGTCGTGCTTCTTCCCGACGCCTGGTTCCGCATCAACCTGCTGACGCTCCCCACGCTCCCGCCGTCGCGCACCGAGGCCGATCAGGTCATTCGATGGACGCTGAAGAAGAGTCTCCCTATCGACTCTGCAGCCCTTCGTGTCGCCTACAACGTCATCAACCGTAACGGAACCGGAGTGAAGAGCCTGGTGATCTCGGCGCTCGAGACCACGCTGAGTGGCATCGAGGGCGTTCTTCGAAACGCGGGAATCCAGGTCAGTGTCATCGAGTCGGTGGGCCTCAATATCTGGAACGCCATCTCAGTGAGACAGCAAGCCGGCCGCGGGCGACTGCTGCTGCTGGTTCGTGAGGACGACTTCACGACGGCCGTGTTCGACGGCGACACTCCCCTGTTCATCCGTTCGCGAAGTCTCTCCGGAGACCGAAAACTGATTCAGGAGATCAAGCTCTCAGCTTCGTATCTCCAGGGCATCCTCCAGAACACAAAAATCGAGGAGTGTTTCGTCGCTGGGAATCGCCTCGATCCAGCCATGCTCGCTGCGGTGGGAGAGGAATTCGGAGCGCCGGTTCGAAGAGCCTCGCTCGCTGACTTCGCTGATATCGGACCAGGTCTGGACACCGCCGGCGCAGACTCCGAGCTCATCGCCTGCGCGGGAGTGTACGCCGAGTGAAGACGCTGCATCTGAACCTGGCCGGGGAACCTTACCGGAATTACCGCCCCGTCTACATCGTCGCCGCAATCATGGCTGTTCTCTCGGCGCTTCTCATCCTCGTCAACGCAACAACGGCCTGGCGCTACATGGTCGACACGAAGGAAACGCGGGCGCGAATCGCCGATCTGGAGCGGCAGACCGCCGAAGAACAGGGAGCCACACGCACCGTGGAAGAATCCCTTCGGGGAGTGAACATCGGCGCCATCAACGCGCAGGCCGCCTTCGTGAACTCCAAAATCAAGGAACGGGCTTTCTCCTGGAGCGACCTGCTCGATCAGCTGGAAAGAGTCGTCCCCACCCAGGTTCGGTTCCTCTCACTCGCACCGAGCCTCAACAAGCAGGGCAACATCTCGCTGACCCTCAGCTGCGTCTCCAAGACGCCGGACGGAATGCTCCAATTTCTGAACAAACTTTTCGCCGATCCTCACTTCCGAAACCCCTTTCCGAACGGCGAGGCTATTCAGGGCGACGGAACGAGAGCATTCACGATCACCACTGAGTACCTTCCCGACGGACGCGAGGTGATCCGGTGATCTGGCGAGAAAAAAAGAAGCTGCTGATCCCGATCGCCATCCTGTTGCTGATCAACATCTTTTTCTTTTTGACCTACCGCGTTCGCTACGCCGAGCGTGTCCGCGAGCTTCACGGACGGCTCGATACGGCGAAGGCGTCGCTGCAGCATGCCCGCGCCGAGCATAAGGCCCGGCAGGCCGAGCTGTCCGGCTACAAAGACGTCCTCAAAAGCATCGACACGATCTACAGCACCTGGTGGTCGACGCCCGAACGCCGACTGACGCGTCTCATCGTCGAAGTGCGCGCCCTGACCGCGAGGAGCGACCTGAAGGAGCCCCCCAGCACTACCTACGAGCCGTCCGTGTCGCAGAAGAAAGACTTCGCGACCTCGGTGGTCGGAGTCTCCTTTGCGGTGGTGGGAAGCTACTCCAATGTACGAAAGCTGATCAACCTGCTGGAGCTGTCGAAGCAGTTTCTGATCGTCGACAGAATCTCCTTGAACAACTCCGGCGAGGTCGGCTCGCAGACCCCGTTGCAGTTGGATATCCATCTCAAAACGATCTTTTCTGATCGACGAGCAGATGCGGCCGGAAATCGAGCCGCAGGCGGGAGTCAGATGTGATGGGCGCCTGGCGAAAATTAGCGGCGGCATCAGTTGCTTTGATGATCCTCGGTTTCGCTGCCTGCGGTGACGTAGTGCCGCCGCCGGCTAAGCCCGATACGCTCGAGGATGAGGCAACGCCACGTCCATCCGCCACCAAGCCGCGTCCGGCCGCGGTCGGAGGCCTGCAGCAGATCCGAACCGATCTGCTGGATCCGGTGCCTTCGTACCATCGAAGCAGCCATAATATTTTTGCCTTCGTGGAGCCACCACCTCCCAAACCGCCAGCTCCGCCAAAACCAACACCGCCTCCGCCGGACACAGACAAGGACGGCATTCCTGATTTCCGCGACAATTGCGTGAGCGTGTTCAACCCCGACCAGCTCGATATCGATCACAACGGGATCGGCGCGGCCTGTCAGGAGGGGAAGGAGACTCCACCTCCGCCACTGCCGCCGGCCTTCACCTATAAATACCTCGGCAACTTCGGCCCCGCGAATCGCCAACTGGCCACTTTCGCCTCCGGCGATGAGGTACTGAACGTCCGAGTCGGGCAGACCTTTGGAAATCAGTTCATCCTCAGGAACATCGGGGTCGAATCGGTCGATATCGGCTTCGTCGGATTCCCTCCGGATCAGACCAAGCGAATTGCGGTTGGGCAGTAAAGTGACGTTTTGAAGAGCAAGGGCGTCTGATGACTGACGTGACAAATCTGATGAGAACGAGCCTGATGAGACCTACGAAAATTGCAACGATGTTTCTGCTGTCGGCTTGGCTGCTGTCCTGCACGACCTACAAGGCGTACGAGAAGGGAGCGGAAGCTGAGAAGTTGAAGAACTGGGATGGCGCGGTCCAAGCCTACAGCAAGGCGTTGGAGATCGACCCTGACAACATCCGTTACAGGATCGCTCTGGAACGCGCCCGCCTCTCAGCATCGCAGGCTCACTTCGAGAAGGGCAACGCGCTCCGGGCGGCGAGACAATACGACCTGGCTGCTCTCGAGCTCGAGATGACGGTAAAGCTCGACCCCACCAACCAATACGCGGCCGTGGAGCTCGCCAAGACCGTCAACGACCTTCGGGAAGCGCAGCGGGCACTCGACCACAACACGGTCGACGAGATGAAGAAGCGCGCCAAAATCACCAAGGCGCAGCCGCCTCAGCTCAACCCCGCTTCCGAGGAGCCGATCTCGCTGCAGTTTCCGCGCGACACCCCCGTCAAAGACATCTACCGAGCCCTCGGGAACGCTTTCGGCATCAACATCCTGTTCGATGCCGGCGTCAAAGACGACCGCATGGCCATCGAGCTCCATGACGTGACGGCTCAGCAGGCCCTCGAGCGGGTCATGCAACAGGCCAATCACTTCTACAAAGTGCTCGACCCCAAGACCATCATCGTCGTACCCGACAACCCGCAATCGCGTCGTGACTACGAGGATCTCGTCATCCAGACTTTCTATCTCTCCAACGGAGACGCCGAGCAGGTTACGAACGTGGTCCGCACCATGATCGAGGCGCGCAACGTCTTCCCGCTCAAGGCGCTCAATGCCATCACCATTCGTGACACGCGCGACAAGGTCCTCATCGCCGAGAAGATCATCGAAGCGAACGACAAAGCCAAAGCGGAAGTCGTGGTCGATGTCGAGTTACTGCAGCTCGACGTAGCGAAGGCGCGAGAGATCGGCGCTGAGTTGACCAGTTACAAGATCGGAGCATCGCTGTTCAAGGGGGGCGCACCCGTGCCCGCTCTTGGCCTCAGTCCGCGAGGATTTCGCGAGATCATGCCGAGCAGCGACCTCAATTTCACCATCCCCGGCGCTACGTACAGCTTCTTGAAGAGCAACTCCAACGCCACGCTTCTCGCCAAACCGCAGCTGCGCATTTCTGAAGGCGAGAAAGCAAGCCTGCACATCGGATCTCGCGTGCCCGTCCCCAGCACCTCCACAATAATCGCCGGCGGGGGAACTCAAGTTCCCATCACGTCATTCACATACCAGGACATCGGGATCAAGATCTCGCTCGAGCCGAGGGTCCATCACAACCGGGAAGTCACCCTCAAGCTCACGGTCGAGGTATCAAATATCGTGTCGCAGGGTACACGTGAGAACGAAGGTCCAACCATTGGCACGCGGACCATCGAATCGACGATCCGGCTGAAGGACGGAGAGACCAATTTCCTGGCCGGGCTTATCCGTCGCGATGACTCCACCGCTGTCACGACTTTTCCCTTCCTCGGCGACATTCCGATCCTTGGGCGGATCTTCAACAAAGACAAAAAGAACTTTCAGAACACCGACGTCGTCCTCACGATGACGCCGCACATCATCCGCATCCCCGACATCACCGAGGATGATCTCGCTCCGATGTGGGTCGGCACGCAGAACAATCTGACGTTCCGCGGAGTCTCCCCTCGCATCGAATCTGCGGCCGGAACGGGCGATCCTTTCGTCGGTACCCTTCGTACCGAGGGCGTCGACACCTCCGACGTGGATGCCGCCATCGCGGACGTTCCGCCGCCGCCGAACGCCGCTCCCCTCAAACCGGCAGTCGATCTGCCTTCAGGCTTGCCGCACGATCCGTTCCGGGACGTTCCACCACCGCCACCGACTCCGCCGTCCACACCAGGCGCGCAGCAGAAGACCAAAGCAGCATCGCAGTATGCGATCAATGCCTCGCCGCGTATCGCTCCTCAGCCGATCAACCTCTCCATCAAACCGGGTGAAGAGAAGATGTGGCCGGTGATAGGCATGGACCTCGATGGACTCACGACGACGGAGATGCGGCTGAGCTATGACCCGCAGATTCTGAATATCTCGGCGGTGAGCATTGGCACAGGGTTCATCACCAACGTCACCACGCCACCAGCCGTTACGGTCAACCCCAACACCGGCACGATCAAGATCACATCGAGCGACGGAAAGTCGCTGGCCTTCAACAGCGGCGGAGAGCTGCTGGTACTCAGGGTCCGCGGCGTCATGCCCGGTGACGGCGTTCTCACCTTCGACAAGCCAGTCCTCGTGAACGCCAAGGGCGAGCCGGTACAGGCCGCAATCGCCGGAGGGCGCAGCAAGGTCGAATGATGTCGGGAACGCGCCAGAAGGGATTCACCCTCGCCGAGCTGTTGACGGTCGTAGCGATCATCGGGCTGCTGGCAGCGATGGTCGTTCCCGTGGCCCGTCTCGGGCTCCGGCGCCAGCGCGAGATTGAGCTACGCGAGCGGATTCGAAAGATCACCGACGCCGTCGATCGATTTCACGACCTCAAGATGAAGGGTCAGATCAAAGACATCATGACTACCAAGCAGGGCGACTATCCCGATGATCTCGACCAGCTAATCAAAGGCGTCGAGACCCTGGACGGGAAGAAAGTGAAGTTCCTCCGGGAGCGCGACCTCATGGATCCGATGACGGGGGAGAAGCAATGGTTTACTCGATCCAACACCGACGACTTCGATTCCATCTCGTCGAACAACGACAACGTCTTCGACGTGCATTCGAAGTCGACCCAGCTCTCACTCGACGGAAAGACGAGATACAACGAATGGTGAGCGTGCAAGGGCGTCAGGACGAGCGCGGCTTCACTCTGATCGAGTTGCTGATCGTCGTGACGATCATTGGCATTCTCGCAGGCATTGCCGTCGTGAACGTGAAGTACGCACAGCGAAAGGCCGCCGAGACCGTGCTCAGGGCCGACCTGACGAACTTGCGGAAGGCCATAGACGACTTCTACGCCGACAAGCAGCGTTATCCGCAAAGCCTCCAGGAGCTCGTCGATGCCCATTACATGCGCCGCATCCCCATCGACCCGATCACCAAGAAAGCCGATACCTGGGTCGAAGTCCGTGAAGACGCCGATCCCGATACGGGGAGCCCAGGCGGCGGCTTCGGGGGCGGAAGCAGTACCAACCCGAGTCTCGATGTACCAACGGGGCCGGGCGTCGCTGACGTGAAGAGTGGTGCCACCGGCGAGACCTTCTCCGACCACATCGCCTACGGGGAGCTCTGATGAACCGCGAAGCCCGTCGCGGTGAGCAAGGGTTCACGCTCGCGGCGCTGCTGGTCACGCTGACCATCCTGGCCGTCGTGATCGCCTATACCGTCCCCGTAACCTGGTCGGACGTGCTGCGCCGCGAACGCGACCGGCAGACGATCTTCGCCATGCGCCAGTACGCCCGGGCCATCGCCGAATTCCAGAGGAAAACCGGTGTCGCGCCAACCTCCCTGGCCCAGCTCAAGGAACAGAAGAGCCCGCGAATTCTGCGAAACGAGTATCCCGATCCGCTGACCGGAAAAGTCGACTGGATTCTGATTCCACCGAACGGCGCTCCCCCTGTGCCGGTTGGACCTCCGCCCAAGAACAAACACGGCCGGAACCGGCTTACCATCATAACTGATGCTGCATCAAGTAGTTACGTCGGGCCATTCACCGGGGTCCGCCCTCCCGTGCAAGGCAATTCGTTTATTTCCTTGAGAGGGATCGACCGCTATGAGCTGTGGTCCTTCACGACCATCGACCTGCTGACCGAGGCGAATGGGGGGGTGCTTCCGCCGACCGGAATGCCGCCTGGCGGCGGGCCCGGCAGTACTCCTGGTTTCGGAATGCCTCCTGGCGGCGGGCCCGGCAGCACTCCGCCCAAGCACTAGCCCCGGATTTCCGCCATTCCCCAGCCCGTTCCGATAGAATCTCGGCCGAATGAAGAGCCCTTCCGTGGCGGTAAGCCGCCATATCCTCCCTTCCGGCCTCACCGTATTGATTGAAACGCTACCTTATGTTCGCTCGGTGGCTCTGGGGTATTACCTCAGGACCGGTTCGGCGGCAGAAGAGAAGGAGTTCGGAGGTGCATCACACTTCCTCGAGCACCTCGTCTTCAAGGGAACGGAGAAACGGTCGACCGCCGATATTGCCCTGGTCATCGACAAGCTCGGAGGAGATGTCGATGCTTTCACGGGGAAGGAGTACACCTCCTTTTACGCTCACGTCCTCGATGAACAAGTCGAGGAGGCCCTCGACCTCCTGACCGATATCGTTCGCAATCCGCGCTTCTCGAAAGACGACCTGGAGATGGAGCGTGGCGTGATCCTCGAAGAGATCAAGATGGTGGAGGACACCCCGGACGACCTGGTTCACGAGCTGTTCGTGACCACCTTCTGGCCCGATCATCCGCTGGGGCGCCCCATCCTCGGCACCGAGGAGACGGTCAATGGGCTGAGTCGGGAGCAGATTCAGACTCACTATGCCGGGACCTTTCACCCATCGAACATAATCTTCTGCGCATCCGGGAACGTGAAGCCCAGTCAGATCGTCGGCTATCTGGAGAAAGCCTTTCCCGAGGTCTCTGCTGCCCGGTTCCCGTCGCTCTGGTCGATTCCCGAGCCGCGGCAACACGTGCTCCTGCGCGAGAAGCGCGAGCTCGAGCAGGTGCATCTGTGCCTCGGGAGCCGGGGATTCCCGCAGCAGGATGAGCAGCGCTACGCCGCGGCGCTGTTCAACACCGTGCTGGGCGGCGGCATGTCGTCGCGACTCTTCCAGCAGATCCGCGAGAAATTCGGCCTGGTCTACAACGTGATGTCGTATCACAACGGCCATCTCAACGGCGGCTACGAAGCCGTCTATGCCGCCTGCGCCCCGAAAAACCTGAAGAGGGTCATCGACCTCACGCTTACCGAGATGCGGAATGTGAAAACCAACGGTGTAACGCCCGAAGAGCTCTCCAACGCCAAGCGCTACCTCAAGGGCTCCATCCTGCTGTCGCTGGAGTCTACGGTGAGCAGAATGTCAGGGATCGCAAGGCAGGAGTACTACTTCGGTCGTCAGTATTCGCCTGACGAGATCATCGCTTACATCGATGCCGTCAGCCTCGAGGACATTCAGCGCGTGGCGCAGATCATCGTCGACCCGGATTCGCTATCGCTGACGCTGATTGGAAATTTGCGGAATCCGGGGATTACGACGGACTATCTCCGCAAGTCGGTCGCCTGACGCATCAGTCGTCAGAGCGATGGGAGTATCGTGTTCAACACGACAGCCGCGTAGCGGCGACATCTCGTTAGCCCACGGCGTAAGCCGTGGGAATGTGATTAACGTGAGATTTCGAGCCCCGTAGGGGCGGCATCGTCCCGGGCACGATGTCGACCGTGGTCTGGCGAGCCATGTGTCGCCCCTACGGGGCTGGACCTGAAACTACGTCCTTCAAAACCCACGGCTCACGCCGTGGGCTAACGAGATTCCGCCGCTACGCGGCTCGCATCACTCACGAATCTCAGACCGCAGCAACTTCGCCTCGGGTTTCGTGGAGCACCAGCATCCTCCCCGTCGCTCCACTTCCTGCAGTTGTCAGTGCTTCGTGTCGACGAAGGCTACCAACGTCCCCTTATCGACACGATGGGATAAATCCTCGGCGTCCCAATTGGAAAGTCTGACGCAACCATGCGACGAGGCATACCCGATCGAATCGGGGAAGGCCGTGCCGTGGATTCCGAAATGCTCCTTGCTGAGTGCCATCCACACCACACCGACCGGTGAGTTGGGACCGGGCTGCAGATGCGCCTCGGGGTCGCTGTCGGGAACCTCATGAAACAGAGTGGGCTGGTAATGGAATTTCGGCATGTGCGCGGTCGCCACGATCTTCAGAGTCTCGTCAGGAGAAGGATCGTACTTCGACCCGAGAGTCGTCGGTGCGTGAAAGATCACATTGCCGGCGGCGTCCAATCCATTCAGGTAGTCACCTTTCACGGAGATGATAATTTTTTTCACGTCGTTCGTACCGTCGGGATGAGCCGTTCGAACATCGGGAACGGCGATCGCCTGTCCGGCCTGGAGGCTCTTGATTGAGACGCCGGGGTTGGCGAGCTCCAGAAAGTCCGCGGTGGTGTGAAAGCGCTCGCTGAGAGCCTCTTCCAACGATTCATAGCAGAGGCAACTGAGCTTCTCCTTCTCATAAACGTCATCGGGGATCTTCGTAAAAGGACCTTTCAAGTCGTCAGCCGTAACGGTGTACTGCAGGAGCGTAGGAGCGCCTCCCCCCTTCGCCATCAATTGGCGGAAGGTCGCTTCATCGAGATTTCCGGTCGGCTCCAATCCGTTCTCACGCTGAAAGAAGAGCGCTGAGATGCCGGAGTTTTTTCCCCACCGGCCATCGACGATCCCCACCGAGTAGTTCAGGCGATCGAGCAGCACCTGGGCGCGAAGAACCGAGGGGCCACTCACGTCTCCATCGATCGGAACGTGAATGGGGAGACTGTCGATCTGTGCGAACTGAGTTCCCTTGAGCTTCTCGGAGAATTTCTTTTCTTGTATGAAGGTGCCTGATACTGCGGGCGCGGCAGGAGCTGGCATCGGCACCGTAGTGGCGGTGGCCATTGTGGCGGTGCTTTGCTGCTGCACGGCAACCTGGCGGGCTCGGGCCTCCTGGATCGACTTCAGTTGTCGCCACTGCGCATTGGCGCGCTCTTTCTCGAGCACGGCCGGGTCGGGGCGCTCATCGCGGCCCCCGGCGATGTCGAATTGATCCTGCACCTTGTTGACTACACGGCCGACCGCTTCACCAGCCCTCGCCGTCGTCTCCTGCGCCTTTTCCTTCGAGCAACCCCACAACACTACCGACATCAGAACGATGAACGAGAACCTCTTCACATGCGGCATAACTTCTCCCTGCCGACATGGAAAAGCAAAGATGCTGCCGACAGGTGCGAACATGAAAACGACGAAGACGGCTTTCATCCCCGAGTCGCATCAGAGGATACCTCGGAGCAGACCGGTCAGAAAGGCCGTTCGGGATGAGCTGAAGACGTTCGGAACCGCGATAAGGGTCTACATCGGTGCAGGCGCGCCCTGCCCGGGCTTGTCTTACCCATGACACAGTTTGCGCCGAGCGGGCTACAGGCGCCCGCTCCCTGGAGTTTGGAAATTCCTGGGCGGCCCGGAGGGCCAGTAAGCCGGTAGCCAGTGGTGAGCGAAGCGAACCACTGGACGCGAGATCACAACGATTCTTTTTTTTCGGAGCCCCGGCAGGGGCGCGAGCGATCGACAGAAGAGCGCGTCCAATCGAGGCATCCGGTGGCGGCTTTCGCCCTGCCTCACACACCGGGCTCCGCCCGGTGGCGCCGAGCGGGCGAGGCGCTCGCTCCCCTCGGTTGAGAATTCGAGCCATTCGTTATCGCCACCTGCTGACTTGCACAACCAGTTACTCTTGACCGGCTTTCGACGGGGTTGCTACGATCCCAACGTCCTTCCGTCCACGAAATGATCACCTACCTCAAGATCAGGAATCTCGCGATCGTCGAAGAATTCGAGATCGAGCCGGGCGGCGCGTTCAACGTCCTCACCGGCGAGACCGGCGCCGGAAAATCGCTACTGATCGATTCCCTCGAGTTTCTGACCGGCGCTCGCGGTACTTCGGAATCAGTCCGAACCGGCGAGGACAGGATGGTGGCCGAAGCTGTGTTTCATCTGCCGTCTACACTGCGCGGCGCCCTCGATGAACAGGGAATTGAGGCTGCCGAGAACAACGATGCGCTGGAAGTGATCGTCAAAAGAGACTTTTCCCGCACTGGACGAGGTCGCGTTTCGGTGAATGGCTCGGTCATCACCGTACGCGAGCTACAGGAGCTCGGCGGGCGACTCATTGAGATTCACGGCCAGAACGAATCGCAGGAGAGAATCGCCGGGCGGAGCTTTCGCGACCTGCTGGATCACTTCGGCGGTCACGATGATCTGGTGATGCGCGCAGCCGACCACTTTGCGGCGTATCGGAAAACTGCCGCCGATCTCCGGCAGCTTTCCGATCAGCAGAAGGATCGTTCACTCAAACTCGACCTGCTCCAGTATCAGATCCGCGAGATCAGCGAGGCGCGGCTCCACCCGGGCGAAGAAGAGGAGCTTCGAAGTGAGCGGAGTCTTCTGGCGAATGCCCACGCCCTGATCACAGCCACGGCCTCGGCGTTCGGAATGCTTCAGGATGACGAAGACTCGGCAGTCGAGAAACTGGCTCGTTCCGCCCAACTCCTGAATCCGCTGATCGCCTCCGTCGAAAGCATCGAGAAGATTCACGGTGAGCTCGACGAGCTTCGCTACAGACTGCAGGATATTTCGCGTTCCATTGCCGACATCGGCGCATCGGTTCGAATCGACCCCGAGCGTCTCGATGAGATCGAAGACCGGCTGGTTACGATCGAACGACTGAAGAAGAAGTATGGTCCGAACATCGAAGCGATCCTTCAGCATTTCGAGCTCAGCGCTCGTGAGCACGAGCAACTGTCTGACTTCGAGACCAGTCTGGGCCGCCTCGAAAATGACAATCACGGCGCACTGACGCGATACCAGAACGACGCCACTTTGCTTTCGCAGAATCGGGCGAAGGCAGCACGAGCCTTCGAGGCGGCGGTACAAAAGGAGCTTGGCGATCTGGCCATGGAAGGGACGACGATTCGCGTGGCCATCGCTACGGCCCGCGAGGAAGGGTCGCCACTGATCATCTCAGGACACTCCGTGGCCTTCGGCTCCGATGGATACGATCGCATCGAGCTACTGATCGCCCCAAACAAAGGCGAGGAGCTCCGCCCGTTAGCCAGAATTGCATCGGGTGGTGAGCTATCGCGAATCCAGCTGGCCATCGTCACCGCTCTTTTCAAGCAGCGGAAGTCCGAAGGAGCCGCGACACTGGTCTTCGACGAGATCGATTCCGGTGTAGGTGGCAATATCGCAGAGGTCATCGGCCGCAAGCTCCAGGAGATCGCAGCCGATCATCAGGTACTCTGCGTTACGCATCTTCCGCAGATTGCCAGCATGGCTCAGACACACTTCCGCGTCTGGAAAGAGGATGTCGACGGGCGCACCCGGGCCAGAATCGAGAAACTCGAGGGCCGACAGGAACGAATTGCGGAGATCGCGCGCATGCTCGGTGGCGAGGCCGTGGTCGAATCGGCGCGCAGACATGCCGCGGAGTTACTGGACCAGAGCGCGCCCCGCGCCCGGAAGGGGCGCCTGACCGTCGCTGTTCCCAAGGGCTGATGACTAATCTGCATGCCCTCGGCCTCCGCAGCAGAAAAAGGGTGAGAAGTGCGGGCTGATCGTCACTCGAGGCACCGACTCTTCGCTCCGCTTGGCGACCGCGGTCAGAAGGCGCTCGGGGATGCTCGCGTAGCCATCGTCGGCTGTGGAGCCCTGGGCAGCCGCTCCGCTGAGCTTCTGGGACGCGCCGGAGTTGGAACGGGGCGAGGACACCTGCGCGTCATCGATCGCGACTACGTCGAGGAGAGCAACCTGCAGCGCCAGGCACTCTTTGACTCAGCCGACGCCGATCGCGCCACTCCGAAAGCGACCGCGGTGGCCGCTCATCTCAAGGCCATCGACCCGAGCCTTCTATGCCAGACACACGTACGGGAGCTCAATGCCGGAAATGCGCTCGAGTTGCTTCGCGATGTCGACCTCATCATCGACGGCACCGACAACTTTCGAGCGCGATATCTCATCAACGATGCGGCACTGTCGCTCGGGATCCCGTGGATCTACGGCGGCGCAGTCGGAAGTCGTGGCATCGTCGCATTCTTCGACCCGCACGCCACTCCCTGCCTGCGCTGTCTGCTCGAGGATGTCCCCGCCTTCGGAGTCGCCGACAGCTGCGAGACGGCCGGCATCATCACACCGCTTCCGGCCATGGTGGCGGCATTGCAGGTCGCAGCGGCAATGCGGTGGATTGTCGAGAAGTCTTTTCAGCGCGGAGTGACGACCTTCGACCTCTGGAAGGGTGAAGCAATGCAGGTGAGTCTCGGCTCTGCCGTTCCCGCGCCCGACTGTCCTTCCTGCGGATCGCGGCTCTTTCCAGCGCTTCACGATCAGCCCGAAGAGGTTGTCACGCTCTGCGGACGCAACTCCGTCCAGGTTTTTTCCAGCATTTCAGCAGATCTCGACTCGACGGCCAGGCGTTTCGACCAGATCGGCAGAACGGTCCGCCGCCATCACGACTCCCTCTCGGCCGACATCCCTGAGGGCATGATCACCCTCTTCCGCGACGGTCGAATCATCGTCGAGGGGACCACCGACGTTCTGGATGCGAAGTCGATCATCGCGCGCTACCTTGGTGGCTGATGACGACCCGCTGGCCTGCCTCAGATCGTGAATCGGGACCGGGTGACGACGCCCTCAAGGCGATCGCCATGCTCATCCGTGACGACGAAGTTGTCATCCTCCCGACCGACACCGTCTATGGCCTTCACGGCAAGGCTCTCAGTGAGACGGCCGCAGCGCGAATCGGTGAGCTCAAGGGTCGGGCAGACGACAAGCCCTATGTTGTCCTCTGCGCCACGCCACGGGACCTCGACCTGATGGGCGTCACGGCGACCAGCGATATTACTTCCTATCTCATCGAAGCCTGGCCCGCTTCACTGACCGCCGTTCTCCCCATCGAGGTGCCCATCCCGGCCAGCCGCGGCAAGCTGAGTCTGGCCATCCGTATCCCCCGGCTGCCCTGGCTGAGACATTTGATGGAGAGCACCGGCCCGCTGATCTCGACGAGCGTAAACCGCAGCGGCGGACCGGAGGCGAGTGAAGTCGCCGACATCGAGCCCGAGATCGCAGGTCGAGTCTCAGGAATCGTCGATTCCGGGCCGATTTCGGGCCGCGCATCGACCATCGTGGACTTCACCTCGGACCCTCCGTCGCTGCTCCGTGAGGGAGACTTTGCCTTTGCACAGAATCTGTGGAAAAAGGCGCGGAAATCCCTGTGAAAAACGCAGCAAAGTGCCGTTTCATCGCACGTAGAGCAAACTGCACAACGCTATGGGCGAAGTAACGCATCTCTATGACCTGCAATGAGTTGTTGCTAAAACACGATTCGCATTCCCAGTGACGAAACGAACGAGCGGAGAGATCGGTGTTTTTCATCACAGAGAATCGAGAAAAGCCTTGACCTGGGTCACCGCGGCCAGTAGTGGAGGGCGATCTGGGCAAGACCAAGGAACGAAAAGAAGCCACCCACATCGGTGAAGGTCGTCACAAAGATTGAGGAAGAGATCGCCGGATCGAATCCAAGCTGCTTGAGCAGTAACGGGATGGTCCCACCAGCCACTCCAGCCACGATGAGATTGAACACCATTGCCAGAAGAAGGATGACCGCCAGAATCCAGTCGCCTGTCCAGATTCCTACTCCCAGAGCGGTGATGACCCCATTGCCAAGCCCATTGGCCATCCCCACGAACAACTCCTTCATGATCGGTCGAAACCCGGTCCGCCAGTCAACCTCGCCGAGGGCCAGACCGCGCACGAATACGGTGAGAGTCTGGGTGCCGGCGTTCCCGCCCATGCCCGCTACGATCGGCATGAACACGGCCAGAGCTGCCCATTTGGCGATGGTTCCTTCGAACATGCGAACGACTGCGGAAGCGATGAAGGCAGTCACGAGGTTGATCACGAGCCAGGGAAACCGCGCCTTGAACGACGTCAGCGCGGAGCTGTTGACATGCTCGGAGACTGCGACGCCGGCGAGATGCAGCAGGTCTTCCTCGGCCTGCTCCTGAATGACATCCAGAACGTCGTCGACGGTGACGATACCCAGCAGATGATTCTGGGAGTCGATCACAGGAATCGACAACAGATCGTACTTCGCCACCAGCTGCGCGACTTCTTCCTGAGGATCCTCGAGACTGGCCCGGACGACGTTGTGGACCATGATGTTCTTGAGCTGCTCGGCCGGAGAAGCGAGGATCAGATTGCGTAGCGAGAGAACGCCGACCAGATGGTTGTCCGAATCGACCGTGTACAAATAGAAGAACGAGTCTTTCCGCGGATATTCGCGAATGGCCTCGATGGCCCGTGCCACCGTCGTTTCCTCGTTCAGGGCGAGGAAGGCCGTGTTCATGATGGCGCCGGCGGTTGGCCTCTCTGACTCAAGAAGGGACTCGAGACTCGGCCCCTGCGTCGCTCCCAGACGTTCGATGATGGCGGCGCGACGTTCCTCATCGAGAATATCCAGCAGATCGGCCGCGTCGTCTGGAGCGGCTGTGGAGCAGATGGCAGTCAGCGTCTCGTCGTCGAGGTCATCGAGAACTTCGTCGAGGTCGTCATCGTCGAGCTCGAGAATGACCCGCGCCGCTTTCCCGGACTCAATGAGCAGAGGGAAAATCTTTCGCCGGTCATCTTCGAGCAGAAGAGGGATGACCGGGGAGATGTCCGCAGGGAGGGTCTTCTCGATGATCTTCCGCAACTGCGGCAGGGCGTTGTGACGCAGCAGTTTGTTGATCACCTGCTGGTGCGACCGCGTGCTGACGGTGGATGTCATCGTGGATGCCGGACGGTTCATGCGTTTTTCCTGCAGCGACTTCGGCTTCGTAGATCCGTTCGCACCCTGAGGCCGGGCCGGAGAGAAACATCACTGCGGGCTGGAAGAGATCCCGGGGAGAGGCCGAAGTGCAGCAGAAGCCACCGTAAACAAAAAGCGGCGTCGTAGCAAGCGGGAATCAGAGCTGTGGCCCCGGTAACGCCATCAGGTTCACTCTGTTAGAATCGCGCCTCGGCGAAACCCGCCTATCGGAGTGTGCTCATGACCATCACGGAACAGGCTGCGGAGAAGAAGCCGGAAGCTCCAAAAGCGGTAGCACGGCAATACGTCAACTTCATCTTCTACAACATCGATCGGGCCCTTCGATTCGAGTCCGAGGAAGTTCGCAGCCAGGCCAGAACCGAGTTCGGCGACATCGTCGATCGATACCGTAAGCAATTTCAGATTCACACCTACTCGACTCTCGGCGTCAAGGCGGGAATCGACTTCATGCTCTGGAGGATCGGCTACGAGATCGAGCCAATGGAGATGATGACCTCAGAGATCGGCAAGTCCGTCCTGGGACGTCATCTGAATGTACCGGCTTCGTATCTGGCCATGACCAAGCACTCGACCTACGTCGAGGAGCATGTCCACGAAGGGCAGGAAGGGAGGCGGCTGCGAATCGTCGCCGGAAAGTCGAAGTACCTTTTCGTCTATCCCTTCGTAAAGACCCGGCCCTGGTACATGCTCCCGATGCCGGAGCGTCAGCGCATGATGAACTCGCACATCGCCATCGGCCATAAGTACCCTACCGTCAAGATCAACACCACATACTCGTTCGGACTCGACGATCAGGAATTCGTGGTGGCCTTCGAGACTGATTCGCCCCCTGACTTTCTCGATCTCGTGCAGGAGTTGCGAGAAACCGAAGCGTCGAGCTACACGCTTCGCGACACGCCGATGTACACCTGCCGAAGACAGGAGATCGGTGAAATCCTCAACGCGCTGATGTGATGCCCGCGGAGGCGAGGGTACCGGCCGCACGCCGTGCGGCCCTACGCCAGGCGATCACTTAGAAACCTGAAAGGAACCTCATGTCCGTAGATCTCGTCAGCGAAGCTACGAAGGCGCGTGAAAATGCCGCCGCTCCCTTTTCGAAATTCAAAGTCGGCGCCGCGCTTCTCAGCAGTGACGGCCGGATCTTCCACGGCTGCAACGTGGAGAACTGCTCCTATGGACTCACCGTCTGCGCCGAGCGTGTCGCTTTACTCTCCGCCATTGCGGCCGGTGCGCGCTCCTTCAGGGCCATCGCCGTCGTGACGCAAAGTGAAGAGCCCTCAACGCCCTGTGGTCCGTGTCGACAACTGATGTGGGAGTATTGCGGCGATATCGATATAGAGCTGGCCAATCTCGCCGGAAAGAGCAAGTCTTACAAGCTTTCCCAGCTGTTCCCTCATCCCTTCATGTTCAGCCTGGAGGATTGATGAAAGCTCTCCAAACCGTACTGGTCACCGCTCTTCTCCTCCGAAGCACGTCTGCCGTCGCGGCACCGAAGGCCTGCGACATCCTGATTACGCATGGCACGATCCTCACGATGGCCGGAACGACGATCACCTCCGGCTCGGTTGCAGTTACAAAAGGCGAGATCGTCGCCGTGGGGAAATCGGCTGACATCGATCCGCGCTTCACGCCGAAAGAAAAGATCGACGCACGCGGGATGGCCGTCCTGCCCGGCTTCATCAACACGCACACCCACGCACCGATGGTCCTCTTTCGTGGCATAGCCGACGACCGCGACCTGATGGACTGGCTGCAGCACTTCATCTTCCCGGCCGAGGCCAGAAACGTAGATCGTGACTTCGTACGCTGGGGAACGCGTCTGGCGGCAGCGGAGATGATTCGCACCGGAACGACGACCTTCGCCGACATGTATTACTTCGAGGCCGACATCGCCCGTGAGGTAAAAAAGGCCGGCCTTCGCGGAGTGTTAGGGGAAACCTTCATCGACTTCCCGGCCCCCGACAACAAGAACTGGGGCGATGCCCTGCACTACATGCGCGACTTCGCGCGCGAGTTCAAAGGCGACTCGCTCATCACGGCTGCCCTGGCACCGCACGCCCCCTACACGGTATCGGCAGATCATCTGAAAGAAGTGCGCGCTTTGGCCACTGAGCTCGGGACCCCAATCCTGATCCATCTCTCCGAGACAGCTGAAGAGATTCGTCAGATCGGCGAAAAACATCAGGGAATGCACTCAGCCGAATACCTCGATTCGCTCGGTTTTCTCGGCCATGACGTGGTAGCTGCTCATGGCATCTGGCTGACGCCGGCAGAATGGACTCTGCTTGCCTCGCGCGGCGTCGCAGTGGCCCACTGCCCGGAGAGCAACATGATGCTCGCCTCGGGTATCGCGCCCGTGGTCGACCTCCGCGCCGCGGGGGTCGTGGTCGGTCTTGGTACTGACGGCCCCGCCGGCTCCAACAACAATCTGGACATGATCGAAGAGATGGCCAGCGCCGCCCGACTCCAGAAGATCGCCAGGAAAGACCCCAAGGCGCTCAGCGCTTCGGACGTTCTTCACATGGCTACGATCGACGGTGCCCGCGTGCTCGGGCTGGACAAGAAGGTCGGCTCACTCGAGATCGGAAAACGAGCCGACATCATTCTTATCGATCTGCGGGGAATGAGAACTCAGCCCGTTTACTCGACGGAGTCGGCAATCGTCTATGCAGCGAACGGAGAAGACGTCGTCACGACGATCGTCGACGGCAGGATTCTGATGCGTGACCATAAGCTGCTCACCATCGATCTACCCGCAACGCTCGCCAAAGCCGCAGAGTACAGGGACAAGATCATGAAGAGTCTCGAGGCGCCCCCACAGAAGTAGTTAGCGGCCGGCCCGTCGCCTCGACGGCGATAGGTACTTCTTTGTGTCATCCCGAGCAAGGGACAGCGTGCGCGCTGCCACTGAGAAAAGAAACTGAGTGGTGTCATCCCGAGCCGCAGCGAGGGATCTGGGCGGGGGCCTTAGACCCTTGGCAATCGAAAATGTTTGCGAGCACCACGATGGAA
>DASZZV010000109.1:0-22268 GCA_035544835.1 Thermoanaerobaculia bacterium
AGACGCTGGCCTGGATCAAGGTGCAGGAGCTCATTGCCGACCATCTGCGCAGGCTATCTGAAATTTCGGGGGAGAGTCTCCGGGCGTCGCAGTGAGTGGCTGAGATCAAACCGATCGGCGACTAACTCGAAAAACATGCCGGACTTCGCGCACGAAACTGCTACGCTGCATCGAGCTACCAAGCTGAGGAGGACTCCATGGCCAAAGGCAACAATCAGAGAAAAGAGACCAAGAAACCCAAAAAGGAAGCGCCCAAGGCGTCGGCTTCTACCAAGAAGAGGTAACTGCCTTCCGGGCCAGGAAGGGCCAGGCGCCGTACCCCTCGGATTGGGTCTGGGGCATCTTGAATACGAAACTATTGATGATTTCGAGTAGCGTGGCACTCGTCGCGGGCGGAGTGGCGGCATCCTTTGCCCCCGAGGAGCTTTTAAGGAGCGTCGGATCGGCGGGCACAGGGTTGACGCCGATTTTCGTGCAACTGCTCGGCGCCCTCTATTTCGGATCTGCCATCACCAACTACACCGCCAAAGGCAACCTCATCGGAGGGATTTACTCGCGGCCGCTCTCTCTGGGCAACTTCCTTCATTTCATGATGGGCGCTCTGGCCCTGGCCCGATATCAGTCGGCCCACAGCGCCAATACGGTTATCGTCGCTCTCCTGGTGATCTACTCGATCTTTGCGCTGCTCTTTGGCTGGGTGGTCTTCGGCCACGGGGCAGCCTGCAGGGTCGCTGAGTAGAAGAGGCGAATTTTGAATGTCGAATTTTGAATGTTGAATTTTTGAATTGGGGACGCGCACCACTTCAAAATTCGACATTCAACATTCACAATTCACCATTCGCCTTCCCACCGCCCGACACTCCTTCTCTTGATGACGCCGATCCACCGATTCCGCCGCTCCCTCCACGCGCGTTGCGCCCCCGCGCACCGTCTGTTATTGTCGCGCCATTCGACGGCCATCCTTAAGCTGATCCAGGAACTCGTCCGACAGTCGCGGTCGCAGTTCTGGATTGGTTTCCGGCCATGCGAGGACAGCGGATACAGTGATCATCGATTGCCCCAACTGTCACGTCAAGTATCAGTACGACGAAGCCCGCTTCGAAGGGAAAACTTCGAAGAAGATCCGCTGTGCGAAATGCCAGCAGATCTTCGACGTACATAACCCCGAAGCCCCGGCGGGTGTCCCGCCAGAGGGCTTCGAAGCGACGATGACGCGGCGTCCGACGAGGAGTGCGCCTCCTGAAACCAATCCCCTTCAGGATGCTACGGCCTCTGTACCGATTCCCGGTTCGAATACCGATCGCGCCGCCAGCGCAGCGAAGCTGCCCCAGGGAAAGCGGCTCTCGCTGGCAATCATCGATGGTCCCGACTCCGGCAAGGTATTCCGGATGGAAAAGCCTCGCGTCGTCATCGGCCGGAGCAACGCCGACTTCGTTCTGAATGACTCGGAGTCTTCCCGCGCACACGCCGCCGTCGAGGCACGTGACACCCTCGTGTTCCTCGAGGACCTCGGCTCGACGAATGGCACGCTCATGGACGGGGAGCGCGTTCACGGGACCGTCGAGATCAGCAGCCACACCGAGTTCCAGGTAGGTTCCACTACATTGATGCTGATCGTGACGGACAGCGACTGAGCTGGGGCGGAATTGAAAATTGAAAATTGAAAAGGCGGAGCGCCCTCGGGTCTGACAATTCGGATACTCTTGAGTGGTGTCTGAAGCTCAAACCACTGTCGCTCCCTGGTGGATCGAGGCTCTGCGCGGAATCTCTCGCGAGGTCGTGCAGCTGTATCGATACCGACAGCTGATTGCCGCTTTGACGTCGCGGGATCTGAAGGCGCGGTATCGCGGGTCGGTCCTGGGGTTTGTCTGGTCGCTGGCCAACCCGCTAATGCTGCTCTGCGTCTATACGCTGGTATTCACGAGGTTCTTCCCGCGACCCGACCTCTCTCCGTATCCCCTGTTCCTGTTTGCAGGGATTCTTCCCTGGACGTTCTTCGCCTCTTCGGTTCTCGAAGCCACAACGGCCATCTCCGGAAACGGCAGCCTCATCAAGAAAGTGATGTTCCCGGCCGAGGCGCTGCCGCTGGTGGTGGTGCTGTCGCATCTCGTGCATTTCGTGCTGGCGTTGCCGATCCTGCTGGGGGCCCTGTTGATCTTCGCGCTTGTGGGCAAGGCTCCGCTGACGATGGTCATCCTGCTGACGCCGGTACTGCTTTTCCTGCAGGCTGTATTCGTGGCCGGTTTCGCCTTCATGATCTCGTCAGCCGCGGTTCTCTTCCGTGACCTTCGAGATCTCGTGGCCAATCTGCTGCAGCTGGGATTCTTCCTGACGCCGATCATCTACCTCTTCGGCGGCGTGAAGTCGGCGCCTATCCGCGGTGCGCTTTGGCTGAATCCGATGACTGCTTTCGTCACTGCCTTTCAGGACATCTATTTTTTCGGGCGTTCTCCGTCGGCTCTCGATTTTTTCCTGATGATTTTCTGGGCCACGCTGTCGTTCTCGCTTGGCTTTCTCGTCTTTGATCGTCTTCGCGACACTCTGGCGGAGGCGATTTGAGCGTTGCCATCACTCTGGACCACGTTACCAAGAGCTACCGCAAATTCGGGCGGCGCTCGCAGTTTCAGACGCTCAAGAGCGCCCTGTTGAAGCGCGATGTTCGTCTGCCCGCCGCCGAATCGATCACGGCGCTGCAGGATCTGACCTTCCAAGTCTCCAGAGGCGAGGCCTTCGGCATCATCGGGCGCAACGGCTCCGGAAAGTCGACTCTGTTGAAAGTGATCTCGGGCATTCTAAAACCGACGATCGGTAGCGTAATCGTAGACGGACGCATCTCGGCGCTGATCGAGCTTGGGGCTGGCTTTCATCCGGAGATCAGCGGCAGGGAAAACATTTTCATCAACGGCATCATGCTCGGCTTGAGCAAGCGCGAGATCGAGAAGCGATTCGATCGGATCGTCGATTTCGCAGGCATCGGAGACTTTCTCGATCAACCGGTCAAGACCTACTCATCAGGCATGTATGTGCGGCTGGGTTTCTCCGTGGCCGTGCATGTCGATCCCGACATCCTGATCGTCGACGAGGTGCTGGCGGTCGGCGACGAAGAGTTCTCCCAGAAATGCGTCGCCAAGATTCAGGAGATGAAGTATCGCGGTACGACATTGCTCTTCGTGACGCACCAGCTGGGGTTGATTCGCGATCTCTGCGATCGGGCACTCTGGCTCGATCACGGCGCCGCCGCGGCCATCGGTGATCCGATGCGTGTAGTCGATCAGTACCTTCAGGAGGTGGCCGGCATCACGCCCGCGGCCGGGCCGCAGGAAATCGTGGCGCCGGCTGAAACCGGGAGTGCCGCGGCTGTTCCGCTTGAGGAAAGGAGCGAGGATGCGCTGCTTGAAGAGGAGCGTTGGGGCTCGGGAGAGGTGTTGCTCAAGGATGTGAAGCTGCGGGATGAGAGGGGACGAGAGCTGGTTGCACTCGGTAGTCCATCGGCCGTAACCCTGGAGATGACTGTGGAAGTCAGGGAACCGCAGAAAGACTTCGTGTTCGGCATCGGCGTCTATCACGCCGACGGGACGTGTGTTTACGGAACCAACACCGACCTCGAGTCGCTGGTCGCTGACCGTCTGGAGTCCG
Organism: Thermoanaerobaculia bacterium; assembly: GCA_035544835.1. Lineage (GTDB taxonomy): Bacteria > Acidobacteriota > Thermoanaerobaculia > Gp7-AA8 > Gp7-AA8 > DASZZV01. The sequence goes on from DASZZV010000109.1 coordinate 3,637, forward strand.
CCGGAACCGTTCGGTTCGTCATGCCCTCGCTGGAGCTCGTCTCCGGTGCGTACCGGATCGATGCGGCGATCCACACGCGAAACGGCCGCGCCTTCGACTATCGACGTGGCGTCATTCGCTTCACGGTCGGGTCCCGACTGCATGACATTGGCGTCTATCGCCCGCGGCACGAGTGGCAGTTCGACGGCGGCATCTTCCTCAAAAAGGTAGAGGACCTGCGGCGCGACGTGGTGACCGAGAGCCTGAAGACGCTTGAGATCCCGTTGCCGCCGGGCGGCAAAATTGAGAATTGAGAATTGAGAATTGAGAAATAAGAGGCAGGGCGTCTTCGCCGATTCTTTACCTTTCTCAATTCTCAATTCTCAATTCTCAATTCGCCTCTCCTTGACACTCCGCCGTCTTGGCGTCGACACTGGGCGTGAATGCGACCCTTCTCGCGAGAGCACCGGATCTCGAGGCGCGCCACGATGCGGGCGGTGTTCCTTTTGTCGGGAGTGTTGACGGTCGTGTTTTTCATCACCTTCGCTTTCACCGACAAGGGGATCGCGCAGCTCCAGCAATCACGGCGCCGCGTGTTCGACATGCAACGCGATATCGATCATCTCCGCAGCGAGAATCAACGGCTGTCTGCGGAGATCGTCAGCGTGAAGCGCTCCACCTTCGCCATCGAGAAGATCGCCCGTGAAGATCTCAGCATGTCGCGAAATGGTGAAGTCGTCTACATGCTGCCCCCACCGAAGAAATAGCGGTCCCATCAACACCCGGGATGACTCTGCCGCCGCATTCTGTTACTCATTCAGCTTGAATTGATTTCTGCCGTGGCTCTCGGCTTCGGCGCCAGGAGGATTTGTGAGAAAGATCATTCTTTGCGGCCTGCTCGCGGTCGCGAATGCCTGCACCACTGCCGCGCCACAACTTGCACCTGTCAGCAGCCCGCAGGCCGGGCCGATGGCGCCGAGCAGGCCAGTCATCGCACCGCCCGTTTTTGGTGAAGCCATTGCCAGAATCAATCCGGCCGTGGTCACCGACATCGCCGTACGACTGCAGCAACTCCCGCGGACGACGATCGATTACGAGCGCTCTCTGCTCAATGAGAACGACCGTCAGGTCGTGGCCAAACTCATCGAGGCCTCGCGTTTTCTCGACGAGATCTTTCTGCGTCAGACCTCGGTTCGCAACCCGGAGATCAAAAAACAGCTCGAGCAGGCTGCAACCAAGTCGCTCCTGCATCGCGACGCCCTCGAGCTCTTCCGGATCAATATGGGCCCGTGGGACCGGCTCCAGAACGACGAGCCTTTTGTCGCACCCTTCGGTGCAGCCGGAGAGAAGCCGCCCGGCGGAGGCTTCTATCAGGACGGCATCACCAAGACCGAAGTCGATGACTGGATTGTGAAACACCCCGAGGACAAGACGGCCATTCAGGGTCTGTTCACCGTGCTGAAACGGCGGGGTGACCGCATCGCCACCGTTCCCTACTCGCAGGAGTATCGGGAGTTTCTCGTGCCGGCAGCGGCACGTCTTCGAGAAGCGGCGGCCTTGACCACCAATGCCTCTCTCAAGAAGTATCTGAACGGCCGCGCCGATGCATTTCTCTCCGATGATTATTACGAGAGCGATCTCGCCTGGATGGATCTCGATTCACCCATCGAGGTCGTGATCGGTCCTTACGAAGTGTATGAAGACAACTTCTTCAACTACAAAGCAGCTTTCGAGTCGTTCGTGACGGTCGTCGACGCACCTGAGAGCAAGAAGCTCACGGTCTACGCGAAACATCTCCCGGACATGGAGCGGAATCTCCCGATCCCCGACATCCACAAAAATCCCAACCGGGGAACGTCCTCGCCCATCAAGGTCGTGCAGGAGCTCTTCGTTGCCGGGGACGCCCGGCATGGCGTGCAGACCGCGGCCTTCAATCTACCCAACGACGAACGGGTACGCGAGAGCAAAGGTAGTAAGAAGGTTCTCCTCAAGAACGTAATGGAGGCGAAGTATCGCCAGAGCGGTCAGCCGATCGGAATGCGCGTGCTCGATCCATCGCAGACAGGGCTGGTCAACTTCGACGCCTACTTCAACCATGTGCTTTTTCACGAGCTCTCCCACGGCCTCGGGCCGGGCATGATCAAGGGACCAAATGGCGAGAAGATCGAGAACCGTCTTCTCCTCAAGGAGATTCATTCCACGATCGAAGAATGCAAGGCCGACGTTCTGGGCGTCTGGAACATCCTTTACGCACTCGATCACAAACTCATCAACTCGTTCAACACTGATCAGCTCTATGCCACCGACGCTGCGCTGATGTTCCGCAGCATGCGCTTCGGACTCAATGAGGCGCACGGACGAGGAACGGCCATCCAGTGGAACTGGTATCGCGAAAGGGGAGCGATCGTTCCTGCGCCCGAGGGCCGTTTTCGAGTCGACTTCGCGAAGATGCCGGGTGCTGTGAAGGATCTGGCGAACGAGCTTCTCATGATCGAAGCCACCGGCGACTACAAGCGGGGAAAGGCATTGCTCGAAAAGTATGGTCGCTCGAATGCCGAGATCGACGCCATGACGGCGAAGCTCAAGGACATTCCGGTCGACATAACGCCAGTGTTCACGGCGGCCGGAGAACAGTAGGAGATGCGAATTGAGAATTGAGAATTGAGAATTGAGAAAGGGAAGCTGGAGATGCCCGCCTCTCTTTCTCAATTCTCAATTCTCAATTCTCAATTGTTCTTTCATGCCTGACCCCCTTCGCATCGCCTATCTGATGGAGGATACCGACCTCTCGGGAGGTGTGCGCATTCAGCTCGCACAGGCCGATGCTCTGATCGCACGCGGACACGACATTACGATTTACACGCGAGGACTGCCGCTGACGTGGCGCTCGTCCGCGGCGCAATGGGCCTACGTCGATGATTTCACGACCGTCGATGCGTCGGAGTTGGATTTCGTCATCGGGACGTTCTGGACCACGGTCGGTGCGGCCTGGACGATCGCAGGGGAGCGAGCGCTGCACCTTTGTCAGGGTTACGAAGGGGCGTTTAGTGCCTACGAATCGATGCGCCCGCAGATCGAAGAGACGTATCGGCTCCCCATGCCGAAGCTGGTCGTTACGCCGTCTCTTGTCCCGGTGTGCAGGACCTTCGTGGCCGAGGTGGTTTATATCGGACAGATCGTCGACGACGCTTTCTATCGTCCTTCCTCATTGGACCGCGAACCGCCGCGAGTTCTTCTGGCTGGTGCGTCTCAGATCGACTTCAAGGGGATTGAGATCGGTTACGCGGCGGTGGCGCACGCACGGTGGCAGGGCGCGCCGTTCGAGCTGGTGCGAGTGTCGCCGTGGGCACCTTCGAGCGACGAGCCGGTGACGGAGCTGGCGGCGGAATTTCACGTTGCACTCAACGCCAATGAGATGACGAAGCTCGTTCACTCCTGCGACATTTTTCTGGGGCCGAGCCGGCGCGATGAGGGCTTCGGTCTGCCTGCCGCGGAGGCGATGGCGGCGGCGATCCCGACAGTTCTGACCAGAATCCCCTCGTTCCTTTCATTCGATCCTGCCCATGACTACGCTCTTTTCGCTGACGAGGACGACGCCGAGGGACTTGGTGATGCGCTGCTGGATCTGATGGCCGACGAGGACCTGCGGGTGCGATTACGTGTTCGCGGGCGGGCCGTGGCCGAGCAGTTTCGGGCGGTGAATGCGGCGCGAAGAATCGAGACGTACCTTTACGAGAGACGGGAGCGGCTGGCGCGCGCGAAAACGTAGGGGGCGGTGGCTTCCAGCCGCCTCTGACTGACATTCAAATCGACGATCGCGCGGCTTGTCATCCTGAGCGATAGCGAAGGATCTTTTGTGACATGGCAGCGGAGTGAATTGGCGATTTCTTCCCATGTCACCAAAGATCCTTCGGTCGCATTCACTTTTTTTCTGCACCGTTCTTTCGGGCGTGCTCCCTCAGGATGACAACGGATGCGCCTTCTCCCAAACGACTTAGACTTTGACTTCGCCTGCCACCCTGTGCGAAACAGGCTCCGATGCGTGTGACTCTCATTCTTCCCAGACGGCGTCATCAGGCGATCGAGGAACGTTACGCCCGGTGGCAGAGCGAACTTCAGTTGCGGCGGGCCGTTCAGCCTGCCGCGGTGCTCGAATATGAGCCCGGCGATCGATCGGTTCTCGATGCGGTGGCGACCGAGCTCGTTCTCGTCGTGACGGATCCGTTGCTGGTCATGGAGTCGGGACTCCTCCCAATTCTGGAACGGACCCTCGCTGCGAACGACGTCGATGCCGTCGTGCCTCGTTCCAATGAATCGAATCACGGTACGCAGCAGCAGCCTCCGCATCGCCTTTACCTCACGCTTCGTCAGTTCGAGGAAGTGGCGCGCGAGATCTCGCAAGGTCCCGATGCCACGAAGGTAGTGACGTGGGACAACTCTGATCCCGTGCTTTATCTGGCACGGACGACATCGATCCGGGCAATCGTGACTCCCCTGGAGAAAGCGCTTTCAGGTCGCCGTGTGGCCGTGGCGTCGACCGGCTACGTTCATCGTTACTCCTCTCATCGAGGGCAACTCCGGCTGGACCTCCTCGATCAGATCGACTCGAGCGCCCGTTCGATCCTAGAATTCGGTTGTGGCGAGGGGGCGCTCGGGGAGGCGCTCAAGAAAAGGCAGCAATGTCGCGTAGTCGGAATCGAGCTCGACCCGGAAGCCGGCGTAGTGGCCCGGCAGCGGCTCGATGCGGTCATCGCCGGTGATGTACGGGAACTGGTCGAGACCCTCGATGAGCAGTTCGACTGGATCGTCGGGGGCGACATCCTCGAGCACCTCGACGAGCCCTGGACCTTTCTGGGGCGTCTAAAGAGGGTCACGAAACCGGGCGGACGTCTGCTATTGAGTCTGCCGAATATCTCCAGCTGGCCGATCGTGGAGGATTTGATCCGAGGCCGTTTCGATTACGTCTACATGGGGATTCTGTGCGCTGGTCATGTGCGCTTCTTCACCCGGCAAACCATCGAGGACATGCTGGAGATGTCGGGCTGGGGCGTCGTCGCCGTCAATCCTCAGCCGCAGTTCGTTACGCCCGAGGGGCAGAGTGTGATGAAGGCGTTTCGTGATGCCGGGCTGGAGGTGTCGGAAAAGGATCTATCGACTCCTGGCTACTACGTGATCGCTGAAAATCGCGAGCTCCCTGTGATGAGTCTGCTGGCTGAGACTCCCGACTTGTCTGCCGCGTCGACATGACCAGCGTTCCCGAGGCGGAGGCCGGCGATTCCGTGTTTCTCCCGGAGCGGGCGGCCGTCACGGTTTCCGTCGCGACTATTGTGGCAACCGTAATGCTCTTTCACATCTCGGCGCTCAATGGATGGTGGCTAGCCGACGATCCCCAGATCCTTCTGCAGGCTCGTCATTCATCGTTGAGGCAGATTTTCTTCTCGCCCCATCACTGGCGGGTTCTCTCCTCGTCGAACTTCACGCCACTGGTCACGCTTTCCTTCAAGGTGGATCTGGCATTGTTCGGTCTCGATGCGCGATGGTTCTTCGCCCATCAGCTGATTGCGCTCGCTCTGGCAGCGACGCTCCTCTTTTTTCTCGTTCGAAGGTATGCGGGCATTCTGATCGGGACGATTGCCGCAGTCCTCTTCGTCATCTCGCCGCAAGCCATTCTGCTGTCGCGGTTCCTGATGTTGCGTCATTACCTGGAAGGGCTCTGCTTCGCATTGGCGGCCCTGCTGGTCTGGGACGGCCGGCCATGGAAGCGGTGGGCCGCCCTGGTCGCGGCGCTGCTGTACCTGGCAGCACTTTGCGCGAAAGAGGTCTACGCGCCGCTTCCGATTCTCTTCCTCGTGATGAGCTTGAGACGCGGGGATCGCCCGCGGCAGATCGTTCGAGATCTGATTCCCGCCGCGGCTGTTGCTGTTGTGTACATCGTCTGGCGGGGCTGGATGCTCGGTTCAGCGGGTGGGTACGGAGGTATTTCCGTCGCCGCCCTCAGTCGCCTTCCGATGGTGGTGGCGTCGGCAGCCTTCGGTCACCAGCGGTGGGAGATCGTCATCGTCCTATGTGTAGCGCTCGCTCTCCTGATCGAATCCTTGCTGGCGGCTCCGAAGCGCGGAGCGGTTCTGCTCATCGGGACAGCGGTCATGGTGATGCTGCCGCTGATTCCTGTGGCGGCGCAATTCGAGAACCGGTATGCACTGGTAGCCTTCGTATCCCTCCTTGTGCTCGGAGCCTGCGCTGCTGCGTCGGCTCCATGGCGGGTCGCTCGCTATCTGTACGCACTGCTTTTCTTTCCCCTTCTGGCGGGCGGACAGAATCAGCGCGTCACGGCAGAGGGCCAGAGCCAGCTCATGATCGGCGAGGGGCGATACGTTTCGGAACGGCCGGCAAGCTCCCCGACTCTGCTGGCGCAATCTCCCGGCTGGTACCTGGAAGGTCTGACTGATCTCCGGCGGGAGATGAAGGGCGAGTCGGCTCCCTCGATTCTGCTATCGGTATATCCGCTGTATCTCGCGGGGAATCATGAAGGGGTGGTGCAGTGCATCGCGGACTGCCGGGAGGTAGCACCGATCTCAGATGCCCTGCGTGAGGAAGGAGCTCGAAAGGGAAAGGGCTTCCGGAGCGACCTGCCGATGCGCGTGCGGATCGAGAAGAAAGGTGACGACTTCTACTGGGATCTTGCCCCCAACGACGGCGGGTGGGTCTTCCTGAGCTTTCCCGACTACGACGAGTTCCCGATCCCGGCCAGCGGATGGAGACGGCTGCCTGAGAATGAGGGTAGGCAGCTGTTCCGGATCTTTCATGAGAACGGCGACGGGTTGTGGGCGATTACACCGCCGCTCGAAGTACCAGCGCCGGGTCATAGGCTGGTCTGGCAGAATGGGTCTCTCCGATGATTTATCAGATCTTCTGCCCGCACTGCGGCGAACCGAATGAGATCTTCGTCGACCTGGCCGGAGGCTCGCCTCAGGAGTATGTCGAGGACTGTCAGGTCTGCTGCAGCCCATGGGCGGTTCGCGTTACTATCGACGGTGACGGTGATCTGCATGTCGATGTCGAACAAAGCTGACAGCTGATGCGCGGGAACTCTGGTGTTATAGTTTTGCCACTCGAACAATTGGATAAACGTTGTTGAACGCCGTCTCTCCAGACCAGTAAAAAGGAGTCGCTATGGCCGCATCCAGGAAGAGTTCCTCCAAGTCACGCAGTTCTCGTGGTGGATCTTCGAAGAGCTCAAGTAAGAAGAGCGCCGCTAAGAAGAGGCCGGCTAAGAAGAGGCCGGCTAAGAAGAGTGCCCCTAAGAAGAGTGCCCCTAAGAAGAGGCCGGCTAAGAAGAGTGCGGCCAGGAAGAGTGCCGCTAAGAAGAGGCCGGCTAGGAAGAGTGCAGCTAAGAAGAGCCCGGCCAGGAAGAGTGCAGCTAAGAAGAGCCCGGCTAAAAAGAGCGTGGCCAGGAAGAGTGCCGCTAAGAAGAGCCCGGCTAAAAAGAGTGCAGCCAGGAAGAGTCCTGCTAAGAAGAGCGCGACTAAGAAGAGTGCTTCACGCAGTTCTTCGACGAAACGCCCGGCCAGCTCCGCCAAGACACCTGCGCGAAAACCCTTGCCAGCCCGAAGCAGCGCGAAGAAGGGCGCCTCGACCGCGCGCACTGCGGCTCCCCGGAGCGCGGCAGTGGGGAAGTCCCCGAAGCAGCCGGCCCCAGCACCAGCCCCACCCCCAGCTTCGGCAATCAGAAGCAGCTCGACCTTTTCCCGCCCCTCGGCGCCTAAGAGCTCTATCCGTCCCAGCACTGCGCCGGCGACGGAGTCGCGGCCAAGGGAGATGATGATTCCACCGCGCAGCGGTCGGGCCGAAGACATGAGCTCGACCACGGAGACTCCGTCCGGCGGTGGCGAAGCAGTCGAGCTTTCAGACGACGAAGACTTCGATGGCACCGAGCCCGAGGTAATGCAGGGCGAGCGCAATCTCGGTGAGTTCAGCAGCGCCGACGACGACTCAGATTACTGAGGATATCGAGATCGCTGAGGTTTGTGAGGCGGCCTCTGGCCGCCTCATTTCGTTTTGGAGGACGGGACGGGGTTCAGCGCGAGGTCGGCCTCTTGTGTGGCACAGGCACTCTTGCCTGTGTGTCGGCCGTCGAGGCCGACCTCTCTGTGAATCGCAGCAGGAACGCCGCGGCTCGACGCCGCGGCACACAGGCAAGAGTGCCTGTGCCACACAGGCAACTGGTCACGGTCAGCCCGCTCGAAGATTCCTTACTCCCCGCCGGCTTCTTCGCCTGGTTCGGCGCGGAACTTCTCCGGGTCGACGTTCATCGACCTGCTCCAGTCGCGGTAGGCAAACGGTGAAATCTCAGACGGTTTGATCTCGCTTCTACCACCCCAGAAGACGTTGGTATAACTCACGGGGATTCCCGCTTCGGCGAGGTGCTCGTCAATCGCTGCCTTGTGTTGCAGGACGACCTGTTTGTCGGTCCCGTGCGCGACGGCCATGATGTTTACATTGTTGAATTCCGCCCCGCCCTCGCGCCAGTAGCAGTGGGTGAGGATGTGATGGCGGCCTGCCTCCTTGCCGGCCTCCATTTCGCGACCGGGAGGAACGGCCCAGTGGAACAGCGCGTTAAAGCGTGTCACCCGTTCTCCGGTGGTCAACTGCTTGACGTGTTCGAGAAAGGTTGAAAAACGCCCGATCACTTTCCGTCTCTGAAGGTCCTCGGCGGCTTTGAGAAACTCATCGAGCGACACTCCGGCCTCGGCAGCGCGCGCCTCCCAGAGATTCTCGACCAGTTCCTCGGAGCGGAACTCCCGCTTCAGAGCGACCAGGACCTGCCATTCCCTTTCGGTGAGCTGCACGAAGGATGTGTCCTTGACCTCTGCCGGCTGGTCGGATCGGCTGCCGGGAGTCATGTCTTTGCGGCGCACGTGGCCAACGCCGAGTGCGAAAATCCTCTTTGCAGGCATGACGCGGAAGTGTTCGGCGCCGGTGAGCTCTGCGAGAAAGGCGCAGTGTTTCTGAATCGAATAACCCTGCGGAACTTTCACCGTGGTCCAAAGCCGGTAGTTTGAGCCGGGTGTTACGGCGTCGGTAGATCGGGTGACGACATGGCCGGAGAAGGGGTCCTTCTGAAACATGAAGTCGAAAGCCGGCTCGATGCGATCGGCCGGAAGCTGCCAGGCGACGAGAGCGCCGCGAGCCAGGTTCGTCGCCATCAACGTCTGGCGGACGCGCCGGATGGTTCCCGCTTCCAGCATAGCCTGAATACGCTCGATGACGGTCGGAAGCCCGACTCCGGACTTGTCGGCGATCTCCCGGAGAGGATTGCGAACGAAGCCCTCGATGCGATCCTCGGAAATGGCCAGGATCTTCGCGTTGATGGGATCGGTATGCGCGACCGGAATTGCGGCCGTAATGATTTCAGTCATGGGCGAATTCTATCGTCATACGATTGTCGAAGTGGCGACATCTTGTCTCCTGGTCGGCGCCATCCCGTGGCGCCGTGTGTTGCGGATGCGAAGATCTCGAAAGGACGGCGGCGCGGGACGCCGCCGAGCCAGGCGACAAGATGTCGCCACTCCGACAATCGCTCTGGCCCTTGCGCGAGCCTCTTTCATGCTAGACTTTCCCGCTACTGGATTGAGTTGGGGCCGCTTGCAACCAGTATAAAAAAAGCTAAAGTCGCCGGCGCGTAGTCCAAGCGACGACTTTCCCTGCCCCACGCTGAGAAGCGTGGGCTTTTTTTTGCTGCAAGCAAGCTTGGCACAGATGCGCCGGGTATCGGCGTGCTCTGCGCGCCCGACAGGGATGGGACGATGACACGACAGGACACGCTGGTAGAAGAACTGAGAAAACGGATACTCATCCTCGACGGAGCGATGGGGACGATGATCCAGCGTTACAAACTGGACGAGATGGGATATCGCGGCGAGCGGTTCGCCAACCATGCCAGCGACCTTCGCGGCGCGAACGATCTGCTGTCGATCACGCAGCCCCATCTCATCCGCGAGATCCACGATCAGTACCTGGCCGCCGGCGCCGACATCATCGAGACCAATACCTTCAACGCCACCGCGCCGTCGATGGCCGACTATCACCTCGAGCACATCGTCTATGACCTGAACCTCGCTTCGGCTCGAATCGCCCGCCAGGCCGCCGATGCCGCCACGGCCGCGAATCCGGCGCGTCCGCGCTTCGTTGCCGGCGCGCTGGGGCCGACCAGCAAAACACTCTCACTTTCTCCTGATGTGAACAACCCGGCCTTCCGCGCCGTGACCTTCGATGAGATGGTGGCGGCGTACTACGAGCAGGTACGCGGACTGATCGATGGCGGAGTCGACGCGCTCTTACCGGAGACGACCTTCGACACGCTGAACCTCAAAGCAGCGCTCTATGCCATCGAAAAGTTCTTCGACGATCACAAGATCAAAATTCCGGTGATGGCCTCAGTCACCATCACCGATGCGTCGGGCCGCACACTCTCCGGCCAGACCGTCGAGGCCTTCTGGAATTCCGTCTCCCACGCCCACCTCCTGAGCGTCGGTATCAACTGCGCCCTCGGCGCCACGGAGATGCGCCCTTACATCGAGGAGCTCTCCGCGATCGCACCGGTGTTTATTTCCTGCTATCCGAACGCCGGGCTGCCAAACGCCCTCGGCGAATACGATGAAAGTCCCGAGAAGATGGCGGCCATCGTCCGTGACTTTGCCGCCACTGGATGGGTGAATGTCGTCGGAGGCTGTTGCGGAACGACCCCCGAGCACATCCGGGCCATCGCCGAGGCCGTTGCCGACCTGGCGCCGCGGGTTCCGCCCGCGGTGAAGCCATTCACTCGTTTTTCGGGTCTGGAGGCGCTCACGATCAGACCTGACTCGAACTTCACGATGATCGGCGAGCGCACCAACGTCACCGGCTCTCCGAAGTTCTCGAAGCTCATTCAGGCCGGAGATTACGAGGGCGCTCTGGCCATCGCCAAACAGCAGATCGACGGCGGCGCCAACATCATCGACATCAACATGGACGAAGGGCTTCTCGACTCCGAAAAAGTGATGAGTCATTTCCTGAAGCTCATTGCCGGCGAGCCCGACATAGCCCGGGTGCCGGTGATGGTCGACAGCTCGCGCTGGTCCGTTCTCGAAGCCGGCCTCAAATGCCTTCAGGGAAAGTCGGTGGTGAACTCCATCAGTCTGAAGGAAGGGGAGGACAAGTTCCGCGAGCAGGCGCGCATCGTCCGCCGGTTCGGTGCCGGCGTCGTGGTGATGGCTTTTGACGAACAGGGTCAGGCCGATACCGTCGAACGCAAACTGGAGATTTTGTCTCGCGCATATCGGATCCTCGTCGACGAAGTAGGTTTTCACCCCAGCGATATCATCTTCGACCCGAACATCCTCACCGTGGCCACGGGAATGGAAGAGCACAACAATTACGCCGTAGCCTTCATCGAGGCGACGCGCGAGTTGAAGAAGCTCTTTCCCCTCGCCAAGGTCTCCGGCGGCGTCAGCAACATCTCCTTCTCTTTCCGCGGCAACAACGCCGTGCGCGAGGCGATGCATTCGGCATTTCTCTATCACGCCATCCAGGCCGGGCTCGACATGGGGATCGTCAACGCCGGTCAGCTGGCCATCTACCAGGAGATTCCCCCCGAGCTGCTCGGGCTCGTGGAGGACGTGCTGCTCAACCGGCGGCCGGACGCCACGGAGCGTCTGCTGGTTTTCGCCGACTCCGTCAAGCAGACCGGGCGTGCTGCGGTGAAGGAAGAAGAGTGGCGTAAAGGAAGCGTGGAAGAGCGGCTCTCGCATGCGCTCATCAAAGGCATTGTCGATTATCTCGAGCCTGATCTGGAGGAGGCGCGGCTGAAGTATCCGTCGCCGCTGACGCTCATCGAGGGACCGCTCATGGACGGCATGAACGTCGTCGGCGATCTTTTCGGCGCCGGAAAAATGTTTCTTCCCCAGGTCGTTAAGAGTGCCCGGGTGATGAAGAAGGCAGTGGCTTTCCTCCAGCCCTTTATGGAGGAAGAGCAGCTTCGGACGAAGAAACGAACACAGGGAAAGATTCTGATGGCGACCGTGAAGGGCGATGTTCACGACATCGGCAAGAACATCGTCGCGGTGGTGCTGCGTTGCAACAACTACGAGGTCATCGATCTCGGGGTGATGGTGCCTGCCGACAGGATCCTCAAGATGGCGGCCGAGGAGAAGGTCGACGCCATCGGCGCCAGCGGCCTGATCACGCCATCTCTCGACGAGATGGTGCATCTGGCGTCCGAGATGGAGCGGACCGGATTGAAGCTTCCCCTGCTCATCGGGGGAGCCACGACCAGCAAGATCCACACGGCCGTGAAGATCGCTCCGGCTTACAGCGGAACGGTCGTTCATGTGCTCGATGCCTCACGCGGAGTAGGTGTGCTCTCGACCGTCATTTCTCCGGAGCGGCGCGATGCTTTTGCCGAGCAGAATCGCGCCGATCAGGCGGAGATGCGCAGACTGCACAAGGAAAGAGAGCAGGACCGCGTGCTGCTCTCCATTGAGGAAGCCCGCGCTCGCGCACCCCGGATTGCCTGGTCAGCGGAGTCGATTGCCAGGCCGTCATTCGTCGGTACGCATGTTCGCGCCTCGGTACCGCTCGAGCAAATCGTTCCCTTTATCGACTGGTCGCCCTTTTTTCACACCTGGGAGCTGAGGGGGCGCTATCCCGAAATCCTCGAGGATCCTCGTTATGGAACGAAGGCGCGCGAGCTCTTCGATGATGCCCGCAACGTGCTCGGGCAGCTTGTTGCCTCGGGTGAAGTCGAGGCGCGGGCGGTCTATGGATTCTTCGCCGCCAATCGAGTCGGTGACGACATCGTTCTCTACAGGGATGAGAGCCGTCGCGAGGTGCTTACCACGATCCACACGCTCCGACAGCAGGTCGATAAGGGACGCAGCCAGCCCAATCTCGCTCTGGCAGACTTCGTCGCGCCTGCCTCAGCCGGCGTGGACTACGTCGGTGCCTTCGCCGTAACGGCCGGCATCGGCGCCGACAAGGTCGTGGCCCGCTTCGAAGCCGATCACGACGATTACAACGCCATCATGGTCAAGGCATTGACTGATCGGCTGGCCGAGGCGCTGGCGGAGATGCTTCACAAAGAGGTGCGGGAGGAGTGGGGATATGGGAAGAACGAGCAGCTCACGACCGAGGAGCTGATCGCCGAGAAGTATCGCGGCATCCGGCCGGCACCGGGCTATCCGGCATGTCCTGACCATACCGAGAAGAGGACATTGTTTGATCTCCTCGATGCGGAGAAGAACATTGGTATGGAATTGACCGAGAGTTTCGCGATGTCACCGGCCAGCTCGGTTTCCGGCTTCTACTTCGCGCACCCGCAGGCGCAATACTTTTCGGTAGGGAAGATCAGTCAGGATCAGGTGCTGGATTATCACCTTCGTAAAGATGTTGACCTTCCCGTCATCGAGCGCTGGTTGTCGCCCAACCTCGCCTACGATCCTGCTCCGCGCACGGGGCAGTGCCCTTGCGGACGCCGTCACGAGAACGACGTCCGCGCCGGCTTGTCTTAGCGCCCCATCTGATCGTTCAGGTTCTGCACCAGGACCTGGCGGAAGCGTCCCGCCGACGATGTAAAGAAAGCAATGGCACGGATAGAGACTGGGCCATTGGCACCAAGGATCGTGTCCTCGACCTCGACCTGGACCCAGAACTGAAATTCTCCGACCTGGTTCGGAGCGATCACCTTGCCGATCGAATGATCCCCGGAGGGGATTGTGTAGGCACCGCTTCCCATCGACTGAACCTCGACGCGATCGAGTGTCAGCGGCTCGGAGGAGGTGTTGAGAACGCGGATGGAGAGCCTAACGGACCTGGCGCCGGTCTCATGCCGGGCTACGATCGGGGTGCCGCCGACCTGCGAGATATGGATGTCGGGCTCGCTGAGAGTCTCTGGAACTTTTTCCATGTAACCGGAGCCTTTATTTGTTCCTGTCGAGGAGCAGGCCACGGCCACCAGGGTGAGAATGAGGGGAGCGAGAAACTTTTTGAGATTCATGTGCATACTCCTTACCGAGGATCAACATCGCCAGGAGCAGGTTTTGTTTCGCCAGGTAGAGACGTTCATCAGTCTGGAACACGCCACTAGAGACCAGCAATGAAAAGGGGAGCGTTTCCGCTCCCCGATTAGTATTTTCTGGAAATGAATTCTACTTCAGATAACTCATCATTTCTTTCGCCGTGGCGGCATCTTTTCCGTTTGGCTGGAGAGCCAGGTACTGCTGCAAGTTGGTCCTGGCCTCGGCATTCTTAGCCATGCGGACGTAGATCATTCCGAGCTCGTAATAGGCCCCGGCCATCTTCGGATCGGCGGAAATGGCCTGCTTGAGAAGAGGCTCGGCCTCGCTGTCGCGACCGGCATTGATCTCCTTGGCCGCATCATTGAAGAGCGCCGTGGCATTGGCGGGCGCTTTCTTTTTGAACTCAGACGCCTTGGTCTTGTCACCCATGGCCGTGTAGGCCTGAGACATGATCGTGTTGACATCAGCGTTGTCCGGATCGACGGCCAGGACCTTGTTCCCGGCTTCGACTGCCTTCTTCCAGTCTTTCTTCTGCGCGTAAAGATTGGTGAGCGCTATCCAGCCAGCGGTGAGACCGGGCTTCATTTTCACTGCTTCTTCGAACTTGGCGATCGCTTCATCGCGTTTTCCGGCGTTCGCAAGGGCGGCCCCGGCGTTGTAGGCCACCGCGGGATCATCTTTGGCCGGGACCGGTTTCGTGTCAGCGGCCGGTGCCGCCACGGCGCCGCTGCCGAGGGTGAAGTCACGACTGTTGCGCTCCGGGCTGAGCTTCAACTTCATTACTTCTTCGTAAGGGGCAAAGCCTTCCTTCGAGAAGACGAATTTGTAATGGATCGTTCCATCGAGAAGGAAGATCGCGAATCGGCCGTCTTTGCCGGTCTTGAAGGTGTTCTTGAAAGTCTTACCTTCTGTGGCGGTCACTTCGATGCTGGCGTCAGCAATCGCCTTTCCCGACGGGTCCAGGACGCGGCCGGTAATGCGGGCCTCCCCGATCGCGAACACGTTGCCAGCCATCGCCAGGGTGAAAGCGAGGAAGGACAGAACAATTGATTTGCGCATCATGACTCCTTTTGAGTTGTCGTTTCGCAGATAACGATAATAACTACGCACGCATTCCGGAGCAGCGTCACGAATCGCTCGTTGCTGTGACGGCAGTCACGGTTCACATCTAAAGCTGAGCCTGCCAGCTAGTCGAAACTTAGATACGTCTGGTCGCGGAGCCCTCTTTCATAATCTGCCAGAAGGCGCATGGCCTCGTTGGGCTTGAGCCGATCCTGTTTGATGGCTGCATCGAACTGCGCCTTCATCTTTTTGGCCAGATCATTAACGTCGTACTGTGTAAGCGCCAGGACGTCTCCGATTGTATTTCCGGGAATGGTCTCCTCGACGTAGAACCCGGTGTCCTCATCCTCGTCGAGAAACACGTGCACTTCATTCACGCGTCCGAAGAGATTGTGGATGTCGCCCATGATGTCCTGGTACGCACCGGTCAGGAAGATGCCGAGGTAGTAAGGATCAGAACCGAGCTCATGGAGCGGCAGAGTCGAGCGGACGTCGTTGAGGTCGATGAACTTCGACACTTTGCCGTCGGAATCGCAAGTGATGTCGACGAGTGTACTTTCGGAGGTTGGCCGTTCGTCGAGCCGATGAATGGGAACAATGGGGAAGAGCTGTCCCAGCGCCCAGTGATCTAGGAGCGACTGGAACACCGAGAAATTGCAGATGTGCTGATCGGCCAGTTCCATCTTCAGGTTGGCGAGATCTTCAGGGATCTCCGACTCGTCGACGCCTTTGAGGAGCTCGGCGATGTGCTCAGCGGTACGCCAGTAGAGCGATTCGACACGAGCCTTCACATCGAGCTCGAGGATGCCGAGCTCGAACATGTTCTGAGCCTGTTCCTTGAGCTGAAGCAGGTCGTGCCATGACTCGTTGAGGTTGGCTTTGCTGAGATGGTTCTCGATGTAGAGGACATCGCGAATCAGCTTGTGATCGCGGGCCTGGACCTCGAGCGATTCGGCAGGAGTTTTCTCGATGGAGCCGAAGGCCTGCACGACCAGAACGGAGTGATGGGCGACAATGGCGCGCCCCGATTCGGAGACGATGTTCGGGTGTGGCACCTTCTCCTCGTCGCAGATATCCATGACGTTGTAGATGATGTCGTTCGCGTACTCCTCGACGGTGTAGTTCATCGAGGAGTGAAAGGTGGAGCGTGAGCCGTCGTAATCGATGGCCAGACCGCCGCCGACATCGAGAAACTCGAGGTGATGCCCCATCTTGTGGAGCTTGGCGTAGTAACGTGCCGCTTCACGGACGGCGCGCTTGATCGTGAAGATGTCGGGGATCTGCGAGCCGATATGAAAGTGCAGAAGCTTGAAAGCAGACTCCATCCCTGATTCCTGAAGGATGTGAATGGCCTCGAGGATCTCGGCTGTCGAGAGGCCGAATTTGGCGTGCTCACCGCCCGATGTGGCCCAGATGCCGGCGCCCTTGGCGAGCAGACGAACGCGCATGCCGATCCAGGGCTCGACGTTCATTTCCCTGGCGATGCGCACGATATTGCGAACCTCGGAGAGCTTCTCGGCGACGAGGATGATCTTCTTGCCAAGCTTGCGGCCGAGCATGGCGGTGCGAATGTAATTGTTGTCTTTGTAACCATTACAGATGATCAGGGAGTCTGGATCGGTGTGGACCGCGAGCGCCGCAAAAACCTCGGGTTTGGAGCCGGCCTCGATCCCGTAATTGTGCGGCCTGCCCGCTTCGAGGATTTCCTCGACCACCTCGCGCAGCTGATTCACCTTGATGGGGAAGACGCCTCGATAGGTCCCGCTGAATCGATTCTCGGAGATAGCGTGCTGAAAGGCGGTGTTCAGAGCCTCGACGCGATGGCGGACGAGATCCTGAAACCGAATCAGCATAGGCGTGTGAAGTCCCTGTTCGAGGGCCTCCTTGACGACTTCGAAGATCGGGATGCGGCCGCCCTTTTCCTGCAGCGGAGCCACCGTTATCTGACCGCGATCATCGACGTCGAAGTAGCCGCCACCCCAGCGATCGATCATATACAGGGCAACGGCGTCTTCCTGTGACCACGAACGATCTACCGTCTTCTCTTCAGCTTGCAATTCGATGATCTCCCCCGGATTGTTCTTCGTCGCGTCACCTCGTTTTTACGACTGCGAAGCATAGCAGGAAGCGCTGGGGCGTAGGGCCGCACGGCGTGCGGCCGGTACCTTCGCCCTGGAACGACGGCCGAAGGGCAGTCAGCGTGCGACCCGTGGTTCGGAGTCGATGCGTCAGCTAGCCCGCGAAAAAGGTATCGGCCGCACGCCGTGCGGCCCTACGCCTGTCGTGGGAGACGGCCCCCGTCGCGAACGTCAGGCTCTCGAGAATTCGCTGGAGTTGATCTCTTCGACTTCTTCCGCGCCGAGTTTCACGGCTGCGGCGTGGGCACTGTCGAGGGCGTGCTCGGGAGTGCTGGCGCCCGGAATCGGTACGACGCTTTTTCCCTGTGCTCGAACCCAGCCGAGGGTAACGGCCGCGGTGGAGACGCCTCGTTTCTTCGCGATCTTCTCGAGGACATCGAATGTGGGAATCTTGCGAGACAGTCGCTTGCCGCCGAGGGGGCTGTAGGCGAGGAAGGTGATCTGCTGGCTGTCGCATTCACTGACGATTTTCTCTTCGAGCGCTTCGCGGAAGTACGGGTTGAGCCTGTTCTGCACCGACGTGATGTCGACGATCTGCTGTGCGGCGTGAAGCTGCTCGACCGATACGTTGCTCAGGCCCACGTACTCAATCTTCCCTTCATCACGGAGCGCGGCCAGCGTTTCTACGCTCTTCTCGAACGAGACATTTGGATCGGGCGCATGCAGTTGGTAGAGGAAGATCCGGTCGGTCTTGAGGGCCCGGAGGCTGGCCTCGCAGGCCTCGCGCAGGCGCTTCGGCGAACCATCCCGCGTCCACTCTCCTCGGGGGCGGCGAAAGCCGCCTTTGGTGGCGACCATGATCTGATCGCGATCGCCACGATGGTCGACGATGCTGGCGATCAGCCGTTCGTTGTGTCCGATGTCGTCATCGTCGAGGCAGTAGACATCGGCGGTGTCGACGAAGTTGGTCCCGTTGTCGAGGGCGGCGCCGAGTGTCTCCTCGGCCTGCTCCTCCGAGGGACGTCCCTGAATCGAAAGTGGCATTCCACCAAAGCCCACGACCGAAATCGAACGTCCCGTTTTTCCCAGCTCCGTGTAATCCATGATGCCCTCCTGGCAGCGCGCGCTCGTCAGCGACGAATGATATGGCAAGCGAGGCGAACGAAGAGGTTCCGTGGGGGTTGTTGTTGTTGTCATCCCGAGCAAGGGCGGGTGTGCGGGAGGGGCGAGGGACCTCGCAAGCCAGTACATTCGCCATTCCACGAGGCGCGGATCTGAACTCAAAATGTACTAGTTTGCGAGGTCCCTCGCCCCTCCCACCCCTCCGCCCTCGCTTCTAAGAAACTCCCTGTATTTACGCGGGTTCCCCGATGTGTCATCCCGAGCCGCAGCGAGGGATCTGGGCGGGGGCCCTTCCATCGTGGTGCTCGCAAACATTTTCGATTGCCAAGGGTCTAAG
>DASZZV010000110.1:0-12015 GCA_035544835.1 Thermoanaerobaculia bacterium
GATGAGCTTCTCTCCCGCGTCTGGAATTACCGCGTCGACCTGAATCTGAACAGCCGCACCGTCGACACCCACGTCACGCGGCTTCGCCGCAAGCTCCAGAAGGCCGTGGGCACGACCGAGGAAGTCATCATCGGCGTCGCCAAGATCGGCTATCGCTACACGGGCGCGACACCGTAGGGCACAAGTCAGGGCGATGGTTGCTTCTTGTGTGGCACAGGCACTCTTGCCTGTGTGCCGCGGCGTCGAGCCGCGGCGTTCCTTCAGCAAATCAACAGGGAAGTCGGCCTCGACGGCCGACACACAGGCAAGAGTGCCTGTGCCACACAAGAACCAACGGAGACGTCCCCTTCACCGCGGATAGCTCCTGATCACCTCGGCCAGCATCTTCTTTCCTCTGTTCTGCTCCTCTTCCTTCGAGCTCCGGATCAAAGTCTCAGCCTCTTTGATGCGTAACAGAAACGTGGTGAAAGGCGCCGGCTCGAGCGACGGAAAGATTCGGCGTTCAAGGCGGCCGATCTCATAGTCGATGGCGGCCGGATCACTCAGCCCCCTCAGCCTCTGGAGTGCCTGAATCGTCTCGTAATTCGGGTTGTCGGGATCATCCTGCGCCACGGCTTCTTTGAAAATGATCTCGGCGACGGTCTCTTTTTTCTTGCCGGGACGCGCTGCCACCTCGACGGTGGCGTCCGCCGAGTCGGCAATGGCGTCGAGGTCAAAGGTTCGGGAAGTAGTCGGCGCCATCCATTCACCAATCGTTTTACGGATCACGGCCGGCCGCCCCTCCACGATATACCGCACCGTCAACGTATTGACGAAGACCTCGTTGTTGGCCTTGAAGAGATTGCGTTTCTTCGGGACGTTCACATTCACGGCGAAGACATGTTTCCCCGTGACCTCGAAGCTGTCCCAGTTATCACCG
The DNA here is from genome assembly GCA_035544835.1 of Thermoanaerobaculia bacterium. Classification (GTDB taxonomy): domain Bacteria; phylum Acidobacteriota; class Thermoanaerobaculia; order Gp7-AA8; family Gp7-AA8; genus DASZZV01. The sequence continues at coordinate 920 of DASZZV010000110.1, forward strand.
TTATAAATCTTCGAGACGTCGTGATCCCGTTTCACCACCGAGGCGTCTCCGCCGGGGCGAACGTAGTGAACCCAGCGATACGCGCCATCCCTGAGCGGCTCGCGGAGATTGTCGATCTGACGATCGATCTCGCTTCCAACCTCATAGGAACTGCTGTAGGCGTGCAGCCTGGCCGCCCTGACCTCGTACAGGGCATTGAGCGACGCCACCTCGGGACAAACGTCCTGGGATCTCGCGGCGATGGCCATTGATGAGACAAGGACGACTGCCATGGCGAGCTTCATGAGTCACCTCCAGTCGATTCATCGGGCTGTAATGTTGACCTGCCATCATTGTAGAACTGGAAATGGGTCCGTCGGGTGAGCGGTCAGCATGTCGGACGACCGGCCGAGAGAGGAACTTTCAATGACCGATGTGAGCGAGTCAATCAACGAGGCTGTCGATCTTGCGGCGGAGTCGCGCCTCAACACCATCGTTGCCGCCTGTGTGGCCCTGACGGCCACCTTCATGGCCCTGTGCAACGTCAAAGACGGGAACGTCGTGCAGAACATGGCCGTCCTGCAATCGCAGGAGGTCGACACCTGGTCGTACTACCAGGCCAAGAGTACGAAGCAGAGCCTCGCCGAGTCCGTCCTCGACCAGTTGATCATCACCAAAGACACGACCACGAGCCCGTCCCCCGAAGCGCAGAAGATCCTGGCCGGGAAGATTCAGGAGTACGGCGAAAAGGTGAAACGCTACGAGACCGAGAAAGAAGAGATCAAGGCCAAGGCCGGCGGGCTTCAAAAAGACTATGACGCCCTGAACATTCACGATGATCAGTTCGACATGTCCGAAGCCTGTCTCTCGATCGCCATTGCCCTGCTCGGTGTCACGGCCCTGACGCAGAAGCGCTGGCTCCTGGCCATCGCCCTGATCTTCACGATCTTCGGCTTCATCCTCGGGATCGCCGGTTTCGCCGGATGGGATTTGCATCCCGATTTCCTTGCGAGGTTGCTGACGTGAAAAAAGAAAGGTGACCATTGGCAGCAAATGGTTGGCCCACTTCCCTCTCCCCGCCGGGGAGAGGGTGGCGCCGCAGCGCCGGGTGAGGGGCCGTACGTATACGCTGCTTGAGCTTTGAAACGAAGGAACGAAAGCCCCACGCTATCGTGCCCTCGCACGTGAATGGCGAGACTGTCCGCCCCTCACCCGCCGCTGCGGCGGCACCCTCTCCCCGCCGGGGAGAGGGGAGAGTTCGCCCCGCTATGTTTCTCGTCGCCCTGTGTTGGAACCTAAACCGTCTTCAAACTCCCTTGTGTTTTTTCGGCTGAGGAGCCCTTCTGCCTGGCCAGCTTCCTCTTCAGATATACGCCCGTTGCGCTGCTGGCCACGTCGGCAACCTTCTCAGGCGTTCCCACGGCGACGATCTTTCCGCCACCGTCGCCGCCTTCCGGCCCGAGATCGATGACCCAGTCGGCGGTCTTGATGACGTCGAGATTGTGCTCGATCACGACGACCGTATTGCCTTTGTCGACCAAGCCATGCATGAGCTGCAGCAGCCGCGAGATGTCGTCGAAGTGAAGCCCGGTGGTCGGCTCGTCGAGGATGTAGAGGGTCTTCCCAGTGGCACGCTTGGCCAGCTCACGAGCCAGCTTCACGCGCTGAGCTTCACCGCCCGAAAGCGTCGTGGACGACTGACCGAGCTTGATGTAGCCGAGACCGACCTCGTCCAGAGTGTGAAGGATGTTGAAGATGCGTGGCACGTTGCGGAACAGCTCGAGTGACTCCTCGACCGGCATGTCGAGAATCTGAGCAATGGAGGCGCCCTTGAATGTCACCTGCAGCGTCTCGCGGTTGTACCTCTTCCCGCCGCACACGTCGCAGGTCACGTAGATGTCGGGCAGAAAATGCATTTCGATCTTGATCTGACCGTCGCCTTTACAGGCTTCGCATCGGCCCCCTTTCACGTTGAAGGAAAAGCGCCCCGGACCATAGCCGCGCATTCGCGCTTCAGGGGTCAGGGCCATCAGATTGCGAATCTCGCCGAAGAGCTGGGTATAGGTGGCGGGATTCGATCGCGGGGTCCGGCCGATGGGCGACTGATCGATGTCGATGACTTTGTCGATACGCTGCAACCCTTCGATGCGATCGTGCGCGCCGGGCGACGCGCTGGAGTTGTAAAAGAAGCGGGACACGGCGTTGTACAGAATGTCGTTCACCAGCGTCGACTTTCCCGATCCGGAGACCCCGGTAACGGCGACGAGAAGCCCCAGGGGAATGGTGACGTTGAGATTCTTCAGGTTGTTCTCGCGGGCGCCGACGATCTTCAGGACATTCTCGGTGACGGGACGCCGCCGTTCCGGGACCTCGATGGCCTTTTCGCCGCGGAGGTACTTACCGGTGAGTGACCGCTCGTAGCGCTGAATCTGCTCGATGCGTCCTTCCGCCACGACCTCTCCGCCATGAGCTCCGGCCCGCGGCCCGAGGTCGATGACGTGATCTGCGGCCTCGATGGTCTCCTCGTCGTGCTCGACGACAATCACGGTGTTGCCGAGCTCCTTGAGCTCGAGCAGCGAGTCGATGAGCCTGCGGTTGTCTCGCTGGTGGAGGCCGATCGAGGGCTCATCGAGAACGTAAAGAACCCCCATCAGCTTCGAGCCGATCTGCGTGGCCAGCCGGATTCGCTGACCTTCGCCGCCACTCAGCGAGGCCGAGCCGCGGTCGAGCGTGAGGTACCCGATACCGACCTGATTGAGGAACTGAAGGCGATCGCGCACCTCTTTGAGAATCTTCCCGGCGATCAACTCCTCGCGCTCGGAAAAACGCAGCGTACCGAAAAAGGACTCGGCCTCGCGAAGCTGCATGCTGACGATGGCATCGATGGAGAGCCCGGCCACCGTGACGCTCAATGCATCCGCCTTGAGCCGGCGGCCCTTGCATTCAGGACATTTCTTCGAGGTCATGAAACGCTCGATCTCTTCCTGAATCTCGTCGGTCGACTCTTTATAGCGACGCTGCAGCATCGGCACGAGCCCTTCATATTGACTCGTGTACTGATAGGAGCTGTCGTCGCCGGAGAACTGAAACTTGATCTTGTCTTCCGAGCCGTGAAGGATCGTCTGCCTGGCTTTCTCGGACAGATCCTTCCAGGGAGTCGTCAGCTTGAACTTGTAGAACTTCGCCAGCTGTTGAATCTGCCGTGTGCGCCAGTTCTCGGCTCCCTCTTTCCAGACCGCGATGGCGCCATCGTCGATAGACTTGCCTGGGTCAGGAACGAGCTTCTCCTCGTCGACTTCGAGGAGCACCCCGAGACCTGAGCAGGAGGGGCAAGCACCGAATGGTGAGTTGAATGAGAACAGCCGTGGTGTGACCTCGCCAATGGAGATCCCGCAGTCGGGGCAGGAGTAGTTTTGCGAAAGCAACTCTTCGCGACTGTCTTCGGCATACAGAACCTTCACCAGCCCTTTGGAAACGCGGGTCGCGACTTCCAGGGAGTCGGCCAGGCGCTGCTCGAACCCCTCTTTGGCCACCAGGCGGTCGATGACAATGTCGATGGTATGTTTCTTCTGCTTGTCGAGCAGGGGCGGATCGGCCAGTTCGACCATGGCGCCGTTCACGATGGCCCGCGTGAAGCCTTCCTTCACCATCTGCGTCATCTGCTTGCGGTACTCACCTTTCTTCCCTCGGATGTACGGCGCGAGGACCGTAAAACGCGTGCCGGCGGGAAGCTTCGTCAGACGGTCGACCATCTGCTGAATCGTCTGTGGCCGGATCTCCTGCCCGCACTTGGTGCAGTGCGGAATGCCGATCGAGGCGTAAAGCAGACGCAGATAGTCATAAATCTCGGTAACGGTCCCAACCGTCGACCGGGGATTTTTCGATGTCGTGCGCTGCTCGATCGAGATGGCCGGCGACAGCCCTTCGATGGAATCGACATCGGGTTTCTCCATCTGCTCGAGAAACTGTCGCGCATACGCCGACAGCGACTCGACATAACGCCGCTGTCCTTCGGCGAAGATCGTATCGAACGCCAGTGACGACTTGCCCGACCCGCTCACGCCGGTGATGACGACGAACTTGTTGCGTGGAATGACCACGTCGATATTCTTGAGGTTGTGCTCTCGCGCACCGCGAATAATGATTGATTCCATCGATTGAAGGCTCCGGAAAAAGTGCCGTCCTAAGAGGCAGCCAGCTTACAAACAATGATTTTCGCTGTCTCCTTTCCACTATTTTCGCCTCAGGAAAATGAGGCGCACGCTACGGGGAGTAGAGAGGCAGTTCGGAGTGGCGGCATCCTGCCGCCTGGCTCGGCGGCGTCCCGCGCCGCCGTCCCTTGAAACCAGGAATACTGTTCATGCCAAGGACGGCGCCACGGGATGGCGCCGGGCCAGGCGACAGGATGTCGCCACTCCGGCCCATCCTTCTCAATTCCCTTCAAGGTCCACCGATCTGCGGACCCACGCCAGATACGCTTCACTCACATCCGTGGCGTCGAGCACAACCAGCTCAGGGACGTCATACGAATGCAGCTCCATCAGCCGTTTCTTTAAGTCTCCGAGACGTGACGAGAGCGTCTTGATCACCAGAAGCTGCTCGGCCTCGTCGTGAATCGCCTCTTCCCATGAGTAGCAGGACTGCACCGGCAAGCGATTGACGCAGGCGGCGAGCCTCTCCTCGACGAGGGTCCGGCCGATCCGGGCGGCTTCGGCCTCTGAGCCGCAGGTTGTGAGAACCAGCGAGAGTGACAAGGCCCTCACTCCCCTGAAAACTCCGCTCCGATATCGGCGAGATGCGATAAGAAGATGCGTTTCATCATCGGGCTCCGTAATATCGTTTTCATGATATGCCCCTTCCATCGGCGGAGCTGTGAAACGCTTCCGCCCGCGCCATCGGACTGGCCGTGATGAAGAAAGTCCTGCTCATTGTGGTCGGTGCGTTGGTCGCTTTCCTGCTTTTCGAGTGGGCAACGTTCCCGGATGTGTCGAAGCTCTCCCACGAGAATCCGAGGACGACGTCCTTCATCGAGTTGCGAAAGGAGAAGCTTCGTGAGGCGGGCCAGAGCGATCGGATCGAGCAGACCTGGGTTCCCTACGAGAAGATCTCGCCCTATCTGCGCCGTGCCGTCCTGGTCAGTGAGGATGACGCTTTCTATCAGCACAATGGAGTCAATGTCGACGAGCTCAAAGAGGCGCTCCGGCGCGACTGGAAACGGAAGAGATTTGCCTACGGCGGCTCGACCGTCACCCAGCAGCTGGCCAAGAATCTCTATCTTTCCCCGTCGCGGAATCCGATTCGAAAGATCAAGGAATTCCTGATCGCCAGGGAGTTGGAAAAGAACCTCACCAAGAAGAGAATCCTCGAGGTCTATCTCAACGTCGTGGAGTTCGGGGAACGGGTTTATGGAGCCGAGGCGGCGGCGCGTCACTACTTCTCGGAGCCGGTCGCTTCGATCAGCCCGTCCCAGGCCGCGCTGCTGGCGGGCTGCCTTCCCAATCCGGTCGTCATGAATCCGGGAGCTCCCGACAAACGTCTCCGGCGACGGCAGCGGATCATCCTCTCGCGTATGCGTCGATGGGGCTATCTCATCGAGAGGGAAGTGCTGTCGGAAAAGAAACCGCAGCCGGAGCCGATCGTAGCGCCAGCGCAACCGCCCGCGGCCTCTCCCCAGACCGACACGGGCGAGGCAGCGTCGACCGACACGACTTCCACCACAACGACCGAGACCTCTGCTCCGCCTCCATCCGAATCGGCTCCATCGCAGCCGTCATCGACGTCGGAGCAGACAGCGACGATTGCTCCCACTACCACAACGCCTTAGCCCTGGCTGCGATGCGCGTCCCCAATAGAGATCCGGTTGAAAATGCGGGCTGGATTGCCTTCCTGTTCATTGGTGATAAATTAGCCACTCACCATCTGTCCGGCGCCCCGCCTACGCTCAATCGCTCACGGCAAGACGCTCCGGCAAACGCAACGGCCTCACGGAGGCGTCCATGAAGCGCATCGACCGGAGTTGCAGCGTTACCGCCCGCGCGGCAGTCATCGCACTGGCCTTTCCCCTTCTTCTCTCCTCTGTAGGTTCCGCGGCAAATCGTAAATGGAACAACCCCGGCGGCGGCGCTTTCGGGAATGGCGGAAACTGGATCCCGCTTGGTGTTCCTGCCGCAGGGGAGGACATCTTCATCGACCTGCCCGGGAATTACACCGTGCAGACCGGCGGCTCGAACTTCTCATTCGGGACCCTTCACGTCGGAGCGGCCGGAAGCGTTCAGTTGACCGTGCAGAGCGGCGATCGTCTGACGGCATCGACGATCACCGACATCAACGGCGGGGGAAGGATCAACGTGCAGGGGACGCTCTCTGCGGGAGCTCTGAACATCCTCAGCGGAACCCTCACCACCTCCAACGGCCTGGTCGATCTCGCCGGTGGGCTCCTTCAGCAGGGAGGCTCGACGATCCTCAACGGGGGGCAGATCCGTGTGGGGACCACGATGCGATTCAACAGCGGTACTGTGTCGGGCGGCGGAACGCTGGCAGGAAACATCATCAGTTCTGCCAACTTCAAACCCGGCTCGAACGCGACTCTACTGATCAATGGCAGCTACATTCAGAATCCTGTTGCTTCGTCCCTGTTCCAGGTGATCAACCCCGGCTCCGGAGCCGTGGCCAGCCGGCTCAACGTCAACGGGCCGGCAACCCTCACCGGAGCGTTGCAACTCACGGCCTCGTTCATTCCCCCTGCCGGCACGGTCGTTCAAACCATGTCCTTCAACAGTCACCTCGGTGCGTTTCAGACCGTCACTGTCCCTCCGGCCAATGGCGGTGTCCTCCTGCAGCCGGTATTTACTCCGACCAAATTGATGATCCTGGCGATCCCGATTCCGATCATCTCGATCACTCCGTCGTCCCGTTCCGTCTCGCCGCGTGCTTCCGATTCCTTCACCGTGTCGATCCCAACGGCACTCGCTTCCGACACGACCGTCGCCCTTTCTTCATCGTCACCCTCCTCGGCTACCTTGCCTGCCTCGGTCGTGATCCGGCGCGGAGAAACGTCAGCCGTCTTCGCCGTGACCGGCGTCGCCACCGGCTCAACCACCATCGGCGCGACCCTTCCCGCTGCGGTCGGTGGCAGCACAGCCACGGCCACGCTGACGATCGGCAACAGGCCGGCGGCAGTCGTCGTGACGTCGATCCCTGCGCCGATGATCGTCGCCCCGGGAGATGGCAGCACTGCCTCGAGCTTCTATGTTCTCCAGAACAGCGGTGACACGGCCACCAACGTGTCGCTGGCAGCTATCGGAGATTTGACAGCGGGCGCTTTCTTTTCGCAATCACCAACGAGCTTCACGCTGAACCCGGGCGACAGTCAGACCGTTCAGATCACCGCCTTCGCCGAAAACGCCGCCGCGGCGCTGACCGGCTTCTCCGTGGTCTCCGGCACCGGCACGCCGCCGAATCTCCGCATCCCTGTTCGCCTGCTGGTCGGACCGCCGTCGAGCGGCAACCCGTCCGTCATCGCCCTCGACAAACGAATCGATGTTTCGGCGTCAGGAAATCCGACCGGGACGGTGCGATATCAGAATGTCGGCTCAGGAGCTGCCACCGGGCTGGCCGCCGGCGATGTTCCATGGATTACGCCGCAGGCTGGCCTCATCACCATCGCGCCGGGGGCGATCGTCAGCGTCTCGTTTACGATCGACCGGTCGCAACGTCCCGACGTGACGCTACTCACTGGCTCGGCAAAATGCACTCTCTCCTTCTTCTACCCTGCGCCCGCTTCAGGAGGCAAAGGGGCGTTGCCCCTCGCCAGCCCGCCCGGCCTGGCCGCTCCCGTCGCCATCTCCGACACCGTGAAACCGGTGAGCGCTTCGAGCGGTCTTACTCCGCTTGCCGCGGGAGAAGTCGCGCTGGTCATTCCCGGCGTCGGTCACGTCGTCGGAAGTGGAGGGAAAGAATTCGTCTCCGACGTCTCGATCCTCAATGAGGTCAGCGGGGCGGTGAACGATGTTCAGCTCTACTTCACCTCAGCGACGGCATCGGTTGCGGCGGCGCAATCGCTGGCGCCGAGCCAGTCCCTGCTGCTGGCCGACGCTGTAACGACATTCTTCGGAAATCAGGGAGAGGTCGGCACTCTGCATCTCCGGTCCAGCCAGGTCGACAAGCTGGATGTCGCAGCCAATGTCTTCAACCGTGCCAATCCCAAGGGGACGTATGGAACGGCCCTTCCCGTGTTTCGATCGAACCGCGGCATTGCCCCTGGCGACTCGCTCTGGATCAGCGGCATCCGTAAGGATGCGACCGCTCATACGAATCTGTATATCCAGGAAGTGTCGGGGACGGCGGCAGCCGTGGATGTGAGCTTCAAGAACAGCGCCGGCGGGGTCGTCAGCACGTTGATCAATCAGCAGGTTGGTGCGTTCGGACTGTTGCAGATGAACTCCGCGGCACCCGACGGCGCCGTCTTCGCGACCATCAACAACCGCAGCGGAGGTCAGATCGTGGCCTTTGCCACTCCGGTGGACGACGCCAGCGGGGACACCTGGGCCGTGGCCGACTGGTCGCGTCAGTTCGGCATCGGTCCAGCCGACCCTCAAGTCATCGTCGTGGCCGGCGCCGCACCTGGGGCGAATAACACCTACTTCCGGACCGACCTGGCCATCACCAATGCCGGAGCGGCGTTCGCGACCGGTACCCTGACCTACCTACCGACGAACGTAGTTCGCAACATCAGTCTCGCACCAGGGCAGTCGCTGATTCTCTCCGACGTGGTAACCAACTTTTTCAATGCTCCTCCGTCGGTTGGCTCGATGATTTTCCGACCCGACCAGCCGGCCAACGTCGTCATCACCAGCCGCACCTACACGACCGTGCAGGGGGACGTGGCCACATTTGGAACCGGGGTGCCTACCCTGCCGATGAGCGCCGCGTTGCGCGCCGGAGAATCGCGCCTTTTCGGCGGACTTGAGGACTCTCCGCTCACCACGATTCAGTCAGCGAGGGCGGCTACGTTCCGCACGAATTTCGGCCTGGTCGAAACGACCAGGAATCCAGCCACCGTGCGGGTGTCCGTTTTCTTCTCTGATGGAAAGCAACTCGCACAGGGAGGACCGGTGGCATCGCAGACCTACTCGCTTGCACCGAATGAGTTCAGGCAGCTCAGCGGCCTGGTGAAATCGATTGTCGGCGACTCACGCGAGACGATGTATGGGGATCTCCACAACGTCCAGGTCCGTTTCGAAATCATCAGCGGCACTGGGGCCGTCGTTCCCTTCGTGACGTCGACCGACAACGGGACAGGCGACACGGTGCTGCGGACTGAGTGAAGAGGAGAGGCGAATTGTGAATGTGAATTTGTTGAATTTTGAATTTAAGAGGTGGCATCACTTTGTGCCCGGTCCACTCAATTCACAATTCAGAATTCAACATTCCCAATTCAGCCTTTGCGGTTCTCCCTTCCGCACCCTTCCCCTGCGTTACACTACCGCCCTATGTTTACCATCGCTGAAATCTTCGCTCGTGAGATTCTCGACTCCCGCGGAAATCCGACGATCGAAGTCGATGTCGTTCTCGACGGCGGCGTGCTTGGCCGGGCTGCGGTTCCCTCAGGTGCCTCCACCGGCACACGCGAGGCGCTGGAGTTGCGTGATGGAGTCAAGGGTCGCTTCCACGGAAAGGGAGTTTCGCGCGCCGTCGATAACGTGAACGGAGCCATCGCCAAAGAGTTAGAGGGGATGGATGCGCGCGAACAGGCCCTCGTCGACCTGGTCATGCGTCAGCTCGACGGCACCGACAACAAGGGAAAACTCGGAGCGAACGCCATTCTGGGGGTCTCTCTGGCCAACGCTCGTGCCGTTGCTGATGCCTGCGGGTTGCCGCTCTTTCAGTACCTGGGCGGCCCGGGCGCTCGAACACTGCCCGTGCCGATGATGAATGTCATCAACGGCGGGGCGCACGCCGACAACAACCTCGACATCCAGGAGTTCATGATCATTCCGGCCGGCTTCGACACCTTCTCGGATGCGCTCCGGGCGGGAGTGGAGGTCTTCCACAATCTCAAGAAAATTCTGTCCGACAAGGGTCTCGCCACCTCGGTCGGCGATGAAGGCGGGTTCGCGCCAAACCTCGGCTCAAATGCAGAAGCACTCACCTTCATCCTTTCGGCGATCGACAAGTCGGGGTACAAGGCCGGCAGCCAGATCTATCTCGGTCTCGACGCCGCCGCGTCGGAGTTCTACAAGAAGAACAAATACGAACTGGCCGGCGACAGTAAGAGCCTGAGCAGCGCGGAGATGGTCGGGTACTACGAGCAGCTCAGGAAAGACTTTCCCATCATCTCCATTGAGGACGGAATGTCCGAAGGCGATTGGGATGGGTGGGAAGCCTTGACCAGAAAATTGGGCGCGACCACACAACTGGTCGGTGACGATCTCTTCGTGACCAACACCGAGATCCTGAAGAAGGGAATCGAGCGACAGGTCGCCAACGCAATTCTGATCAAGGTGAATCAGATTGGAACTCTGACCGAGACTCTCGAAGCCATCGAGATGGCGAAACGTGCCGGCTACCGTTCGGTCATCTCACACCGTTCCGGTGAGACCGAGGATTCGACCATCGCCGATCTGGCCGTGGCTACGAATGCTGGTCAGATCAAGACAGGATCGGCGTCACGGAGCGATCGCATGGCCAAGTACAACCAGCTACTGCGCATCGAAGAAGAGTTGGGGGATGCGGCTGTGTTCGCAGGGAAGGGGATTTTCAAGGCGATCTGATTTTATTTGGCGATCGTGCCAGTTAGGCGATTGCGCTGATTTGGCAATCGCGCCCGTTTTGCGATCGCGCTAGTAGGGGCGCGCAGAGCGCGCCGATACCCCTGGCGCAGAAAAAGGCCGAGAGTGTCGGCGCGCTGCGCGCCCCTGCGGTCTTAGGCAGCAAGCAAGAACCAGTGAGCCTTGCGACGTCTCATCCGCGGAATGAACGCGAAGCAGATAGAATTGCATCTGTCATGACGAAGCTCGAGATGCTGGAATCGGAAATTCAAAAACTCTCCGACGCGGAACTCGCTTCTTTCCGGGCGTGGTTTGCTGAATACGACTGGCAGGCCTGGGACCGCCAAC
>DASZZV010000111.1:0-7357 GCA_035544835.1 Thermoanaerobaculia bacterium
ATCGACGTCACACTCATCACCGACAGCATGGCCGGCCACTTCTTTCAGCAGGAAACGTTTGACGCAGTCATCGTCGGCGCCGATCGCATCGCCCGGAATGGCGATAGCGCCAATAAGATCGGCACCTATCCCCTCGCCGTACTGGCCAACGCGCACGGCGTCCCTTTCTACATCGCCGCTCCACTGTCGACCATTGACATGCAGTGTCTTTCAGGCCGGGATATCCCGATCGAGGAACGAAGCGCCAGCGAAGTCACTGACACCCTCGGGTGGGACGAGCGTGGAGAACTTCATCGCGTTCGCGTTGCACCGGCCGGGATCGCCGTGCGCCACCCCGCCTTCGACGTGACTCCAGCCCGGCTGATCACGGCCATCATCACCGATCGCGGGGTCTGCCGCGCGCCCTACGAAGAATCCCTGGCGGCATTGTTTACAGGAGATGAAGCGCATTGACTCGGCTCACCGACAGTGTGGCCCGGCTCGGAGCGGCATTCTGGCTTGGTTCGGGCGCCTTCCTCGTTGCGGTGGCTGCGCCCGCTGCCTTCCGAGGCGCTTCGTCGGCAACCGAGGCCGCGAATATCGTCGGTCGAATGCTGATTGTCTGGCACTACATCGCATTGCTGGTTCCGATGCTGCTTCTGGTGCGTGAATGGTACGGGCGCGCCCTCGGTCGAACCGTAGCGGTCGTCCTGCTGTCCGTCGCCTTGATGATGGCGGCGGCTCAGGCGGCGACCGACCTCAAGATCAGGCGACTGCGCTCTGATTCGCTGATCGCGATGAGCGATCTCCCCAGGACCGATCCTGTCCGCCGCGAATTCGGCGCGTTGCACGGAATGTCATCTCTATTGATGCTGGGTGAGATTCTCTGCGCGGCAGCCTTCGTTGCAAGCTCGCCGATCTTTCGCGAAGAGACGCGAGACTCGTAGCGGCGCGGGCGTATCGGACGTTGCTTCCATAACGTCCGTCAGCTCGCCATCACCCGCCCGTCGATATCGAACACCTCGATGGGCGCTCCAAGGGGAACCAATGACGGACGAATGTCGTCGACCTTCCCCACGATGACGATGGCGACTTTGTCAGGGTTGAGATATTTCCTCGCCACCTCTGTCACGGCCGCTGCGTCGACGGCGCCGATCTTCTGGCGATAGTTGTCGAAATAGTCCTCAGGCAAACCGTACAACTCCATCTCCTGAAGCCGCCCCGCCAGGTCGCTCGCGGTCTGTACAGTGGCCGGGAACACTCCCATCAGATAGTTGCGCGCCTCGTCCAACTCGTTTTGCTGCACCTCGCCATCGCGCATGTGTCGCATCTCGCTGATGATCTCTTCGACCGACTCCTTCGTCACTTCGTTACGCACTGCCGTCCCGACCACGAATGGCCCGGCGTGCCGCCGGAAACCAAAGTTCGAGCGGACGTGATAGGTGTAGCCGTGCCGCTCGCGAAGATTCAGATTGAGTCTCGACGTGAAGATGCCGCCGAGAATTGAATTCATCACGATGAGGGAAAAGTAGTCCTCCGTTGCGCGATCTACCCCCACGTGACCAATGCGGATCTCCGACTGCACAGCGTGGGGACGATCGACGATGAAAATCCTCGACTGCTCGATGGGGCGAGGCTTCATGGGGCGTCGAACGACACCTTTCGCTACCTCCCAACGGCCGAGACATTTCTCGGCGAGCTGCCGGGCGTCGTCGATTTTCACATCACCGGTGATGATGAGAACACTGTTCTCCGGATGAAAGTGTGCACGGTAAAAACTCTGAACGTCGTCGCGCGTCATCCCGGCGATGGACTCCTCGGTACCGATTAGCGGGTTCCCGTAAGGCGTCTCGGCGAATACGAATTGCGAAAAACGCTCGGCAGCGATGATCGAGGGCTCATCCTTCTGCTGAAGAATTGTCGTGACCCGCTCACGGCGGACCCGCTCGAGATCCTCACTTCGAAAGGACGGCCGGAGAACGACGTCGGCGAAGATCGCCAGGGCCTGCTCGAGGTTGCGACTCAGGACATCAAGGGCGACGTACGACGCATCCCAGTCGGCTCCGCTGGCCAGGGATGCACCCAGGGTTCCCAGCTGCTCAGCGATCTCGATTACGCTCCTGCCGCCTGCGCCCTCGTCGAGCATGTCGGCGGTGAGGGAGGCCAGACCAGGCTTGCCGGCCGGATCGGAATCGGCACCCGACTTTACGGTCAACTGCACCGACACGAGGGGAGCATTCCCCTTTTCGGCGATCAGAAGCTTCAGTCCGTTGGGCAGAATCAGCCGCGTGATCTGGGGGAAATGAAACGGTCGCGGTGCGGCTGGAGCAGGAGCCTGCGTCCGGAACGATGAAGGCGCTTCCTTGGACGTCGGCATATTCACGCCGCTTCTTTCTTTCTCAATTTTCAATTCTCAATTCTCAATTCCGCCGCAGCGGCCGGTACGTACTCGATCGTCACCCGTTCCGTAGGGATGAGGTACTGGCGGGCCACCTCAGTCAGATCGTCCGGCGTCAACTCTGCGTAACGGCCGAGCCACCGATTGAGGAGATGAGGGTCGTCGAAGAAGGTGGTGAAGGTTCCCAGAAGGTCCGCTCGTTGACCAAAGTTCTCCAGCTGATGTGCGAAATCACTCTCAGTCTGCGTACGAACGCGTTCCAGCTCCTCGGAGGTTACCCCTTCGCTCTGAAGACGCGCCAGTTCCTGGTCGAGAGCTTGCTCGAGGGTCTCGGTCGTGATGTCTTCCTTGCCCGTCACCCACACCACGAGCATGCCCGTCGCCTCTGTAGGAAGGACAAAGGCTGCGACGTCCTGCGCGATCTGCTTCTCGTAAATGAGTGCCCGCTCGAGCCGGCTGGCTTTCCCCAGCCCCAGGACATTGCTCAACAACTCGCCGGCAAACCAGGCCTTGTCGCCAAATTTCGGCAGGTGGTACATCCGGTAAACACGGGGAAGCTGTACGGGAGCTTCGAGCCGTTCACGCTTCTCACTCGTCATGGGACGGCGCTTTCCCTGGAAGCGTGGCGGAGCAGGGCCGGCCGGGATCTCCGCAAAATAGCGTTCGACCAGCGCGCCTGCCTCGCCCGGATCGAAGTCGCCCACGATGGTCAGCACGGCGTTGTTCGGTCGATAGAAAGTTTCAAAGAACTCCCGGACATCGTCGAGCTGCGCGGCGCCGATGTCGGCCATGGAGCCGATGACCTCCCAGTGATAGGGAAAGTCGGAATCGTAACCAAGGCGCAGAAGTCGCTCCAGAAAATCGCCGTAAGGAACGTTGTCGACTCGAAGCCGGCGCTCTTCTTTGACCACATTGATCTGTACGTCGAGCTTCTCGCGTGTCAAAGCAGGAAGGTAAAAGCCCATGCGATCCGACTCGAGCCAGAGAGCGAGAGCCAGGTAATTCGACGGGAGTGTCTCGTAGTAGTTGGTGCGGTCGAAAAAGGTCGTGCCGTTCAGCACCCCGCCGACGGACTGGATGTGGCGAAAGTGCTCGTTGTTTCCGACGTTCTGCGAGCCCGAGAAGAGCATGTGCTCGAACAGATGCGCAAAGCCGGTGCGTCCGGGACGCTCGTTCTTGGAACCGACGTGGTACCAGAGATTCACGGCAACCAGCGGTGCGGTGTGGTCCTCGTTGAGAACGACATGCAGCCCGTTGGCGAGTTTGTAGTCTTCGATTTTCAATTCTATAGCTCCTGAGGCGCGCGCGATTGTACCGCCTTGCGGAAACAGGCAGAGAGTTACGCCTCTTTTGTCGTTGTTGTCATCCACCCACCCGCCCTTGCTTCCAAGAAACTTCCAGTATTTACGCGGCTTTACCGAGCTTGTCATCCTGAGCCGCAGCGAAGGATCTCAAGATATAGCGATCTGAATTCAGATCCTGCCGCTGGAGATCCTTCGCGGCGGCTTCTAAGAAACTCCCAGTATTTAGGCCGCCTTGCGGAGGTGTCATCCCGAGCGTCGAGCGAGGGATCCGGGCGGGGGACTCGACCCTTCGGCGCCTCGCACAATCGTAAGAGAGCTCCAAGACTCCACACCGCAAGGCGCCCCCTCCCAGATCCCTCGCTCGACGCTCGGGATGACACCCTGGTTTCTTTCACTCAGACGCTGCGCTCCGCGGCCTCTCGGGATGACAAGCACGTTTCTTTCCCTCATCGGCGACGCAGCGTCGTGCCTTGCTCGGGATGACACTCCGCTTGTGACTGTACAATTCGCCCCGTGTTCAAGCAGATCGCCATCACGCTGGAGATGATCAAGTTCCAGCACACTCTTTTTGCACTTCCGTTCGCGTTTCTCGCCGCCTTCACCGCAGCAAACGGCATTCCTGACTGGCGGGTGGCCGGTTGGATCGTCGTGGCCATGGTCGGCGCTCGATCTGCTGCGATGGCCTTCAATCGATTAGTGGACGCTCCCATCGACGCGGCCAATCCTCGCACTGCCGGGCGGGCCCTTCCGGCGGGCCAGGTCACTCCGCTTTTTGTCTGGATGTTCACGTTCGTCAGCGTGGCCCTGTTTCTGCTGGCCTGCTGGCGACTCAACCGTCTGGCACTGCTCCTCGCGCCCGTTGCGCTTCTGATCGTCCTCGGCTACTCGTTCACGAAACGCTTCACTCCCCTTTCCCATCTTTTCCTTGGTCTGGCACTAGCCATCGCCCCGGTCGGCGCCGGCGTAGCCATCGAAGGCAGGATCGACGTGAGGCTCCTTCCTCTCGCCGCAGCCGTTCTGTTCTGGACCGCGGGCTTCGACATCCTTTACTCACTGCAGGACGTCGACTTCGACAGGGAGCGCGGTCTCTTCTCCATCCCCAGCAGGGTCGGACCGCAACGAGCCCTGACCATCGCGCGGCTGTTTCACCTGGCCACCCTTCTGTGCCTGGTCAGCTTCGGTCTGATCGCACACTTCGGGGCCCTGTACTGGATCGGAGTCATCGCCGCGTGCACCCTGCTGGCCTGGCAGCATTCGATCGTTTCACCGACCGATCTGTCACGTATCAACGCCGCCTTCTTCACCGCCAACGGCATACTCTCCATCGCACTCTTCGTCTTCGGAGCGTGTGATATTCTGCTCCGCGCCAAGCGGTGAAGACCGTCTGAGTGAACGAGTCTTAGACCCGAGACTCAGGGCTCATCGCCCTTCTGATGCCTGTTCCGACGAAGCTACCGTTTCGCCATATCGCCATCGAGGGACCGATCGGTGCCGGCAAGACATCTCTGGTCGACAGGCTGGCCAAGCGCTTCCGCGGAACCAAGGTTCAGGAAGACGTCGACAATCCCTTCCTCGACGAGTTCTACAAGGACAAGCGAGGCGCGGCCTTTCGGTGTCAGCTCTTCTTCCTTCTCTCGCGTTACGACCAGCAGCGCAAGATCACCCAGCGTGACCTTTTCTCCGACCTCATCCTCTCCGACTACAGCTTTCCTAAAGACAAGATCTTCGCTTACCTGACCCTCGACGACTCCGAACTGCTCATCTATAACCGCCTGTACGATCTGCTCGTCGAGAGCGTCCCCAAGCCCGACCTTGTGATTTACCTGCAGGGAAATCTTGATACACTTCTGCGCCGGATCAAGCGGCGCGGGCGCGATTACGAGAAGTCGATCTCGCCTGCCTACCTGAAGGAGTTGAGCGATGCCTATTCGCACTATTTCTACAGGTATGACGAAACGCCGCTTCTCGTCGTGAATACGAACGAGATCGACTTTGTTCACAAGGATGAGGACTTCGATGCGCTCGTCGAGCAGATCGCCGGGGCGCAAAAGGGCACTCAATATTACGTACCGCTTGGATCCTGAGTAGACGGACCGAGACGAGAACAAGTAGGAAGCGCCGCCCTGGTGTGGCGCCGAAGCCTGCCGGTGTCGACGGCGTACGCGCCGCGCGGTACCTCTCTTCCCGCCAACTCCTCCGGACCAATGAGGAGGCCTCGATGGCTGGAACGAGTAAGAAGGTAACGGTTCCCCAGATTCGCGACATGAAAGGCCGCCAGCGGATCGGCATGGTGACGGCCTATGACTTTCCTTCAGCGCGAGTCTCAGACGCCGCCGGTGCCGACATTCTTCTTGTCGGCGACTCGCTGGGCATGGTCATCCTCGGCTATCCCGACACCCTCAGCGTCACGGTCGCAGACATGCTGCATCACACTCGCGCCGTCGCCCGAGGCAACAGCCGGGCCTTGATCATCGGTGACATGCCTTACCTGTCGTACCACATCTCCATCGAGGAGTCGGTTCGCAACGCCGGAAGCTTCATTCAAGCCGGGGCTCACGGAGTGAAGATCGAGGGCGGAAAACCATCGCGCATTCGTGTGGTCGAAGCGATCCGGGACGCTGAGATTCCGGTCATGGGTCACGTCGGCCTGACCCCTCAGTCGGTAAACGACTTCGGCGGATTCAAGGTGCAGGGGAAAGGCGCCGAGCACGCCAAGCGCCTCATCGAAGAGGCCGTTGCCCTGGAAAACGCCGGCTGCTTCTCGCTGGTGCTGGAGTGCGTTCCGGCGGAGCTGGCGGCATACATCACGGAACGGATCTCGATTCCGACCATCGGTATCGGTGCTGGACCGGCCTGTGACGGGCAGGTGCTCGTCTTCCACGATCTGCTCGGGCTTTACGACGGAATCAAGCCGAAGTTCGTTCGCCGCTATGCCGAGGCCGGTGCCGACATGCAGGCGGCATTGACGAGGTTTTTTGAGGATGTCCGGGAAGGTCGCTTCCCCGATGTCGCCACCGAGTCGTTCCATGTTGGAAGCGACGAAGAGCTCAAGAAGCTCTACGCCGCTCTCTGACAATGAAAATCGTCCGTACGATCTCGGAGGTCCGCGATCACGTGGCTGTCGCCCGACGCGAGGGCCGCCAGGTTGGTTTCATTCCGACCATGGGATCCCTTCACGAAGGTCATCTCTCGCTGATCGACACGGCGCGTGCTCACCACTCCGATTTCATCGTCGTATCGATTTTCGTAAACCCGACTCAGTTTGGTCCCAACGAAGACTTTGAAAAATATCCACGTGACGAGAAGCGTGATTTCGCTTCGCTGGAAAGTCGTGACGTCGATCTCCTTTTTGCACCGGCCGGCATTGAGATTTACCCGGAAGGGTCGACAACGACTGTGTCAGTGGGCGGGGTATCCGAACCCCTCGAGGGGGAACGCCGGCCGGGGCACTTCCATGGTGTGGCTACTGTCGTCCTAAAACTCTTCAACATCGTCATGCCCGACCTGGCTGTCTTCGGACAGAAGGATGCGCAGCAGTGTGCGGTGATCCGCCATATGGTTCGCGACCTCAACGTCCCGGTTCGCCTGGTGATCGCCGAAACGAAGCGCGAGGCCTCGGGCCTGGCCATGTCATCGCGAAACTCGTATCTCTCGGCAGACGAGCTTCAGGTCGCTC
>DASZZV010000112.1:0-6682 GCA_035544835.1 Thermoanaerobaculia bacterium
TTCTGGCTTCTGGCTTCTGGCTTCTGGCTTCTGGCTTCTGGCTTCTAGCTTCTAGCTTGGTTCTAGCTTCGTTCTAGCTTCGTTCCAGATTCTTCGCTCCAGCCTTTTCATCTTCTTAGCCTTTAGCTAGCAGCTAGTAGCTAGCAGCTAGTAGCTAGCAGCTAGTAGCTAGCTCGCAGCTACTCCCCCACGTCGCCGGCATACATGCTGTCGATTAACGCCTTGTACTTCTCGTCCACCACTTTTCTCTTTACCTTCATCGACGGCGTCATTTCGCCAGTCTCGATGGAGAAGTCGCGTGGCAGCAGGACGAACCGACGGATCTTCTCCTGGCGGTCGAGATTCTGATTGAAGCGGTCGATTTCCTTCTGGACCAGCGAGATGACATGCGGATTCGCGACCAGTTCCTCGGGGGAGCTCGCCACGACGCCGGCAGCCTTCGCCTCACGCTCCAGCATCTCGAAGTTGGGAACGATGAGAGCAGACAGGTACTTTCTGCGATCGCCGATCAGGACCGGCGTGCCGACATATGGCGATGTCTTGAGCAGTCCTTCGAGCGGCTGCGGAGCGATGTTTTTTCCATAGGCATTGATGATGAGATCTTTTTTGCGATCGGTAATCTTCAGAAAGTTGTCCTGGTCGAGAAGGCCGATGTCGCCAGTATGAAACCAGCCATCGGCGTCGATGGCCTGCGCCGTGGCCTCGGGGTTGTTGAAGTAGCCCTTCATGATGTGGGGGCCTCGCGACAGGATCTCCCCATCCTCGGCGATCTTTACTTCGACGCCGGGAACCGGCTGTCCGACCGTTCCGAGGCGGCGATGCTTGATCGTGTTGAGCGAGATGACGGGCGAGGTCTCGGTCAGACCATAGCCTTCCAGGATCTCGAGGCCCGCACCGATAAAAAACGCGGCCAAATCGGCCGACAGTGGGGCTCCGCCCGACAACACCCAGCGAACGCGCCCTCCGAGCTTGGCCATGATCTTTTTGAACACCAGGCGATCGGCGATGAAAGACTGCAGGGCCAGAAACGGAGGGAGGGGACGTTGTTCGACGACGTACGGAAGACGTCTCTTCGCGACATCGAGGGCCCAATGGAAGATCTTCTGACGTGCCGGCGGCGCGGTGGCGACGGTCTCCATGATTCTGGCCTGCATCTTCTCGAACAGGCGAGGCACGGCGGCGAAGATGTCGGGCTTGATCTCAATCAGATTTTCGGAGACCTTGGCCACAGATTCGGCGTAGGCAATCGTTCCACCAGCAGCAAGGAATGCGAAGTCTGCCGTACGCTCCAGGATGTGCGAGAGAGGGAGAATCGACAGCGTCAGATCCCCAGGACGTATGTCCACCAGATCGATTGTCGCGGCGATGTTGCTGCCGATGTTGCCATGCGTCAGCATGGCCCCTTTGGGGTTGCCGGTCGTGCCCGACGTATAAACGAGGGTGGCCAGGTCGCCGGGCATCGCCGTGCCCAGCAGCTCATCGAACCTCGATTCTTCCCCCTTCATCCTCTCTGCTCCGAATTCGTACACGGAGGCCAGACTCTGCGTCAGCTTCGGTAGTTCTCCGGGAGGCTCGAACACCACGAGATGCCGCACCGAAGGGCAGTGGGCGGTGATGCTCGCCATCTTGGCGAGTTGCTCGGCGTTGGAGACCATTACCACGACGCAACCGGCATCATTGACGATGTACTCGATCTGCCAGGGGAGAAGCGTCGGATAAATCGGGACGCTGATGGCCCCAGCGGCGAGAATGGCAAAGTCGGAAATGGTCCATTCGGGACGGTTTTCCGAGAGAATGGCGACGCGGTCGCCCTGCTTCACGCCCAGGTGGCGAAGGGCCGTGGAGAGCCGGCGGACGCGGGTATCGAAGTCATTCAGAGTGATGTCGATCCACTGGCCGTCCTTCTTGTACTTCATGATCGACGGCCGACGGAGCGTCAGCGTCTGCCGAAAAACATCGTTGATCGTTTTTACAACCATCACATCCCCCTGGTTGAGAGCGCCTCGCCGAAGAGAGCCATTCAAACCTTTTCGCGGTTCGTGATGATAGTTCATACAGCCGGTGGCGTGTACTCAGCCTGATACTCAGCCTGATACGCCTGCCACGGTTTGGGATCGTCAACGAAGTGACTGTAGGCCGCCGAGAATCAGATCGTTGACTTGATCGGCCTGATCTCTGAGCTCGTAGTGCTTCTCAGAGAGAATCCAGGAAGTAACCATCTCGTCGAGGATCCCGAAAATTGCTTTCGCCGCCAGCTGAGGATGAAAGCTGCTGCGGAACAGGCCCGCCGACTGCCCCTGCTCGATGATTCGGCGCAGCAGATTGAGGTAATCGGCAACTTCCTGTTGGGAGAACAGACTCATGAACTTGAGGCTCTGACGGAGCTCGACCTGGAAAACAATCGCCAGCGGGCGATCGGCGCCCAGCGAACGCAGATGGAATCGTACGATCCGCCGCAGTTTCTCGGTCGGATCGTTACACCCCTTGATCTCCTCCTGAACCGCTTCCAGAAAGAGCCGCGTGTGCTCCCGAAAGATGGTGACAAGGAGATCTTCCTTACCCAGGAAATACAGGTAGATCGTCCCGTCGGCCACGCCGGCTGCCTTGGCGACCTCGGAAACCCTGGAGTTGAAGTAGCCCGTTCGGGCGAATACCTCGACGGCAGCACGCAGAATGCGGTCTCGCTTATGAGCGCCACTGAAAATCTCTGTGACGGGAGCGGTTTCGATTTCGTTCATTGGGATGGCGATGAATGAATCATCATTCACAGGATGGCCAATTGCGCGACCCCGGTCAAGATGTGCGTGTCGGGCCGCTGTGTCGGGAGCGTTGCCCGTCATCGAAGAACGAACCCAAATCACCAATTGATTCTTGTGTGGCACAGGCACTCTTGCCTGTGTGCCACGGCGTCGAGCCGTGGCTTCCTGTGAATAATCTACAGGGAAGTCGGCCTCGACGGCCGACCCACAGGCAAGAGTGCCTGTGCCACATAAAAAGATGCCGTGCCGCCGTCGAGCAATTTCACCATTGCGCACCCGAGCGTGCCGCTGACATGATCAGCCGGTGAGTGACACCGAGCTCCCGCCCCCGACCGTGCCGCGCGAGCGGTTTACCGCCGGGGACGTTCGCTTCCTCCTGCTCTGCCTCGTCGTTGCCGCCGCGGCGGCCATCTTTACGAGCCGCTATTTCGATCACGCTTTCCCCGAGGCCTCCATCGATTTTCGGTATGACCGTTCGACTTCGCGGCCTCTCGCGGAAGCCTTCGCCCAACGGTTGGGACTCCCGATCGCAAACAGAATGCACGCGGCGGAGTTCGATCACGATGATCGTGCCAAGGTCTATCTGGAGCGCACCGTCGGCCTCGAACGTTCCAAGGGCTTGACCAGGAGTGGCGACGTACGCCTCTGGTTCTGGACGCACCGCTGGTTCCAACCACTCGATCGCGAAGAGGTGCGAATCAACGTTGCCACGACAGGACAGATCATCGCCTTCGAACATGTGATCCCCGAGGAGAAGGCTGTGCCGGCTCTGGCCCCAGGAGACCGCGAACTGCGGCAGATCGGCGAGAGGTTTCTGAGCTCCGTAGGCGTCGACCCGGCTGGCCTCTCTTTCGCTTCGGTCAGCCAGAAGACACTGCCTCACCGCGTGGACACGACCCTCATCTGGGAAAAACGGCTCGACGTGCCAGCGCCATATCGGTACGTCGTCACACTGCAGGGAAACCAGGTCGGCTCATTCAGCCAGGCACTGCGGGTTCCCGACGAGTGGCTCCGCGACTACGCCGATCTTCGATCCAAAAACGAGGCGGCCAGCCAGGTCGACACAATTTTTCTCGTGCTCACAACCCTCGCCGCGCTGGTCATTTTCGTCCTTCGCGTGCGGCAAGGCGACCTGGCCGTGCGATTCACGGTCGGCACCGGAATCGTATGCGCAATTCTGCTCACTCTGGTTTCACTGAACTCTTTGCCGCAGGCACTCGCTCACTACGACACCCAGACGTCGTACTCCGCGTTCATCCTCAAAAGCATCATTTTTTCTGTGGCTGGAGGAGTCGGCGCGGCACTGTTTCTAATGGTCATCGTCGGCTCTGGTGAGGCGCTTTACCGCGGGCGCTTCCCTCATTTCCTTGCCATCCCGCGTCTGTTCAGAACGGAGGCTCTGCAGTCGAAGCGTCTCTACAAGTCATTCGTTCTGGGACTCACGCTCGTCGCCGTCTTTCTCGCCTATCAGGTGGCCTTCTATCTCATCGCCGCACGTTATGGCGCCTGGGCGCCGGCAGAGGTTCCCTATGACGACATTCTCAACACTGCCGTGCCGTGGGTAGCCGTTCTGTTCATAGGATTCTTTCCTTCCTTTTCAGAAGAGTTTCTCTCGCGTGCTTTCTCCATCCCCTTCCTCGAATCGCTTCTCCGGTCCAGAGTCTTCGCGGTGTTGCTGGCCGCCTACATCTGGGGATTCGGGCACTCTGCTTATCCGAATCAGCCCTTCTTCATCAGAGGAGTCGAGGTGGGAACGGCCGGAGTGTTGATCGGAATCATCCTCTATCGATTCGGGCTGGTTCCGCTTCTCGTGTGGCATTACACCGTCGATGCGCTCTACACGGCTCTACTGCTGATGAAGTCGCACAACAGCTATTACATCTTCAGCTCCGCCCTATCGAGTTTCATCCTGGTATTGCCTCTGGTGATCTCGACGGTTCTGTACTTCCGCCGCGGCGGGTTCATCCCGGATGATCCGCTGACGAACGCTGCGGCTGGATCGGCCGGCGTCGGGGAAACGAAGACCGAGCCTCCCGGCGAACCGCTGCCACCGCCCATGTCGGTACAACCTCGACGCTGGGTGCTGGCCGGAGTACTGCTCGTCTCGGCCCTATGCCTGAACTTCGCCTCGCCACCGGTGCTCAACGATGTCATCGACTATCGGATGACCCGGCAGGAAGCGCTGATGCGCGCCACCTCGCACCTCCAGGCCATCGGCACGAAGCCGCTCCGCCAGTACATCGTTTTCCCATCGGCCGGATTTCGCGACTGGGTCGAGGGAGACGAGGGTGGAGCTCCGGGCCAGTTCGACGCCACCGCCGTCGATTACGTTGGCCGTAACACATCGAAGCCACTGACGCTTCTGCTCGACACCATGCGCACGAAAATTCGCGCCGCCACATGGAAGGTCCGTTTCTTCGAGCCTCGTGTGAAAAACGAGAAGATCGTGGAGATCGATCCCCGCTCGTCCGAGGTCGTTGGGTTCACCGAACAGATCGAAGAGAAGGCGCCGGGCGCCAGCCTTCCGCAGAACATCGCTGAGGGTATCGCCCGTCGGGAGCTGAGCAGATACCACCTCTCGTCTCCCGCTTTCACCACCAAGGCGGCCATTGCGCTCCCTCAACCCCGACGGCGTGACTGGCTGTTTCATTTTCAGGAAACTACGCCGATCGTGGCCGAGGGTTTTCGCTGGGCCAACGTCCGCATCGCCGGCGACCGCGTGGTCCATTTCGGACAGACCGTCAAGATCCCGGAAGCGTTCGAGCTCGAGCAGGGAAGGACGACACTACTGAACAGCGTGATGCTTCTGGCCAGCATAGCTGCGGCCCTGGCTCTTCTCATCGGCGCGGTGGTCGGCTTCGTCCTCGCGTTGCGCGATCAACCCTTCCGCTGGAGGCTTCCCCTCCGCTGGGCCATCTTTCTGGGCGCTCCGGCCATTCTGGCCAATCTGATTTCACTCTCCATGGTGGCGGCGCGCTATGACACGAGAATTGACTGGCACACTTTTCAAGTCCAGGCAGCCGTCGGTGTCTTCGGGACCGTACTGTTCCAGGTACTGAGCTCCTTTCTGGCTCTGCTGGTCATCTGCACAACGATTCCCTTTGCAGCGGAGATCCTGTCGAGAGAGGGGCGCCGTCGGTTCGGCCTCGATGCCATTGCCGCCACCATCGCCGCCATCGCCCTGTTGATGCTCCTGGGAGAGACGGTGCGGCAAATGAATGAACTCTTCCCGCCGCTATTGTCGGTGGGGTCGATCAAGGTCACGGAAGCTGTAGCGATTCCCGCTCCTGCGCTGGTGGCGATCTGGGACTCGATCTTCAGGGCCCTGATCGGCTGTGCGTTCGTCAGCAGCCTAGCTGCCATGCTGGAGCGAGCTGCGGAGTCGAAAAAGATGATGTTGAAGATCGCGTTGGTTGCCAGCATTGCCTTCCTGCTCACCGATCACTCCGCGTCGGGCGCGCGTCTGGGCGGTTCCTTCGCCGTCGCCTTGATCTCCGCTTCGGCCGCGTACCTGATCGCGATGAGCGTCCTGCGCCGCAACCCGCTGGCATATGCATCGACTTTCTTTCTGGCTGCGCTCCTGGGCAAGGCCCATGAGTTGCTTCGCAATCACAGGATCGATCTGCAATGGAACGGCGGCATCCTGTTGGCTTTGTCGGCGGGCGTGCTGATGTGGCTGGCATGGCCCGGCTTGGCGCCAGACGTCGAGGCAGGAAATGATGTGAAAGAAGAGGCGCTGTCATCGTGAGCGACGGTTCGTTCTCGCGATACAGAAACAAGTAATGTCATCCCGAGCGATTGACCGCGGAGCGCGGCGTCTGAGTGAAAGAAACCAGGGTGTCATCCCGAGCGTCGAGCGAGGGATCTGGGAGGGGGCCTTGCGGTGTGGAGTCTTGGAGCTCTCTTACGATTGTGCGAGGCGC
>DASZZV010000113.1:0-4323 GCA_035544835.1 Thermoanaerobaculia bacterium
ATCCTCTCCCAGGTTTTTGCGTCGAGCGCTTTGCGAAGGGAAGCAAAGCATAGCTCTCCGAATTTTTTACGAAGGGCCTCGTACCGGCTTTTGTACATCACGAACACTTGCGGCGTGAGCGAGAGCAGACTGTCGCTGAGAATCGGCGAGGAGTCGTGTTTTGTCCGCCACCTCTCTTCGAATTGCGGCCGGAGAAGGCTGCTGGTCGGAGTCCACACCACGATCTTGGGGTTGCCTCTCATCAATGCCTCTTCCGCCTGGACCTGACTCATCGGAAGAAGCTCGACCGATACATTTTTTCCCTGGGCTGTCTTGTTGAACTCCTGCACGGCCCACGGCAGGAAGCGCGCTTTCTCGCCGCTGTAGGCGATGGGAAGCTGCACTCGGCCAGTCGTTGCATCCGGCATCAGACCGGCGGGTGAGGAGGCACCCTCGCGCAGTTTTCGTCCGAGGACAATGCCCAGAATCACCATCGCAACCACGACGGCGATCATGGCCAGGGGCCAGGGGGAGCGAGCATTCCGCCCGCCCGTCGGGGGTTTCGCCGCTGCCGCCTCCAGTCTCGGGGCGGTCTGCTGCAAGGTCTCGTCCGGTAACTCGCGAAGCGTCGGTGACGAGCTCATCTTCTTCTCGCCGCGCTCCTCGGTGAGTTGGAGCTCGGTGAGAACCCGCGTCGTCTCGGCGCTGGTTTGATTTCCGGAAAGCGCCTCGCGGCAGAGCCGCAGCGCATCCAGCAACGCCGCGGCATCGGCGAATCGCCGCTCCGGTCCCTTCTCCAGACAGAGATCGATCAGCTTTGCGGTTCCTTCGCTGACGTCGGGACGCTTCTCGCGAATCGGCATATGCGGTTGTTGAATCGTGGCCAAGATGACGGCTGTCGAGCTGTCGCCGGCAAAGGGAGACTTCCCGCCCAGGAGAGCGTAGAGCGTGGCGCCCATCGAGAAGACATCGGCTGCTTTTCCGGCCGTACGGGCCGACATGGCCTGCTCCGGCGCCATGTAGCCCGGTGTGCCCATCCCGGACTGAGATCCGGTGATAGTCTGGCCGAGCTCCTCGCTACGCGCCAGCCCGAGATCGGAGATCTTGGAATCGCGAAAGCGGAGGCCGGCGCCATCACGCGCTCTTGGAATCAGAATGTTGTCGGGCTTGACGTCGCGATGAACCACCCCCGCCTCGTGTGCCACGGCCAGACCTGTGGTCGCGGCGATGCAGACGTCGAGCGCCTCGGCTTCGGGCATTCCCTTCTGACCGCTGCGAATCAGTTGCTTCAGATATGCGCCGGCAGAAACGCCGGTCACATACTCCATGACGATATAGGAGAGCCCTTCTTCTTCGTCGACGTCGGACACACGGACGAGATGCGGCGACTCGATGCTGGCGGCAATCTGGGCCTCACGAAGGAACCGGCTCACCATGTCGGGTTGAAGTTGCGCGAGGTGAAGTGGCAGGACCTTGACGGCCACGAGCTGCCGGAGCCGCGTCTTGTACCCGAGGTAAACGGCGCCCATCCCGCCCTGGCCGAGCTTGGAGAGAAGGGGGATGCCGCCGATGGTGGGAACGCTCCGGCCGTTCAATTCGGTTCGCGGCATACTGGAGAGCAGACGGTCTTCGAGCAGATTCTCGGGAATGATGGAGATCGAGGGATCGCTCGACCTCGAGGATTGTGAAGATGCCGGTGGTGGCGTGGGCGTCGAGTCAACGCGAGTTTTGTCGGAGCCGCCCTGCGTCTCAGGCGAATCTACCCGCGTCCTGTCGTCTCCGGCGGTGGTTTTTGTGTCGTCGCTTTCGTCCTTCATGACAGATCCACGCCTTCGGGCTGCTCGATATGAAACGACTCTTTGTAGATGTGAATCACAGAAGTCAGCAACGAGAAGACGAGCGGTCCGACGATGAGCCCCAGAAAGCCGAACGCTTCCATACCGCCGAGGACGGAAATGAGAAGCGGGATCGCTGGCAGCTCCATTTTTCCTTTCATCGCCCTGGGCCGGACGACATGTTCAACGACAGGAATGACGATGATGCCCCAGGTCGCGAGAAGATCGCGGCAGCATGGCTGTGATCGCCAATTGCGGCGGAGACGAAGATGTAGACCAGGGCCGGAGCCCACACTACTGCCGCACCGACGACGGGCAACAGCAATGCGATCACAGCGACCGCTCCCCAGAGGATGGCCCCTGGAACACCGGCAATCGCAAACCCGATCGCCGTCGCCAACCCCTGAACCAGGGAAGTGATGGCCTGTCCACGAAACGTCGCATCGATCACTCCCTTGAAACTTCCGGCGAACTGGCGGCTGTAGCGCCGTGGCAGCGGCGACAATGCGTACAATTCCTGAATAATCGTTTCCCCTTCGACATAGAAAAAGTAGGCCGACATCAGGAGGAGAAAGAGCCCGATCACGATTCCGGCGATTCCGCCGACGACGGCTACCCCGTGCTCGGCGATCCAGGCCGGCGCCTTCTGCGCGATCGGAAGAACGACGCGCTCCGGACCGAGGGCCGCCGGGTCGAAGTTCGGGAAGTACTTGCGCAACCAGCCAAGACGATCGGCTACGTGGAACTTCTGGAGAGCGCGAGTCGCCTCACCGGATTTCAGCGCGACGACCAGGACGTTGGCCTGCTGTACGAGGAGCAGGATGATCAGCATCGCCGGCAGAACAACGACGAAGGTGAGGAGCACGAGCATCACCAGTGCCGCCCGGGCACCTCTTCCATGCATGCGGTTCCGCACCCGACGATAGATTGGAAAAGTAACGGTCACGAGCACTGCACCAAGCAGAATCGGCGTGAGGAAGGGAACGATGATGACGTACGTAGAGTAAAGAAGAACGAAAGCGACGAAGGCGAAGAAAATGGTGCCGGCCAGTCGCCACTCCCGACTCTCTTGTTCCTGCTGGCCCGGCTCGCTCATTTACCGATTCTAGTTCCTGCCGATCGCCGCCCGCGAACTACCAGCTCAACCATTCCAATCCGGCAACATGATCGAAATGAGCATCGCGACTGACGATCGGCAAACCATACTGCACTGAGAGGGCGGCCACCCAGACATCGTTCTCTGGGATGGGGCGGCCGCTCCGCCGAAGCTCTTCGCGTAGATTCGCATAGTGGAGAGTTGTTTCCACATCGACCGGAAGAACGATGGATTCATGGATCAAGAGGTCGAGGAGCCTTCCGAGACGACCACGATGACGCGATCTGACGAGTCCGTACCGGTATTCGCCGATCACGATCACCGGAAGATGATGCTGTTCTTCTCTCTCGAGAATTCCGGCAATCGAGGGATCGCCAGCGAAGAGGGCCGAGACTGCGTTCGTATCGAGGATCAACGCCACTCCGACGAATCGACCTGCTCGAGCTCCGCAGCGAGCAGAGTGTCGATGCGCTCGACTGCCTTCGGTTCGGCGAGTCCGAAAACGCTGCGCCATCCAGATCGCTGAGACACCGGCCGGCTCGTCGAGGCGAGACGTATCGTGAGTGCCTCGCTGATGAACTCCCGGAGTGTTTCTCCTCGCAACGCTGCAGTCGCCTTGGTTTTCTTGAACAACTCGTCCGAAATCTCGATGGTTGTTTTCATGAAACCCATATTACCATATTTACGGACCCGCCTCAAGACTCGCCGCCAATCGTTCCGATCACTCAGCCGATGGCCCTTGCTGGCCAGGCTGGCCCGATCTGGATTTCCAATGGCGAGCCGTTACTCGGATGTGCGGTCAGCAATCCGATCTTCCAGAGCTCGAATGCGGTGTTCATGTTCGGTGACCTGCTGATGATCGTCCAGCTTGTTGGAGAGAAGATCGCGGACCTCTCTTGTGACATCGGCAAGGGAGAGAACCTCCGAGGCGAGCCGGAGCTCGCTATCCGTCTGACGCCGCGTGATGATGTCGAGGCGCTCGACGTAGGAATCGAGTCGGCCGGTGAGCCCCTCAAAGCCGGCAGAGAGCCGCTTTTCGACAAACTGAACGCGCCCTTCCAGCGACTCCAGACGAGAGTTGGTCGTCTCCACGCGCCCTTCCAGCGACTCGAGACGATGGTTCGTCTGCTTCGCTTCGTCTCGAATCTCCTTCAACACCTCTAGCATCTCGTCCTTCATGCGCACGATGATACCTCGTGTGCTTCCCTTCTTCGGTTCGCTGACCAATTTGCCGCACCGTGCGGACGGCGCTGACAGATCACGAAGCAACCGCCAGAATCGTCTTCGTCGGAAGCCTCCACCCGTGCCCGGTCTCCTGAAGAATCTCCTGCAAGATGAGGCCGGTCGCGACCACGGCTGGTTCATGTTTGCGAGAGTCGGCCAGCAGCTTCACCTCTGCGACCGCGCTGCTTT
>DASZZV010000114.1:0-5668 GCA_035544835.1 Thermoanaerobaculia bacterium
TCATCCCGAGCGATTGACCGCGGAGCGCGGCGTCTGAGTGAAAGAAACCAGGGTGTCATCCCGAGCGTCGAGCGAGGGATCTGGGAGGGGGCCTTGCGGTGTGGAGTCTTGGAGCTCTCTTACGATTGTGCGAGGCGCCGAGGGGTCGAGTCCCCCGCCCAGATCCCTCGCTGCGGCTCGGGATGACACCCACCCAGTTTCTTTTCTCAGGCGCAGCGCGCGCGCTGTCCACGGCTCGGGATGACAGCCTGGGCCTCTCAGACGCGCGTCGCTGGTCCCAACCTTGCTCTAAACTTCGTTATGACCAAGACCACGACAGATAACGATCCCGGTCCTGAAGGCAAAGGCGCAACCGAGGAACAGGTGCAGCGCATCCAGGCGATCAAGGGAAGCGAGACGCTCGGCAACAAGGGCGAGGCACACGAGGAGCACACCGGGCAGAATTCGCCCCGCCGGAATCCTGATCCCACCGACGATCTCGCTGACAACCGGCCTGAAGACATCAAGTAGACGTCTGTCTGCCGCGGCTTCTTGTGTGGCACAGGCACTCTTGCCTGTGTGCCGCGGCGTCGAGCCGCGGCGTTCCTGCTGCGATTCACAGAAAAGTCGGCCTCGACGGCCGACACACAGGCAAGAGTGCCTGTGCCACACAAGATGCCAATCGCTCCCGCCTCGACACTTCATCCACTACGATAGGCGAGTGATCGTCGACGTACGCGGACACCAGTTCGACCTCGTAGCCCCTCCTCAACGGGTCATCTCACTCGTCCCGTCGCTCACCGAGTCACTGTTCGATCTCGGCGTGGGACCCGGCGTCGTCGCCGTCACCGACTTCTGTATCTTCCCCGACGCTCAGGTGAAGGGTCTCCCGCGAATCGGCGGGACGAAGAACCCCGATATCGACGAGATCCGTCGCCTCGCTCCTGACCTGGTCTACGTCAATCTCGAGGAAAATCTGAAGCGTCATGCCGAGGCAATTTCTGCCTTCGCTCCCGTGTTTGCGACCGAGCCGAAAACGGTGCCCGATGTCATTCATCTGCTGATGACACTGGGAGCCATTCACGGCCGCGAATCGGAAGCGCGGTCGTTTGCCTTCGAGATTGACCGCCTGCTGGAAAACCATTTCGGTCCTTTCACCTTCGCGGTCGCAATCTGGAAAGATCCGTGGATGTGGTGCGGCGGCGACACCTACGTTTCCGCTCTCGTGACCGCAGCTGGCGGCGTGAACGTTCTCGAAGAGGAACGTCGCTACCCGAACCACAATGTCGATCGCCTGTGCCAGCTCGAGCCGGAGATCATCTTTCTTCCCGACGAGCCTTTCGTTTTCAAGGAGGCCGATGCGACATGGCTTGGAGCGACGACCGGGTCTCGAATCGTCGGCCCTTTTCCGGGCCATCTCTTCACCTGGCATGGAACCAGGACGCTGCTGGGGATGAAACTACTGGAGAACGTTCTCGGGCCGATTGAAGAGGACGCTCCATCCTGAACACTCTGCGGGCCCCCGGTGTGGTGCGGCCGCCTTCGTCCCCGGCCTCTCACGATGGGAACGAACGATTTTTCATACAACTCAGGGCGTGCGAGGGCGCGCGCACCACACGGTGTTGGACCTCACAGGAACGAACGATTCCAGTGCGATCACCTGTACAGTGCGACACTATCTTCGGAAGGAACGGGACCACTCATGGAATTCAATAAACTGACGCCGGCCATCATCGATGAACTTCGCGCCGCGGTCGGCAACGATGCCGTCATCACCGACGACGAGTTGCTCAAACCGTTTGCATCCGATTACACCGAGGACCTGGTGTTCATGCCCGAGGTGGCGGTGCTGCCGCAGAACCGCGAACAGATCCAAGCCATGATGCGTATCGCCTTCGCCCACAACATCCCCGTGACGCCCAGGGCGGGAGGTACAGGGCTCAGCGGTGGGGCGCTGCCGATCATGGGCGGAATCCTCTTTTCATGTCATCGCATGAACAGGATTCTCGAGATTGATCGCGAGAACCTGATCGGCGTAGTCGAGCCGGGGGTGATCACCCAGGTCTTCCAGGAAGAGGTCGAGAAGGTCGGCCTTTTTTATCCCCCCGATCCGGCATCTCGGGGCTCCTGCACTCTGGGCGGAAACGTCGCCGAGAATGCCGGTGGTCCTCGGGCGGCCAAATACGGCGTGACCAAAGACTATGTGATGGGTCTCGAGGCGGTGATGCCGGATGGGTCGATGATCACGACCGGAGGAAAACTCTACAAGGACGTGACCGGTTACAACCTGACCCAGCTGCTGGTCGGTTCCGAAGGAACGCTGGCCATCATCACGAAGATCTTCATGAAGCTGATTCCCTGGCCGATGCATCGAAAGGTGTTGCTGGCGCCTTTCAACACGATTGAGGAGGCGGCGCGAGCGGTGGTGGCGGTGTACTCGAAGGGAGTACAACCGAGTGCCTGTGAGCTGATGGAACGTGATGCCGTGCAATGCGCGGTCCGTCAGCTCGGCAAGGAATGGCCGCATTCCGACGCCGCCGCGCACCTGCTGCTGGAGGCCGACGGTCATCACGAGGAGAGGGTGGGGGAGGAGGCGCTGCTCATCGGTGAGGCCTGCATGGAGAGCGGCGCCATCGACGTGATTCTCGCTGAAGATCCTCCCCGGATGCGCGAGCTGTGGTCGTTGCGACGGTCGATCGGGGAGGCCGTAAAGTCGATCAACATTTACAAGGAAGAAGACACAGTGGTGCCGCGCAACAAGATTCCGGAGTTGATCTCGGGAGTCAAAGAGATCGCCGGCCGCTACGGACTCATGACCATCTGCTACGGCCACGCCGGAGACGGAAATATTCACTGCAACATCATCAAAACGGTGGATGACGAGACTTGGGAGAAGACACTTCCAACGGCCATCCGGGAGATCTTCGAGCTCACCGCCTCATTGGGCGGCCAGGTCTCCGGTGAACATGGGATCGGATACGTGCAGCGGGAGTTTATGCACATCACCAGAGGGATTCCTGAGATCGCGCTCATGAAGAAGATCAAGGATCAGTTCGATCCGAAAGGGATTCTGAATCCAAGGAAGATCTTCGCGGATTGAACGCGCTGATCGGAGCGCCGCCTTCCAGGCGGCCGTACCGCCGGCATCCTGCCGGCCGCGCTGAGCCGACAATATCAGTTCGCGCGGCCGGCTTCTTGTGTGGCACAGGCACTCTTGCCTGTGTGCCGCGGCGTCGAGCCGTGGCGTTCCTGTAAATGAGTCACAGAGAAGTCGGCCTCGACGGCCGACACACAGGCAAGAGTGCCTGTGCCACACAAGAAGAAGCCTGTCGAATAGCGGACATTTACTTCAGCAGCTTCCGGTATTTCGGATCCAAGGCGTCGATCAATCCATCTCCGAGAAAATTCAATCCCATCACCGCCAGCATGATGGCGGCGCCGGGGAAGATGGCGAGGTGGTTGGCGAGGCCGAGATAACGCCGTCCCGATGTCAGCATGGCGCCCCACGATGGCGTGGGCGGCTGCACCCCGAGCCCCAGGAATGACAGCGCGGCCTCGGACAGAATCGCTCCGGCCAGGCCAAGCGTGGCCATGACGATCACCGGGTTCAGGGCATTGGGCAGCACATGCCGCAGGATGACTCGGCTGGACTGCGCGCCCAGCGCCCGAGCTGCCGTGACGAACTCCATCTCCCGGACTTTCAGCACCTGACCCCGCACCAGTCGCGCGTAGCCGACCCAGCCGATCGTCGCCAGAGCCAGGATGACGTTGTTGAGGCTGGGTCCAAGCACTGCCACCATGCCGATGGCCAGCAGGATTCCCGGGAAGGCCAGAAGGATGTCACAGAGACGCATGATCAGCGTATCGACGATCCCCCCGAAATAGCCGGCGATGGCACCAAGTGCCACGCCGGCCGTCGCCGCCAGAATCACCACGCTGAAGCCGACCCGAAGCGACACGCGGGCGCCATAGAGAATGCGGGAGAGCACGTCGCGCCCCAGATCGTCGAGTCCCAGTAGATGGTCTTTCGACGGTCCCTCCAGCCGGCGGGCTGTGTCCTGTACGGCGGGATCGAACGGTGCGATCAGCGGAGCGGCCAGGGCGCAGATGATGATGGCGATGGTGATGATCGTTCCGCTGGCCAGGGCGAAGTTGCTGAAGAAACGTCGTGTCTTCGATGGGGCCATGTCTATTTGTACTGAATCCTGGGGTCGACGAACGAGTAGAGGATGTCCGTCAGCAGGTTGACTAAAATGTAGGTGACGGCGATGACCAGAATGGAGGCCTGCACCTGCGGGTAATCACGGGCCGAGATGGAAGTGATCAACAGGCGTCCTAGCCCGGGCCAGGAGAAAATCTGCTCGGTGATGATGGCCCCGGTGAGAAGAGATCCGAACTGCAGCCCGACGATGGTAATGACCGGGATCAGCGCGTTCCTCAGAGCATGATTGAAAATCGCCTTCTGCCGCGAGACACCCTTGGACACGGCCGTCGTGACATAGAGCTGATTGAGCTCTTCGGCCAGGCTCACTCGGATCATGCGCGTCAGAATTGCCGCCAGCGCCAGCCCCATCGTCAGGGATGGGAGGACCAGCGATTTCCAGCCGTCATCACGACCCGATACAGGAAACCAGTTGAGGCGGATGGCGAAGGCCATGATCAGCAGCGGTCCAAACCAGAAGCTCGGCATGGAGACGCCGACCAGCGCGAAGAAACGCGCCACGTTGTCGATCCATGAATTCCGATAGATCGCCGACAGAATCCCCAGCGGGATAGCCACGAGAAGGGCCACGAACATCCCGCCGAAGGCCAGAACCATAGTGGCGGGGTAGCGAGCCATGATTTCTTGGGAGACACTCTCCTGGGTGCGGAACGATTTTCCCAGGTCTCCATGCGCCAGCCGCGTCAGGAAGTGAATGTACTGGGTAAGGATCGGTTGATCCAGACCGAGATCCTTTCGAACCTGCAGCACATCCTGAGGCCGTGCGTTCTCGCCGGCGATCTGCACGGCCGGGTCCCCCGGAATCAAATGAATGAGTGCGAAGATGAGCGTCAGGATTCCGAATGTAATCGGAATCACCTGAAGGACTCTTCGCAGCAGATAGCTCGACATGACCTGAGGTAGCAGGAATTGAAAATTGAAAATTTTAAAAAGGTAAGCTCGTACGAAATGTCTCTGCTCGTTTTTTTCAATTTTCAATTTTCAATTTTCAATTCCGCCCCGGAATCCTCCTTTTGCAACTTTCTGGCCGCCGGAAGGCGGGGGCCATGTTAACAGCCGAGCTGTCGGTCAGGGCGCGCCGCGTAGCCATTCGCGTCTCCATTGCCGCGGCCGTTCTGGCGGCTCTGAAGATCGTCATCGGTCTTCTCTCCGGCTCGCTGGCCGTGCTCTCGTCGGCGCTCGATTCGGCCGGCGACACCGTGGCCTCGTTCATCAACTTCGTTTTCCTGCACATTGCCTCCCGGCCGGCTGATGAAGGGCATCCCTTCGGCCACGGCAAGGCCGAGTATCTGGCGACGCTCTTTCAGGGTGTCCTGCTGCTGACGGGCGCCGCGTATGTGGGATATCGCGCCGTCAGAAGTTTCAGTCAGCCCAGGGCAATCGAGGTCTCGACCGCGGCGATCGCCACGATGATTCTCTCGACGGTCGCCAGCTTCGCCCTCGGCCGCTATCTCAGCCTTCGCGCCG
>DASZZV010000115.1:0-1706 GCA_035544835.1 Thermoanaerobaculia bacterium
CGGGAAATACTGCCCGCGGTGCGATTCGTGGAGGCGGAAAGAAGCGTTCGGCTGTTCGCCTACGCGGAACGATGGACTGACTGGCTACTGTCTCGCGTGTCGGGCGACTGATGAAAAAGCGCGGCGCAGCAGGAGGGCTACTCCCAAACTCACTCTATCGGATCCCACTCCGTCTTTGCGTGGCCCTGGCCTGAGAACACCATCTCTGGCGAGTCTTTGGCTGGCAGGTCCACCACTGCGAACGTCAGAATGAAGGCATCCCAGAAATCGGGGCTCTTTCCATTGAGTTGCTTTTTGATCTGATCCTTCTCGAGCACTCGCATCCGGCCGTTGTCGAACCAGTACGTTGCGGCTACGGCTTCTCTCGCGACCTCTGGCATGTTCGGAAGAGCTCCGCCCCCCTTCACCCACTCGGCGGCGCGGAAGTACATCTCGCTCCGCTTGTTGAAGTACCGGGGGTCGTCGGCCTTTCCTGAGAAGTTGACCGGAAGGAGGTTGACCCCGGCCAGTCGGCAGGAGTCGATGACGCCGGCGGCATACCCGCCAGTATCATCGATCAGTTCCAATTCGGAGCCGTACTTCTTCTTGCCCTGCATGATGCGCGCGGCGATCTCTTCGCTCCGGGCGTTCCGCATCTCGATCGGGCGCCTGGCGGCCAGTCCTTGCCGCGGAAACAGAACAGTCGAGTCATCGCCGAAACGGGCAACGTCGATTCCGATTCGCTTCTGGACGAAGTTGTACTGGTCTTCGGTGAGATGGCGGTGCATCGCCCGAGCCACGTCGTCGGGGCCGAGCAGGGCATTGATCGACTGGGGCGGGAAGAGCCCGAGGATATAGGCCATGACCCACGGATTGTCACGGCCGTGAAGCCTGATCTGTTCCTTCGCCCACGAGAGACTAATTCGGGGCGAGCGGTTCGCGTCGTCGGGATCTCCGGTGATTCTGATGACCTTCCAGAGATGCGGCTGATTCTTTACCGCCTCCCAGAGGGCGCCGGTGTGCGAGGTCGGGTTTCCGGCTTGTGCGATCTTCCCCCAGGTACAGTTCGAGAGCCCTTGTTCGGCACTCCGCGCGACTGCCGCCGGCATATCGCCAGACTCGTCGAGCAGGTAGAGGATGAACTTGGCGTGTAGGCCGGAAAGCGTTCGGCCCTGAGCTTCGATGTCGGCGGCTTTGGCGAACGAACGAGCTGAAAGGAACCACGTCTTCGGATGCTCGCGCGCAAAGATCGTTTCCGCAGTCTGTTCAAACGAGACCTTGAGGATCTCGGAGCGGTCGCGCCAGACGGCGAGCTCTTTCCAGAGGTTGTTCTTCAGGTTCTCGGCAGTAATCGAGACCGCGGCCCCGTTGGGATGGAGGCCCTCGCTCGCATAGCAGATGAGGAAGTTCCAGCCCATCCATGCAAGCGCGGTCGATTTTCCCGGGCCTGCGCAAGCCTGAAGAGCGATGCGCGCGTTCCGTGGATCCTTGGTGTCGGCGAAGGCCCGGAGTGCTTCGGCCTGCCAGGGGTCGGGCGTTACCCTGAATTCGTCGAGCACCATCTGAACCGGGTCACGCTTCCAGATGGCGAGGCGGTCCTGCCACTCCCCGAGGCTCAATGGGTTTCGCCGCCGGTCGCTTTCCGATACGCTCCGGACACCAGCGCCTCAAGCCCCACCTTCTCGCCGTCACTGGTGACGTCCAGCTTCTCGCCGTAATGCCGGGGC
>DASZZV010000116.1:0-9035 GCA_035544835.1 Thermoanaerobaculia bacterium
ACCAAGTGGTTCGTGGTCGTCACTCGATCGGGGGAGCGGCGCGTGGGGCTTCTCGTCGACGCCCTGGTGCGGCAGCAGGAGGTTGTCATCAAATCGATTGGTGAGCGCCTGAAGGCCATTCCGGGCGTGGCCGGAGCAACCGAGATCGGCGAGA
Source organism: Thermoanaerobaculia bacterium (assembly GCA_035544835.1). Taxonomy (GTDB): domain Bacteria; phylum Acidobacteriota; class Thermoanaerobaculia; order Gp7-AA8; family Gp7-AA8; genus DASZZV01. The sequence goes on from DASZZV010000116.1 coordinate 155, forward strand.
ACGACATCATCCTCGTCATCGACGTCGGTTCGCTCATCGACAGCTTTGGAAGCATCGCCAGGACAGTCCGCAGCGGCACCGTGTAGCGAAGCAGCCAGGCGACAGGATGTCGCCACTCCGAAACACCGCACCGCAAAACACTCCGTCCCCGTTAAACTAGCCCCACATGTTCCGTGAATTCTTCGGGTTGCAGGAACGGCCGTTCGGAAAGACGCCCAATCCCTCGTTCCTTTATGAGAGCTCACAACACCGCGAGGCTCTGGCCCGCCTGGAGTTCGCCGTCGATGAGAAAGAGCTGGCCCTGCTCACCGGCGATATCGGGTCGGGAAAAACGACACTGTCTCGCGCCCTGATCGACCGATTGGCCGAAACCAGACCGGTGATTCTGCTCATCAATCCGATCCTGACACCTTCGCAGCTTCTGCGAGCGATCGCAGCAGGTCTCGGATTGCAGCCGAAGCATTTCCGAAACGACTTGCTCGATCAGATTCATACCGCGATCTATGAGCTGTATGAAGCCGGCAGAGAGCCGGTGGTGATCATCGACGAAGCCCAGCTGATTCCCAGCCGCGCTACTTTCGAGGAGATCCGACTCCTTACCAATTTCCAGCTCGATGACCAGAACCTTCTCTCGCTCATTCTCATCGGTCAACCCGAGCTGGAGAAACGCCTCAACCACAGGGTCTACAAGCCTCTGCGGCAGCGAATCGGTATTCGCTATTTCATCGGCCCGCTATCGAAAGAAGACACCCGAAAGTATATCGAGCATCGAATCCGTATCGCCGGAGGCGTTCGCAATCCGTTCAATCCCGAAGCGATCGACTCGATTTACGAGTTCAGCGGCGGTGTGCCCCGAGTGATCAATACCCTGGCCACCACCGCCTTGCTGGATGCCTTCGGTGACGACGCGCTGGAAATCAATGGCGCGCGGATAGAGTCAGCGGCACGAGAGCATCGTTTGGAACGGGGAGCGCGCTGATGGTCGATCTGGTCAAACTGCGGAAGAAAGCGAAAGAGAGGAAGGGAGAGGCTCCGGCCACCGTGGAAGTGCCGGTTCCAGTCGCCGAGAAAGAGGTGGCGCCGTCGGTACCGCCGCCCATGGCCGAGGCGCCGCCTGCACCTGTAACCGATCCCGAGCCTCCCGAATCGGTCGACTCGAAACTTGACCGTTTCAAGCGCGACGCGGGACGTCTGCGTAAACGGATCGATGTCGCTTCCGACCTGCCGGTGGAGGAGGGTGGCGATGGCAACGTGGAACTGCTCACCTTCCGGCTCAGCGAAGAGAGTTATGCCGTTGAGATCGAGAGCATCGTGGAGCTGGTTCCACCGCGCACGACCACGCGCGTCCCCAATGCGGACGGCACTGTCATCGGCATCACGTCGCTGCGCGGTACAATCGTGACCGTCATCGATCTGCGCCGCAAGCTTGGCCACCCCCCTGTCACCCAGCACACCGGAGACTCGAGAATGATCGTGGTAGAACACGATGGGGAGACCTCCGGCTTCGTCGTCGATCGGGTATCCCGGGTCATCAAGCTCGATCCTTCGAAGATTGAGAGTCACCCCGTTGTGAGCGCCTCGGAACAGAACGACATGATCCGCGGTGTGTTTCAGCAACCGGGGGGACTCACGATACTGTTGGATCTGAACAAGATTCTCGGTTAGGTTGAGCTCATCGATCATGGAAATAACCTGCAAGGAATGTAAAGCCCAGTTCAGGGCCAACCTCCAGCTGCCGCTGACGCAGCCTGTGCGGGTCGCCTGTCCCTCGTGTGGGAAGCAGATGGTCCTGCGCCCGTCCCCTCCTCCGCCACCACTTGCAGCTGTCCCGTCCGTCGCCACCCCGCCTGAACGGCCGGCCTCCCCGGCCCATCGCCGCCACGCCGTCATTGCCGACGAGCCGCGTGAGTTCAGAAATTTTCTCGGGCGGGAGCTCGAGGGCGCCGGGTTCGAGGTGAGTTACTTCGACACCGGCGATGCAGCCCTGGCCCGCGTCCGCGAAACGCGGGCAGAGCTGGTGATTCTGAACGTGTACCTCAAAGGGAAGCTCGGCGTTGAGATTTCGGAAGAGATCAAAGGCGATCCCGATCTGAAGCGGTCGAAGGTGGTCCTGATCGGCGCCTTGTTTCGCGCCAATCGCTTCAGGGCCAACCCGACGAATCTTTACGGAGCCGATGAGTACATCGAAGAGCAGATCCCGTCCAAAGAGCTCCAGCAGATGGTGCGAAAGCTATTTCCCGCCGTGCGCGACAGCGCTGCCGAGCCCGAGCCGCAGCCGCGTGAATTCGACGAGGCCCGTCGCCTGGCTCGCCTGATTCTCTCCGACATCGTCATCTACAACAGCGACAAGGTCGAGCAGGGCATTCGGGAAGGAACTTTCTTCGAGGTGCTCAAGAGTGAGATCGAAGACGGGCGTCAGTATTATGAGAGTCGTGTGCCTTTCAAAGTGCGCCAGAAAACAGAGTTCTTTCACGAGACATTGCAGCAGTTCGTGCAGATGAAACGTGAGGAGCTCGAGAAGTTCAGAAGCGGAGGAAGGGCGTGATGACACGCGACGTCGCGTTTGTCGAGCAGGCTCGATCCAGCGATGCCGACATCAGGCACCGGGCCGCCGTCCAGATCGCACAATCGACCAGCGAGATCGATCTGCCTCTGGTTTTCGAGATGCTGGGAGACCGCGACTGGCGAGTCCGAAAGACCATCGTCGAGGGGCTGGTACGTAACCCGACTGAAACGGTGATCAAGAGCCTCATCGCCGCGCTTCACGATCCGGAGAACGCCGGGAAACGAAACTCAGCGACCGAGGGCCTCATCCGCATTGGCCCGGTCAGCCTCCCGATCATTCTCGAGGAGTTCCGCCAGACCAGCGATCCCGATGTCAGGCTTTCTCTGGTGAACCTAATGGGCGATCTCCGCAGTGAGGATGCATTGCGCACGCTGCACGAGCTTCTGAATACCGACGAGGACCTGAACATCGTTTCGTCGGCCGTGGCCTCCATCGGAAAGTATCGCCAGGCCCGATCCATCAAGCCGTTGCTGGAGCTCCTCAGGCGCGAGGATCTGTGGCTGAAATTCCACATCATCGAAGCACTGGGCGACATCGGCGATCGCAGCGCGCTTCCTACCGTGCTCCCGCTTTATCGCGAGCCCTCTCTCCGGAAGCCGGTGCTCGAGGCGGTCGGCAAGATCGGTGACGTAGGTACGCTGAACTTCCTGCTCAAGATCATCGCCGATGAAGAGAAACTGAATCTCACCGCACTGCGCGCTCTCATGAACATCGCCCAGTCGGACAAGCCTCGTGTGGTCGAATCGACGGAGCGCCTTCTCATTCAGCGAAAATTCAGAGAGGCCTTTCCGCAGTCGAAGATTTTTCCTCTGATCGAGCACATGCGCTCTACGCCGAAGCGCGAGCTGAAGAACTTCCTGCTGACCTTTCTTGGGTGGTCGGGCGATGACCGCGCCGTCGGTCCACTGCTTGACGAGCTTCAGGAGCCCGAGAGTGCCGATACGGCGGCGCAGGCTCTCATCGACTTCGGCCAGCAGGCGTCGTCGTTCGTTCTGGAGCGTTTGCAGAGCTCCGACGAAGACGAGGAGATTGCGCTGTTGCTCCGGGTGATCAGTTGCGTGGCCGGAGCCGAGGCCATCAGCTCGATCCTCCCGTTCCTCGATCACGACAATCCAATGATCCGGAGGCTCAGTATCGAGACCCTGGGGCAGGTCCTCGACACCACCTCGATCGATTATCTGCTGGCAAAACTCGATGACATCGACGTCGCCGTGCAACAGGCCGCGGTCAATTCGATCTCAGCCCTCGTCGCTGCCTTCCCCGAGGCCAAGCCCGACACCATAAACAAACTGAAGAAGCTTCTCGATGCGCCCGACATCCCCACCAAGCTCAACTCGCTGTCCATCTTCGTGAACATTCAGGGCGAGGGCTTCCACGACGAGCTGCTTCTGGCGTCGAAGGAAGCGGATCCGGCCATCCGTCAGAAGGCCATATCGCTGATGGGAAAGTTCGGCGAGGAGCGTTTTGCCGATCAACTCGTCCTTTCGCTGGCCGATGAGGCCATCCCGGTGCGGCTGGCGGCGATTCAGTCCATCGTGAAGCTGCGTCCGGAAAAGGGGCTCGACCCTCTGATCAGCTCTCTGGAAGACAACGACATCTGGATTCGCACTGCCGCCGCACAGGCCCTGGGCGAGTACCGTCATCCCTCGGCCATCGAGCCGCTGGTGCATCACCTGGCCACCGACGCCACGCCGGTGAAGATCGCCGTCATTGAGGCCCTTGGAAAATCGGAGAGCGCGGGAGTGAAGGAGATCCTTCTCCGCGGTGTCGCCGATGACGATATCGAGATCCGGCGCGCTGCCATGATGGCCCTGGCCAGAATTCCGGGAGAGGACGTCTTCGAACAGCTGATGACGGCACTCGATCATTCCGACTGGCGTCTTCGGGCCGCCGCCGCCGTGGCCCTGGGCACAAGAGGCGACGCCAGGTCGTTGGATGGCTTGCACCGGAGGCTGGAGACCGATCGCGATCCCTTCGTGCAGCAGTCCGTGGTTCTGGCCCTCGACCGCATGGGTAGTCGCGATTCGTTCAAGGCTCTTCTTCGCGCGCTCGAGAATCAGTCGGTGCTCGACGAGGTCTCTCATCTTCTGGTCCGTCACAAAGAGATTTACCGCGACCTTCTCGAGGAGGCATGGCGAACGGCTGACAGCAGGCAGGAAGTCGTGATCGCTGCAATTCTTCAGGCAATGAAGGGAAGCGCGTAGTTTTCGAGTGTCCGCCTTGATCGCGGATTGAGGTTCTGAGCCGAATAGTCATGAATAGCGGATTCAACATCGGACTGAACCACTACCTGGATCTCCCTGATGATGTTTTCAGGTTGATTCGGGACGCTATTTATAAGCGAAGCGGAATCTACTTCTCCGACTCCACGAAATACCTCGTGCAGAAGCGGCTTTCCCCCCGCGCCCGCGACCTCAACTTCGATACCTTTCAGAAGTACTACTACTTTCTTCAGTACGATCCGCGCGCCGATGCGGAGTTCGACCAGATCTTCGACCTCGTCACCACGAACGAGACCTATTTCTTTCGCGAGGCTGCGCAGCTCGAGGCTTTCGTCGAAGAGATCATTCCTGAGCTGATCGCCAAGCGTGGAAGCCGGAAGATTCGGATCTGGTCGGCCGGCTGCTCGTCAGGGGAAGAGGCCTACACCATCGCCATGCTCCTGACCGATCGTGGCTATTACGCGAGCGCGGCCTTCGAGATTTTCGCCAGCGACATCAATCAGCAGGTTCTGGCCAAAGCACGAAAAGGGCACTATCGGGAGAATGCCTTCCGAGCCACGTCGCCGGAGGCGCGGGACAAGCACTTCACGAAGGACCTGGACGCCTCCTGGCGGGTAAACGATGACATTCGAAACAAGGTCTCGTTCGGACGCCTCAATCTCTACGATCAGGCCCGCGTTTCGCTATTGGGGAGTCTTGATCTGATCTTCTGCCGGAACGTGATCATCTACTTCGATGAGTTGTCGAAGAAGGTGGTCATCAACAACTTCTACAATCGCCTCGTCGATGGAGGCTATCTGCTGTTGGGACATTCGGAATCGCTCATCTCGCTTTCCAGTCAGTTCAAGCTGCGCCATCTGAAGAATGACATGGTCTATCAGAGGTAAAGGGAGCGGACTTGATTCGAGCGATCGTTGTCGACGACTCCGCGTACAACCGCGTGACCCTTTCGAAGATGCTCGAGTCGGGCGGGGACGTACGAGTCGTCGCCACGGCGGTCAATGGTGAAGACGCCATCAAGCAGGCCCTTCGCTATAAGCCCGATGTGCTCACCCTCGATCTCGAGATGCCGGTGCTGGATGGATTCGCTTTTCTTCGATGGCTGATGGTGAACCGGCCGACACCGGTCATCGTGGTGTCTTCACGGGCCAGCGACCGGAGCGTTTTCAAGGCCCTGGAGTTCGGCGCAGTCGACTTCATTGTCAAACCGGGCGGTCGAGTCTCTCCGAAACTCGAGGAGATTCAGGACGAATTGCTGGCCAAGGTGCGCCAGGTCCTGAACATCACTCTGGACAACGTCAAGAAGCGCATCTACGAGGAGGAGCAGCGAAAGCCCGAGGAGCCGCGGCCTCCGATTACCGGGCCGCAGAGCGTCGACCTGGTGGCAATTGGATCGTCAACCGGTGGTCCTCCCGCTCTCCAGCAATTGTTCGAATTGACTCCGCTCCTTCCCGTTCCATTCATCGTGGCGCAGCACATGCCTCCGATCTTCACGCGGCTCTTTGCGGAAAGAGTGGACCGTCTGTCCGCCTACAGGGTCAAGGAAGCCGAAGATGGCGAAACACTTCAGCCGGGAACCGTGTACATCGCGCCAGGCGGGTTTCAGTGCGAGGTTTATCGGTCCTTCGATGAGCTGCACGCGCGCGTATTGGAGAGACAGAAGTCCGATCTCTATGCGCCATCCGTCAACCGGCTCTTCACAACGGCCAGTGACGCCTGCGGAAGCCGCCTGCTGGCTGTGGTCCTCACCGGGATGGGTGACGACGGGGCTCAGGGTGTGCGGAAAGTCTTCGAGCGAGGCGGGCAGACCATTGCCGAGTCGCCCTCGACAGCCATCATCTTTGGTATGCCCGGCGAGGCCATCAAGACAGGAAGTGTGCGTGAGGTCCTGCCGCTGCCCCAGATCCCCGCCGCCATTCACCGAATCTGCACGTCGACTTGAGCTTGGTATCGAGAGGCACTCCAGAGCCCAGCCCCGTAGGGGCGTTTGAAAATAGCCCAGCACGAAGTGCTGGGTTGTCGGGTCTCGGAAGTAAGGTCGAGCCCCGGAGGGGCGATTGAGGGACCTTCAATCGCCCCTCCGGGGCTCGACAAGAAACGGGCCATACCGATCCCAGGACTTCGTCCTGGGCTATTCTCAAACGCCCCTAAGGGGCTCAGCGCACCTCGCGCGGTTTTCTTTCTCTCACCAGCGACGTCCCGTCGTCCCTTCGCTTCTAAGAAACTCCCTGTATTTACGCGGGTTCCCTGATGTGTCATCCCGAGCCGCAGCGAGGGATCTGGGCGGGGGCCCTTCCATCGTGGGGCTCGCAAACATTTTCGATTGCCAAGGGTCTAAGGCCCCCGCCCAGATCCCTCGCTGCGGTTCGGGATGACACCCACTCAGTTTCTTTTCTCAGTGGCAGCGCGCACGCTGTCCCTTGCTCGGGATGACAACTCTCGGCTGGAGGTTTCCTCAAACGGGGAAAGTTCACCGGGTGGCCGTTCTCTTATGTTAGATTCTGCATACCTCTATGAGCAGTGACGACATCAATCGCAAGGGAGAAAAGTTCCTCGACCTCTTCAATAAGGGGAAGGAGTTCACCGAGGAACTACTCAAAGAGAACCAGCGGTTGCGTTACCGCCTGGCGGCGCAGGAGAGTACGGGAGGCTCGAATCCCGCTGCTCAGGACGAATTGAACCGGCTTCGCGAGCAGGTCCGGCAGTTCGTCGAAGAGAACAAACGCATCGAGCAGCGCTATAAGGAAGTCGAGGAAGAGAACAAGGATTTCGCCAGCCGCTACATCGAGATCGAAGAACAGAACAACAACCTGGCCAATCTGTATGTGGCCAGCTATCAACTGCACTCGACGCTCGATTTCCGGGAGGTCATTCAGATCGTCCAGGAAATCGTCATCAACCTCATCGGTGCTGAGGCTTTCGCCATTCTGCTGCTCGACGAGAAGACCAACGAGCTCAAGAGCATCGCCTGGGAAGAAGCCGACGAGGTTCTCGGTCTCGATAAGCTCGGCGTCCGACTCGGTGACGGAGTCCTGGGCAAAGTCGCCCGAACGGGTGAGAGTTACTACATCAATCAGGATATTGCCGGGGGAGCGATCGCGCTCGACCGTCCTCTCGCCGCAGTTCCGTTGAAGATCAAAGAGCACGTCATCGGTCTGATCGTCGTGTACCACCTGCTCCAGCAGAAAGACTCTTTCTCTGCCGTTGACTACGAGCTCTTCAACCTGCTCGCCGCGCACGCCGCCACGGCCATCTTCTCGTCCAAGCTTTATTCACAGTCCGAGCGCAAGCTCAATACCATTCAGAGTTTCCTCGATTTGCTCACAACTTCATGAAGGATTCCAGGGTAGGGTACTGAACGGATGGAGAACGCTACGTTTCTGGTAGTCGAGGACTCGCCCACGATGCGGCAGCTGATCTCGTTTTCTCTGAAGCGATTCAAGAATGCGAAGATCATCGAGGCGGTGGATGGTGTCGACGCACTGAAGAAACTCTCCGGCGAAAAGATCGACCTGATCCTGACCGACATCAACATGCCGGTCATGGATGGCCTGAAGCTTGTTTCTCTGGTTCGTCAGAATGCCCAGCTCAAAGAGATCCCCATCATCATCATCACCACAGAGGGTGCCGAGGAAGATCGCGAGCGAGGCCTGGCCCTCGGCGCCAACGCCTACATCTCCAAGCCGATCCAGTCGTCCCATTTGATCAAGACGATTTCGGAGCTGCTCACGGCGCAGTAGGCTGTCATCCCGAGCTGGATGGACCGCGACGCGTTAGTGTGTCATCCCGAGCCGCAGCGAGGGATCTGGGCGGGGGCCTTACGCCCCCAGCAATCGACATTGTTCGCTAGTACCAGGATGGAAGGGCCCCCACCCAGATCCCTCGCTGCGGCTCGGGATGACACATCGGCAACCAACCGACATTCGTCGGCATCGCCCAGAATGACCAGACCCACTTTTGTGTTGCGCATTTTCGAGAGCCCTGCTTTATCCTCTCTGACATCTGACATCTGACATCTGACATCTGACATCTGACATCTGACATCTGACATCTGACATCTGACATCTGACATCTGACATCTGACATCTGAGAT
>DASZZV010000117.1:0-3366 GCA_035544835.1 Thermoanaerobaculia bacterium
TCGAGTCCCCCGCCCAGATCCCTCGCTCGACGCTCGGGATGACACCTCCGCAAAGCGGCCTAAATACTGGGAGTTTCTTAGAAGCGTCGAGCGAGGGATCTGGGTGGGGGCCCTTCCATCCTGGTGCTTGCGATCATTGTCGATTGCAAGCGCTGCTCGCGAGGGCAGAACCGAAACTTTACGATTTTCCCAGTGTTCCTCGATCTCTGCTAATCTACCGGAAATCAAAGTATGCCTGGTTCGGAGACCCTCGTTCTTCAAACCCTCGAGATCAGTGAATAAGGAGCGTATATGAGGAAATTCTTTCCCAGGGCGAGTGTCCTCGCCGGCGCGATCTTGATCGCGCTTCTCGTCACGGGTACGGCCGTGGCGCAATTCCAAACGGGCAACATCTACGGAAAGGTCGTCACCAAAGAGGGAAGTGGTCTCCCCGGTGTAACGGTCACGTTGACCGGACTCGGGGCTCCGCAGACCTTTTACACCGACGACCAGGGCGTCTTCCGATTCCTCAATCTTTCGCCTGGCAAGTACAGCGTCAAGGCAGACCTCGCGGGAATGGGATCGGTCGTCCAGAACAATCTGGAGGTCAACGTCGCCAAGAACTCGTCGGTGACCTTGACACTCTCTCCTTCGATCGAACAGTCGATCACGGTCATGGCCGAGGCTCCACTCGTCGATACGCGTAAAACCGGGACGGGCGCAACGGTCACCAGGATCGAGCTCGAACAGATTCCGACGGCGCGCGATCCATGGGTGATCATGGGGCAGGCTCCCGGAGTACAGCTCGACCGAGTGAACGTGGGAGGCAGTGAATCAGGACAGCAGGATGTGGTGGTCGCCAAAGGGGCGAGTGACTCCGAAAAGACGTTCAACGTCGACGGCGTCAACATCACCGACACCGGCGCCGTGGGCTCGACTCCCACGTACTACGATTTCGATTCGTTTGAAGAGATTCAGATCACGACCGGTGGAAGCGACCCGCGCATCCAGACGCCTGGCGCGCAGCTGAACATGGTCACCAAGCGCGGCACGAACGACTTCAAGGGAGGCGCTCATTACTTCTATACGCCGAATGACTGGCAGAGCGACCCCGGGGTAACTGGCTCTCCGTCGGCGTACCTTCAGAACGGAAACCAGATCAACAAGATCGACGATTACGGTGCCGAACTGGGCGGACCGCTCTGGAAAGACAAGGTCTGGTTCTGGGGCGCCTATTCGAAGAACAAGATCAAGCTCTTCACGGCCCAGCCGGTCGGCTCCGATCCCAACAGAGACAACACCACTCTCGAAAACGCAAACGGAAAGATCAACGCGCAGGTTTTGAAGAACAATACCTTCACGTATCTTTACACGTACGGAAACAAAGTAAAGCTCGGGCGGTTTGCCGATCCCACGCATCCGCCTGAGACCACCGAGGATCAGAGCGGACCGACCCATCTATACAAACTGGAAGACACCCAGATCCTCAGTCAGAACTTGTACGTGACGCTTCTCTATGCGCACGTTTTCAGCCCCTTCCAGTTCGTCCCCGAAGGCGGTAACGTGCAGCCCTACATCGACGCCGATGGTGTATGGCATCGCAGCTATTTCGCCTACACCACCGCGCGGCCGCAGGACTCATACCGCACCGACGGCTCGTCGTTCTTCCGCACCGGCACGCTCGATCATGAGCTCAAATTCGGCTTCGGCTATCGGAAGACGCCCGTGACCTCGACCAGTACCTATCCGGTCACCGGAGTCCTTGGTGACTTCAGCCAGGGCGATCCGGCCGTCGCGCTGCTCACGCGGCCCGGCAATCCGGATTACTCGGTGAACTACACCGACCTCTATGCCGGCGACACTCTCACCCGCGGGGACCTGACGATTCAGGGCGGTCTGCGCTATGACCTGCAGAAGGGGCGGAACAATCCCAGCATCTCTGCAGCCAACGCTCTGATTCCGGACATCCTCAGCGCGATTAATTATGCTGGTGACAAACGCTCACTGGAGTGGAAGAGCATCTCGCCGCGAATCGGTCTGACCTATTCGTTAGGCAGCAGCAAGCACTCTCTGATCAGAGCCTCGTACAACCGATACGTCGACCAGTTAGCCGGGAACATCATCGGTGCCGGCAACCCGATCATCTATTCGCAGGGGCTGTACTACAACTGGAAAGATGCCAATGGGGACAAGTTCGTTACTCGGAATGAGATCCTCATCGACGAGGGCGTCTATGGACCGTATGGATCGATTGATCCCGACCACCCCGGACAGGCCACACCTACGGCTCGATTCGACTATTCGATGAAGGCGCCGAAAACCGACGAGGTCATCCTCGGTTTCGAAACGCAGTTGCTGCCTGAGCTCTCCGTCGGAGTCGACTACTCGTACCGTAAGTTCACCGACATCGCATGGGCGCGTCACGAGAAGACACCCGGGAGCAATGACTTCTACTCGACATCCGATTTCGTCCCGGTGGCCAATTTGACGGGAACTCTGCCGAACGGCCAGGCATTCAGTATCCCTAACTTTGCGCTGAAGAATGGTGTGCCCTCCTTCGCATACACTGTGATCACCAATCGCCCCGGCTACACCCAGCAGTACAACGGGCTGGACCTTTTCGCCGTCAAGAGAATGTCCAATCACTGGATGCTGCGCGGCAATGTTTCGCTCAATGATCGCAAGCAGCATCTCTCCAATAGCGGCATCGAGGATCCGACGAATCTCCTTTTGACCTCGCTGGGAAACTATGGATGCAGCAGTTGCAGCGGCGGACAGGTCGTCGATAAGTCCTACGGAACCCACAGGGAGACCTACATCAACTCGAAGTGGTCGACGTCTCTGACCTCGCTGATCCAACTTCCCTTTACCTCGACTTTTGGTCTGGCCGTGAATGCCCGGCAGGGTTATCCCGTGCCGTACTATTACCGCGTGAACAATGGTGACGGGCAGGGAAGCAAGAACGTCCTCATCAACGGAGTCGACGGCAAGCGTATGCCGGTGGAGAAAGAGCTCGATATTCGCCTCGCCAAAGACATCAAGTTCGGACGCTTCGGGCTGAATGTCGGGGTCGACATGTTCAACGTCAGCAATGAGCGCACCGTACTGCAGCGGCAACCCCGGCTCTATCGCAAACTAAACACTGCGAATGCTGCCGGCGATCATGTTCTCGAATTGCAGAGCCCGCGTATCATCCGACTCGCCACTCGCCTAACATTCTGAGCAGCAGAGATCCTGAAGAAAAGCCCGCCGGAAGGCGGGCTTTTCTTTTGGGAGTGTGCCGCAAACGAATTTGCGCATGTCATCCCGAGCCGGGGAACGACGCGAACGTCGCTACTGGGAAAGATGACATGGACTGCGACTGACGTTCATCTATGTTTCTAGCCC
>DASZZV010000118.1:0-13056 GCA_035544835.1 Thermoanaerobaculia bacterium
TTCAACAAGACCAACCTTCCTCAACTCCGGCGCGACACGGTCCTCGGGCTGGTGAAAACGCGCGACGGCGCGCTGTGGCTTGGCACCAACGGCGGCGGCGCCGCGCGGTGGAGTCAGGGTGCCATGGAACTGATCACCCGAAGGCAGGGTTTGCCCAGCGACATCGTCACCTGCTTCGCCGAAGCGTCGGACGGAACGCTTTGGGTCGGAACATCGGAGGGAGTCGTGGCGGTGCGCGGGCGCCGCGTCGCACAGAAGTTCCAGGAGAAGGAGGGTCTCGCCAACGTCTCGATCCTCTCCCTCGCCGTCGCCAGAGACGGAACAGTCTGGATCGGGACCAGGGGCGGAGGTCTCTTTTCGCTGCGGGGCGGAACGATCCATCAAGAGGCTGCTCCCGGCGGTTCGATCCCGGCGTTGTACATCGATCGGGAGGAAACTCTCTGGATCGGCACGGGAGCGGGTTTGAGCCGGCTCGCCGGCGGAATCCTCTCGCGGGTGAATGCCATACCCAACGATCAGGTGACGGCAATCTTTCGCGACTCCGATGGAACGTTGTGGGTCGGCGGATACGGCAGCGGTCTGTATCGCTCCAGCGATGGGATCAACTTTACGAATCTCACGCGCGACGGAGGGTTGCTGAACAACTCGGTGCGCTCGATCTTCGAAGATCACGAGAAGACACTCTGGGTCGGCAGCAACGGAGGGCTGGAGTCGTTTCATGCCGGGCGCTTCATCACCATCGGTGAAGCAGAAGGGCTCTCCGATCCGTATGCCCGGTCGGTGTTCCAGGATCGCGATGGAAACATCTGGATTGGAACGGCGCGAGGACTGAATTTCTTCTCCGCGACCGGGCACAAAATCTTCACCACCCGCGATGGCCTTCCCAACGACCACATCTTCACCATCGGGCAGACACCCGATGGCGCGATGTGGATCGGTACACAGACCGGTCTTAGTCGCTTCGCCGGCGGCAAGTTCACGACCTTCACCGAACGCGATGGGCTGCCGAGTCAATCGGTGCGGTCGATTCTCGTCGATCACCACGGGACGCTGTGGATTGGAACGGACCGTGGCGTCGCCATGCGGACCGGGGCAGGATTCGAGAAACAGCTCCCGAACCCGCAATGGGGCGACGCATTCGTGCAGGCCCTTGCCGAATCGAGTGACGGAAGCGTCTGGATGGGAGCAGACGCGCGGGGAATAGCCCGTTATCACGATGGAGTCTTCACCGTCTGGAGTGACGCCGAGGGATTGCCGGACAGCCATGTGCTCTCTCTCGTCATCGACGCGCATGGAGTTGTCTGGATCGGCACCGACAGCGGCGGATTGATCCGCATGGAGAATGGGCGTTTTACGCAGTACACCACTGCCTCCGGTCTGCCGACCGACAAGCTCCTCCAGCTTCTCGATGATGGCCGCGGTCGCATCTGGTCTGGCGGCGGACGCGGCATCTGGAACGTCGAGCTTCGAGTATTGAACGACTATGCGGCGGGAAGGATCCGAAGAGTTCAAGGCACGCTTTTCGACGCCGGCGATGGAATGCGCAGCGTGCAGTGCAACGGCAGCGTGTCTCCTTCCGGTTTTCGTACCCGCGACGGTCGTCTCTGGTTCCCGACGGTCAACGGCGTGGCGACAATTTCTCCGGGAAAAACCATCGCCTCGAATCTCGAGCCGCCTCCCGTCAACATCGAGCGCCTGCTCGTCGACGGTCATGCCGTCAAGCTGGCAAATGGTCTGATTGTTCCAGCTGGAGCTCTTCAGATCGAGATTCACTACGCAGCGCTGACCTTCGTGTCACCTGAACATGCGCACTTCCGCTACCGTCTGGAAGGTTTCGACAAGAACTGGGTCGACGCCGGTAACCGCCGCGTCGCCTACTACACCGGCGTTCCACCCAACCGATACGTTCTTCGTGTGATCGCTGCCAATGCCGAGGGTGTATGGAATCGAACCGGTGCGTCGCTGGCATTCACGGTGCAGCCGCGGTTCGTCGAGACGGTCTGGTTCCGATTTCTGGTCACGTTCGGCGTCATTGCGTCGGGAGTGCTCTTCTACCGCCGACGCACGCGGGCGATGCGCCGGCGCGAATCCGAGCTGATCGAAGTCGTCGAGCTCAGAACGCGCGGTATCCACGAAGCATTGAAGGAAGCCGAAGCCGCGAGGCGCATTGCGGAAGATCAGGAGCAGCTCCTGGCGCGAGCGCTGGACGAGGCTGAGGCTGCGAATCGGGCCAAGAGCACCTTCCTCGCGAACATGAGTCACGAGCTGCGAACGCCTCTGAATGCCATCATCGGATTCGCCGGTGTACTGCAGATGCAGGGCGTCGCGAAGTTCGACGCCAAACAGCTCAAGTTCATTCAGAACATCGGCTCGTCGGGCGAACATCTCCTGACCCTGATCAACGACATTCTCGACCTCGCGAAAGTCGAAGCAGGAAAGATGACGCTCGATCTGGAGATGCTCCCTTTGGCTGAGCTCATCGAATCGGTTGCGCTGACGGCGCGTGGGATAGCGCTGTCCCGCGGAATCGAAGTGCAGGTCGAGGGCGCCCCGGGCATCGAGACGATCGAAGCTGATCCGGTGAAGCTCAAACAGATCATCTACAACCTGCTATCGAATGCCGTGAAATTCTCGCCCGATGGCAGCGTCGTCCGCGTGGCGGCGCGACGCCTTGCCGCGACGAGCTCGCCGCTTTCGGTCGACTCGATCGCAATCGACGTCATCGATCAGGCCATGGGCATCGCGCCGGAGGAGCAGGAAGTGATCTTCGAGGAGTTCCGGCAGCTGCATCACTCGGTCCACGGTCTTTCCGGCACCGGCCTCGGTCTGGCTTTGGTACGGAAGTTCGTCGGACTGCATCGCGGCCTCGTCGAAGTAAAGAGCGATGTCGGTAAGGGAAGTACCTTTACCGTCATTCTTCCGGAGCGTGTGAGTGACCTGAAAGACGAACCGGTTCCCGAGCTGCCGCAGCAGGCCGATGGGAAGCCTGTCGTGGCGTGGTGAAGGTTGGGTACGGGTCTGTAAACCCACGACCGTTACTCAGTCGACCGCGGGCAACCAGGACCTTGCGACCTGACAGCAGGATTCCGAGGGGACAGACCGTCGGCAGCTCCCCGCGACATCCCATTCGACCGCCCGCATGAACGTCATTACTCAAAGGCCAAGCTGGCCGCTGCCCGTCCCCGACCTGTCATAATTCCTTCCGCATCCATGCGCGCTCCTGTCGTCGCAGCAGCCCTTCTTTTCGCGCTCTGGGTCAGCGGTGAGGAAAAGCCCCGCCCTCTGAGTGAGCTCGACATCGAGGAGATGATGAACATCACCGTCACCTCGGCAGCCAGGAAAGAGCAGCGCGTCGCCGATTCAGCCGTGGCCATCTATGTCATCACCCGCGACGAGATCGAACGAAGCGGAGCGACAACGCTGCCCGAGGTCCTGCGGCTCGCGCCGGGCCTCGACGTGGCCCGGATCGACGGCAGCAAATGGGCGATCAGCGCCCGCGGCTTCAATGGCCGCTTTGCCAACAAGCTGCTGGTCATGATCGACGGCCGCAGCGTTTACACGCCACTTTATTCAGGGGTTCATTGGGACGTTCAAGACACACTGCTTCAGGACATCGACCGGATAGAGGTCATCCGCGGCCCCGGCGCAGCGCTCTGGGGAGCGAACGCAGTCAATGGAGTGATCAACATCATCACCCGTCCTGCCAGCGAGACGTCCGGCACGATCGCGATCGCCGGCGGAGGGAACGAAGAGCTCGTCGGAGGAGGGCGCCACGGCTTTGCCGTTGGAGAGGATGCGTTCGTGCGCGTCTACGCCAAGTACTTCGATCAGGAAGGCTTTCGGGAGAGCAGCGGTCGAGACGGGCTCGACAACTGGAGAACGCGGCGAGGCGGGTTCCGCTTCGATGGCCAGCAGCCCTCATCGAGGTCCCACCTGACGATTCAGGGCGACATCTACAGCGGTGACTTCGGTGGCCGGATCGCACTCCCTTCCGTCGAACCCCCTTACGCCCTTCCGGTGAACGAAGATTCCTCGTACTCCGGCGGTAATCTCATCGCTCGAATTTCAAGATCCTCCAATGGTCGCGACTCATCGCTGCAGCTGTACTACGACCGCACCAACCGGGACGACGCGGTTCATCGCGAGGCGCGCGACACGTTCGACATCGACATGCAGTCGCGGCGCACGCTCGGCCGGCACGACATCATCGTTGGCGGAGGGTTTCGTCAATCGCGCTCGCGGCTGGACGGGACATTCTCGGTCGATCTCAGGCACGACGACCGGGTGGACGATCTTTTCAGCGCCTTTCTTCAGGACGAGATCTTGGTCCGGCCCGACGTCCGGCTCACGCTGGGCACGAAGGTCGAGCACAACGAGTACACCGGATTTGAGCTGCAGCCGAATGTCAGGCTTCTCTGGCGCCAGAGCGCGAAACTCAGCAGTTGGGCAGCGGTCTCGCGTGCCGTCCGGACGCCGGCCGAGTACGAGGTCGACGGCACACTCAATACACTGGTCTATCCACCGGGCGTTTTCGGGCCATTGGCCACGAACATTCGAGTCGTCGGTAACGAAGATTACCAATCGAACAGCCTCATCGCGTACGAGTTAGGCCAGAGGCTCGACCTCGGGGTCCTTACGGTAGACGCCGCGGCCTTCATTCACCGGTACGACGCCCTGCGCACGTTAGAGCGTTCCGCGCCCGCGATCGAAACGGGGCCCAGTGGTCCCTATGCCGTGATCGTTCTGACGCCTGACAACAAGGCGCACGGTTCCGCATGGGGAAGCGAGCTGGTGGCCACCTTCAAGGCCAGTCATCGCTGGAAGCTGAGCGGCTCCTGGACCTGGTACGAGCTGAAGCTCAAGAGTGATTCTACGACCACCGACCCATATGCCGAGCTCGAAGAGGGAGACTCGCCCCGACACCAGCTGCAGTTGCGCTCGTACCTCGACCTCACCGATCGATTGAAGTTCGACACGGCCATCTATTATGTCGATGACGTACCGGATCAGGCGGTCCGCTCTTACGCCCGGATTGATGCGCGACTCGCCTGGATGGTCCGAGCGGGCCTGGCTCTTACTTTGACCGGGACGAATCTCCAGGACAATCGACATCCTGAATTTGGCGGCAGCTTTCTGGTGTTTCCAAAGGAGATCGAGCGAAGCTTTCTTTTCCGGCTGGAGTACGCGCGATGACAGCCTTGCTGGCGAGCAACCCCGGGTTCAGGGCCGCTGCCCGAAAAGGAAGGAGCCATTTGGCTCGACCGGTGGTCATCTTTGTGACTGGGAACGTGAAAAACGTCTGGGTTACCTGAATTCTTTCAGCCGCACCGTTTCCCGAAATGGCTTCCACGAGTCGATCAAGTAGATTGTGAAGGGAATCCACCAGATGAAATCGTTGGTGAGGCAGAGGATCGCTGCGGCCAGAGGCCAGGTTCCCTTGACGATGAGGATGACCAGACCGATCGGCCCGAGGATTTTTCCAAGGAGCCCGACCGCAGCGAGGAGCCAACCCTGCTCTGGATTTCGGGCTACTTCGAAATAGATGATTCCGTAGAGACCGACGACCATGGCCAGGCAGGCGAAGATCTCCGGGTGGTTGAGCGGCTCCATGCCGGCAAAGTGAAAGAGCCACTGTGGTCGCCAGCTCGAGTAGAGTCCCCAGAGGATGTTGTACAGACCGGCGGTGATGAAGACAAGGCGATGAAAGCGTCTGCGCGGAATCATTGCCCGGTATTCTAGTCGGCGTCGGTGTCGTTGGTGCTGCGGTGGTGCAGTGCTGATCGGTATTCGGAGCGCCGCCTTCCAGGCGGCCGGGCCGCCGGCTTCAAGCCGGCCGCACGGACTGATATCGAAGCCCAAATCAGCGCTCCGAATACCGCAAGTAAACGCTTAAGTTTCAGGCCACTGGGCTCACGCCGAAGGGCTAACAAGATTCCGCCGCTACGCGGCTAGTCAAGACTCAGAATTCCGGTCCGATGATCTGTCACTTCGGGACAGCATCACTCCTTCGCGCTCGAGTCGTTCAACCCAGATGTCGAGTGGCAATGTCTCGGCAGGCGTGACACAGCCGCTTTTCACTCCGGATCCGGCCAGCTCGCGCAGAGCGAGAACGGCGGGAAGAATCGCCAGCCGTTGTCCTCGGGTACTGAAGCGGAGTCGTCGCGATTCTCCGCTGCGCGATGTGATGAGCGCGTCGACGCCTCCTGCATCGGAGCCGAATCGGCTGGACGGCGCTGCGATCACACTGAGGACTTTCGCCAGGCTTGTTTTTGCTGACCCGCTCATAGGAAGAGCTCGGGCGATCCGGATCAGGGCCGTCGCCACTGCTGATTCAAAGGCGACCGAGAAGTGTGCTTCGAGTCCGAGCTCGCGCGCGAGAAGGAGCGCATCGGGTGAGTCGAAGGGGAGGGTTCGCCGGCTGCCGAAGGGAAGGTCGATGACCGGCCGTGAGTGCCGTCGCCGCGGCACAGCAGAGATCGCGCTGGCGATGGCCCCCGCCCCCTTCACGTTCTTGTTCCCGATGAAGAGGGTGATCGCCGCCTCTGTTGCGTCAGCCAGCTCACGGCGACCGAGTCGAGCCAGGACGCCGGAGAGCGCTGGCGTCGAAGAGAGTCCGGGGATGACACTGAGGTGCGCCGCAAGGGATTTCTCCCTGAGCTGGATGCTCGTCAATATGTTGTCGACCCAGGTGGGATCGTCGCTGATGTCGAGCCAGTGTGCGCCCGAATCGACGACTGCCTCCGGGGCATGGTGGTCCAGCGCTTGAAATGGACCGGCCAGACAGACCACGGCAAAGGCGCCGGAGGCAACGTGGCGAAGGGCGGCGAGATCGCGGACATCGAGTTGGGCTACCTCGATAACCCCCGCTTCCGCTGCGATTCTTTCCGCGGCGTGTCGATCCCGGCCGGCGATGACGAGCTGAAAGTCATCCCATTGCCTCAACTCGCGGACGAAGAGCCGCCCGAAGACGCCCGACCCTCCGATCACTACGACTCGCTGTTTCGGAGCCATGAGGAAAGCATCAGTGTCCAGACAAACAGCGAACCGAGCATCGCCGCGGTCGTGATCTGCTGCATCGCCAGGGACTGTGCGAGCGATGCTGCTGCCAGAGCGAATCCGGATGACCAGAGAAGAATCGAGACGCTCACAATACGCCTCGGAAGCTGGCCAACTCCGGCCACAGTCAGGAGCGCCCCGGCAACCGTGTAGAGGCCGTTGGCCGCGTAGCCGGTGACGAGCGCTGCCGCCACTTCGAGACGCTGGAACGACGCAGCATCGAGCACTCGCGGCATTCCCATGTAGAGACTCTGGCCGCCCACATCGGCTCCGATTGCCGCCGCAGCACAAAGGAGGGCCAATGTCACCAGCGTCGGAGAGCGCGACCACCAGAGCCGCCCGAGATGCGCGTACAACGCCAGCAGCGTGAGTGCGGCAAGTTGCCAGAGCATCCAGGAGAGTGACCAGCTCACCGGGTGTGCACGGACATAGACGAGGCGCTCCTCGGCTGTTTGTCCCAGCAGTCCGTCGCGAAGGAATACCAGCATCACAAGGGCGGCGACGAGATGCGTCGCGAACACCGCCAGCGCGACGCGCGATCCGGTGAGCCGGTTCGTGATGGCCATCCTGGATTATGGCCTGAGTCGGCCCTGATTTGTCGTGATTCCTGTGCTCGGCGCTGACGGGTTCAGGGCCGAAGTGTTCTTCCCCGAGCTCGCGCCGGACTATGGTCTACCATTCTTTCTTTATCTCCATACCGGTAGGTATTGACTTTTGACTGGTTTGGCAATATGTTCCATACCGATAAGTACGGAGAAGATTGCTATGCGCAAGCTGATTGTTGTTCTGGTTCTGGTGACTCTGTTCCTCGGGGGATGCTCGTCGAGCAGACAGTTACGTCGAAGAAGTAACCTGATGTCCTACCTGAGTCAGGACAACTCCGAGAGCCTGCGTCAGACGTCGAGCGATGTTCGCCTGCAGCTGCCGCTTCGAATCGGTATCGCCTTCGTTCCCTCCGAGATCGCGACCGGATCTGATTCGCTGCTGCCGCCCGATGCCGAGAAGCGCCTGACTGACATCGTTCGCAAGAGCTTCGCCGGCCGGGACTGGGTGAGCCAGATCGTGACCATCCCCTCGAACTATCTGGTGTCGCGCGGGGGGTTCGAGAACCTCGAGCAGGTAGCGCGCCTGATGGACGTCGATGTCATCGCACTCGTCTCCGTGGACCAGTTGCAGGTAAGTGACCCGCGTAGCTTTTCGTTCCTCTACATCTCGGTGATCGGCGCGTATACGTTGCCGCTGGACCGCAATGAGACGCGGACGCTGATCGATGCGGCGGTGTTTCACGTTCCGTCACGGACGTTTCTGCTGCGAGCGCCCGGGGTGAGCAGAATCACAGGCAACTCCACCGCCGTAACCGTCGATGCCTCCCTTCGTGAGAAGTCGCGGCGCGGGTTCGAGGCGGCCATGAAGGACCTGGCGAAAAACCTCGATGCCGAAGTCGGGCAGTTCAAGGAGAGCGTGGCCAGCGGAGAGCGAAAGGATGTCGATGTCTATACCTCCAGGGGAGAGTCGGTGCGTAGCGGTGGAGCGCTGGGATGGTGGGACGCTCTGGTCGCTGCTTTCGTGGCAATGGCTGCACTCCGGATGCGCCGCCCATGAACGCCTTCGGACTGCAATCACCGCAGGCCTGGAGCGAATGGTGGCGGCTCTGGACCTGCCATCTGGTTCACTGGGATTGGAGTCATCTGTTGCTGAATCTCGTTGCCATTTTGCCACCGATGGCACTCGTTTCCGGGCGGATTCGCTGGAGACTCCTGGGCTGGGCTCTGGTCGCCGCCCCTTTTCTCAGCCTGGCCATCCTCGCCAGCGGATTTCAGGGCGAGTATCGAGGAGCATCCGGCCTCGTGGTCGGCATCTGGGTTCTGGCCGGACTGACTCTGGTCCGGGAGTCGGCGAAGGGCCCGGGACTGCTGCTCCTGTCCGTGATCGCCGGGAAGCTGCTCCTGGAGGCGTTGGGTGCATGGCCACCAGCATCCGCTGATTATGTGACCAACGACGTCGTCCATTACGCCGGCGCCCTGATGGGCGCACTGGCGGCTGTGAGTTAGGAAGCCGACTAAAAGGAGACAGGAGATGAACACGGTGCCAATTCAACCAAAGGGTCCATGGACACATCGTTTCGGGGTCATGCTGTTTACGGCGTTAGCGGGCATTCTCGCTTTCTGGCTTCTGGGGTTCGTAGTAGACGACATTGGCGAGCTCAAAGGACCTCAACTGGTCGACGTGGAGAAGCGCCACCTCGACCCTGGGCTCGTAGCCCAGTCAAAGGCAATCGACGCACAGATCGCTGCGATCGACACGCAAGTCCAGAACCAGAAGGCGAGGCAGGCGCTACTGCGGGACAGCACGACAAGCTCCCAGCAAACGATGAATCAGCTCCTCGACATGCAGAAGCAGAATATTCAGAATCAAGTCAAACCATCCATTTCGGAACAGAACACACTCGCGCAAAGCGAAAGCCAGTTCATTGCCAACCAGGCTCAATACCAGGCATTGAATCAGGCCATCGTGGAGCATACCGAGGAGGAACGAAGCCTCCAGGAACGCAGGAGCAATATTGAGTTGCGACTGGCGGTCCAGAGAGAGGCCGCCAAGACCGAGTTTGAGGCGCTGGACCGGCGGCACCATCTGCGAATTGCCGCCCTTCAACTACTGTTCCTGATTCCGCTGCTTCTCGTGGCTGTCTACGTCTCTCTCAAGTGGAGGGCGAGCATGTATGCACCGCTCATCTATGCATTCGGAATCGCAACCCTGTTTAAGGTCGTTCTAGTGATCCACGAGAACTTTCCCACGCGCTATTTCAAGTACATCCTTCTTCTGGCTTTGCTTGGTGTCGTCACCAGGGTTCTCATCTACCTGATCCGCGCGGTCAGATTTCCCAGGATGGCTTCGCTTCTCAAACAATACCGGGAGGCGTATGAACGGTTTCTCTGTCCGGTCTGTGAGTACCCGATTCGGCGCGGTCCGATGAAATACAGTTTCTGGGACCGCCGAAGCATTCGCAAGGTTCAACCGTCGCCGGGCGTGGCATCCGACGATGTTTATGCATGTCCATCGTGCGGCTCGGCTCTGTTCGAGGTGTGTGCGCTTTGCAGGAATACACGCCCTTCTCTTCTTCCGTTTTGTGATAAGTGTGGCAGCGAAAAGCTGATGGCCTCTCCCGCATAGCCAGAAAAGCAGGAGGTTCAGGAAAGAGGAATCATGAAAGATCTGTGTATTGCTCTGGAACATCGCCCGGGAGCGCTCGCCGAGATGGGAGAGGCGCTCGGGCGCGCCGGAGTTAGTGTGGAGGGCGGCGGGGTCTTCGTTTCCAACGGCGTTGGTGTGGCGCATTTTCTTTTCCACGACGGCGCCTTGGCACGGCGGGCGCTGGAGGCGGCAAAGATCGTCGTGACCGGCGAGAGCGACGTTCTCGCCGTCCGACTAAGGCAGGACGAGCCAGGCCAACTCGGCAGAATCGCCCGGCGAATGGCCGAGGCGGGCGTCAACATCGAAGTACAATACAGCGATCACGATCATCAGCTGATCCTCGTCGTGGACGATATGATCCGAGGACGCAAAGTTGCCGATGAGTGGATGCGCGGCTAGCGCAAAGCAGAAGTTAGATCCCGCCTCGCCCGGGGCGGGGTGGCGCCCGGAGGCCTCTCGGGGACGGGAACTGAGTATTCAGGCTCGCCTCGGAAAGGGCCGAAGGCCCGCGCATGGCCTCGGTCTCCAGCCGCGTAGCGGCGGCATCGTTTTAGCTTCACCCGTGAGGTGGGGAGCGGATCGGGCGGACATATTTTCACGAGCCGCGGAGCGGCGCCATCGATTTCCATGAACCATACTTACATTCGTCATACGCAATCTCGTTCTGCGCCTACCCGATGCCGCCCCTGCCGGGGCTCAGAACCTTGTCTCGTTTGCGCGTTTCCCCACCCTCACGGGTGGGGCTAAAACGATGTCGCCGCTACGCGGCTGAAAGCTCCTGTCATGAGCTCGTTTCTGGACAGGGTCTAACTACCGAACCAGGCTCTCCAGTTTCTGGCGCGCTGGGGCGGAGAGACCGAAGTCATCTATCTCGTCGGCCAGTTGCGCCGGATTCCCCTGACGTGCGACGTAGCCGTTCAACCGGGCCGCAACCGTCGAATCGACAAACTCTGGAGGCGTGTAGCCTTCCAGCTCCGCCATTAACAAGGGATGATGACGCAGTGAGTATTTCTGGTGGTAATCCTCGGCGCGATAGAACCGCGTCAGCGGCGCGATGATCGTTCGCACTTCATGGCCGAGTCTCACTGCCACGCGGTCGCGACTCTCCATCGCATCCTGTTTCTGCTGGGCATTTGCATAGAAAACAGCGGCCATGTATTGGCGGCTGAAGCTCTCGCTTCCGGGATGGTGGCCCGTCCAGAACATCTCGAGGAGTTCGGTGTAGGAGAGGCGAGTCGGATCGTAGTCGATCTGCAGAGACTCGGTATGGTCGCCCAGCCGGTGATAGGTCGGATCAGGGAGCGTGCCACCGGCGTAGCCGACGCGCGTTCTCACGACACCTCGATGACACCCGAACCGGGCGTCTGGAGTCCAGAATCACCCGAGGGCGAAGGTCCCGGTCTCCAGTGTGGTGGGGCGGACTCGATCGAGCGGAAGGAGAACGCGGTCGCTGCTCGAGACTTGCTCTGTGGTCATCATTTGAAGAATTGAAAATTGAAAATTGAGGAAACGATCATGACCTGTTGTTTCAATTTTCAATTTTCAATTCCCCCGCCGAACCTCAACCCCCCTCGAAACGTATGAATAGAAGGGGGCCTTCCATGTCCATCCGCCGTGTCACCATTTTACTCGTCTTCGTCGCAATCCTGTCTTTTTCGCTCCATGCTGCCGAGCGGCGTGCGGCGATCGTCAATCCCGCCATCGACATGCCTGGCTATCTCGATACCGCTCGAAAAGCGGCGGTCCATCGTGAGGACCGCAGGCTCTCCGAGGGGGAATTCATCCGGATGAGCGGCGAGCAGGGGACGGTCGTGCTCGACGCCCGCAGCCGCGAGAAGTTTGACGAACTTCATGTTCACGGCGCCATCAATCTCAGCTTTCCTGATATCACCATCGACAGCCTGGCGAAGACCATTCCCGACCAGGCCACGCGGGTCCTCATCTACTGCAACAACAACTTCATCAACGCCGAGGATGTCTTTCCATCCAAGGCGGCTCGAGCCTCACTCAATCTGTCGACGTACATTGCGCTTTACGGTTATGGATACCGCAACGTGTACGAGCTCGGGCCCCTTCTCGACATCCGGCAGAGCAGGATCCGCTTCGACGGGTCGTTGTCCGGGAAATAGCAGATGTCTGACATCTGGCAGCTCCTGGATTAGAATCCGCGCTCAGAGCGCCACAATCGGCGACTCGGTAAGGAAGAACTATATGAAGATGAAATCGCCTTTCATTCTGATCCTCGCTCTCGGACTCGGTGGATGTTCTCAGAAGGCCGCCGATAGCAATACTCAGCCCGTTGCCGCAGTGCCTCAGGAGCAGACGCCCGCGGTCACGGCCTCTGTGCAGCCTAAAGGAGCAGAGATGGATACCTTCGCAATGCCGCAGAATCTTCAGACCACACCGTCGGGGCTTCAATTCGTCATCGACCAGCCTGGCACCGGGGCTCATCCTCGCCAGGGACAGAAGGTCAGCGTCCACTACACCGGATGGCTGACCAACGGAACGAAGTTCGACAGCTCCCGCGACCGTGGCGCACCGTTCGAGTTCAGCGTCGGACAGGGCCAGGTCATCAAGGGCTGGGACGAAGGCGTCGGTGCCATGAAAGTTGGCGAGAAGCGGACCCTGGTCATTCCGCCGGCGCTCGGTTATGGATCGAGAGGCGCAGGCGGCGGACTCATCCCCCCGGACGCTACGCTGGTGTTCAAAGTCGAACTGCTCGGCGTTCAGTAGATCGCACGGCACGCCGGCGATACGCCAACGCAGCGCGCGAAGGCGCGCGGCAGACCTGTAGCACCGGGCGTAAGC
>DASZZV010000119.1:0-8066 GCA_035544835.1 Thermoanaerobaculia bacterium
TTCCATCGTGGTGCTCGCAAACATTTTCGATTGCCAAGGGTCTAAGGCCCCCGCCCAGATCCCTCGCTGCGGCTCGGGATGACACCACTCAGTTTCTTTTCTCAGTGGCAGCGCGCACGCTGTCCCTTGCTCAGGATGACAGCTGTTTCCTATCTCAAGCGATGCACGCGCGGTATAGCGCCTCAGCATGACAATGCCTGTAGTATTTCGCCATGGAAAAAAGGGAGCCGGTGGGCGTCACAGTTTTCACCCGGCGTAATTGCAGCCTGTGTGATCAAGCAAGGACGGTCATCGTTCAAGTCTCCGGCGACGCTGGAATCCCGATCGAGTTGTCAGAGGTCGATGTGGATGGCGATCCTCACCTCGTCTCACGCTTCGGATCGGACGTACCGGTGGTGTTTGTCGGCGGGCAGTACGCTTCCCGCCACCGCATCGACCCCGAAGCGTTTCTGCAGCTGTTGCGATCGCCACAAGGAAATCGTATGGAACCCGATCTTGCGAGAAAACACTGCGAGCCTTGTCGCGGCGGAATGCCCAGTCTCGATCAAGCGCATGCTGCAGAGTTGCTGACGAAGATCGGCGGCGGTTGGCGGATCATCGACGACCATCACCTCAATCACCAGTTTTCTTTTCCAGATTTCAAGACGGCGCTGCGTTTCGTCAACCGGGTGGGTGCGATTGCCGAAGAGGAAGGTCACCATCCCGATCTGGCGCTTGGCTACGGGCGGGTTTCCGTCGATATCTGGACGCATGCCGCTGGAGGGCTCACCGACAACGATTTCATCCTTGCGGCGAAGATCGACGCGATAGGCGCGTAGGGCCGCACGGCCTGCGACCGACACCCTGGGTTGATGACCAATCTCGGGATATCGGCGCCTGCAAGGCGCCCCTACGAAAGGTGCATTCTGAACTCACACTTGGCGATGCACCCTCAGCTCACGCTTGATGAACGTATACAGAATCGGACCCATCACCACTCCCGGGATACCGAAGGTGATGTCGCCAATGACGATAGCCATCAGAATCTCCCAGGCCTGAGAATCGGTCTTCGAGCCGACGATTCGGGAGTTGACGATGTACTCGAGCTTGTGCACCAGTACGAGAAAAACCATAGACCCGATGGCCGTACCGAATGAGATGCCGAGCGATACGATGACGATCACACTGTTGGAGATCAGGTTTCCCAGCACAGGGATGAGACCGCAGACAAATGTCACGAAAATAATCGTTCCGGAGAAGGGCAGCCGCTTGCCGGCGATTGGCAGAATTCCGAAAAGGTAGACTGCGGTCAGGGTGGTATTGATGGCTGAGATCATCAACTGCGCTCGCGCCACCTGAGCGAAGGCGGTGGTGAAGCGAGCCATCTTCTCCCGGAGATGAAAGGCCAGGGGGCCGCTTTCGTTGGGTTGCTGCCGCTGTACGTGACGCAGAAAGATCATCGCGGCGAGAAGGACGGCCATCAGGCCGTGAATGAGCGTACTTCCGAAACGCTCGCCGGCGATGCTCAGGACGTCGGTGTGCAGCTTGAGCCAGTTCACGAGCGCCGTCTTCATATCCTCGGCATCGCTGAGGGTGTCGGGGAACATCTCATAACCGCCAAAGCGAATCAGGAGCAGCCGTGTCGACTCGAGGATGCTGGCCATCTTCGTCATCAGGGCAGGGATGTTCTGTCGCTGGGTCTTGATGATTCGCACCACGATGGCCAGGCCGCCGCCGACAATGCCGCCGCCGAGGCTCACTGCCGTAAGGAGCGCCAGAGGCCGGACGAAAGGCCGGCGGAGACGGCTCGAGAAGAAGTGAGAGATGCGATGGAGGATGACGTAAAAGATGAGACCGATGAGGATGGCCGGCACGAGGTGCCGCAGGAAGACCAGCAGCATCAGCCCGGCCAGGAGAAGCCACGCCGAGATCTCGCTTTTGGTTACTCGAACCGGCAATGAAACCGGAGTGATCTCCTCAACCAGAGGGACAACGGCTATCTGTTCAGTCTCGCGAGCCTGCTCTGCCATATTCTTCAGGAAACGGCGATCCCAACCCGTTTCCATCCCTCCCGAACTGCTTTCTGTTCCTTACCACCTTTACGGAACAGCTCACCGGCGACGGTATGAGTCAGCATCGCACACTCCGAGAAGTCCGAGTGTTCCCGCAAACGATCCCGGAGTGCGATGTACCAGATTTTTCCTGCTGTGTCCCAGGTCTGGCCGCCGATGAGCGTCGCCACTTCGTAGAAGGCCTTGTTGGGGATACCGGAGTTCCGATGGACGCCGCCATTGTCCGAATGGGTCTGGACGTAGTTCTTCATATGCGCCGGCTGATCGTCTTTCCCGATCAAGGGATCATCGTAGGCGGTGCCGGGCGCTTTCATCGAGCGGATGGCCAGGCCCTTGATTTTTTTGGTGAAGATACCGACACCGATGAGCCAATCGGCGTTGGCCGCGGTCTGTTTCAACGTGAACTGTTTAACGAGCGTGCCGAAGACGTCAGAGAAATGCTCATTGAGCGCCCCGGACTGCCCGTCATAGGCGAGGGCGGCCTCATACTGCGTGACCCCGTGCGTCAGCTCGTGGCCGATGACGTCGAGTGCCGAAGTGAATCTGTTGAAGATCTTTCCGTCGCCGTCGCCGTAGACCATCTGCCGGCCGTCCCAGAAAGCATTCGCAAATCGCTTGCCGTAATGAACGGAGGAGTCGAGACGCATCCCGCCTCCATCCACGGAATTCCGGTCAAGGACGGTCTTGTAGAAGTGATACGTGGCCCCGCATCCGTCGAATGCTTCGTTGACGGCGACGTCTTTCGAAGGCTTGTCGCTCTCGAGGCGGACCAGCATTCCGGGAAGCTTCATGGTATGACCGGCGTCGAAGATGGTTCGCTGCTGTGCTCCGGTCTTCAACCCCACGAGGGGAGCGACTGCCCCGATAGCCTCGCGCTGACCTCGTAGCCGTGCCCCGTCGGAAATCTGATCGAGTGCCCAGTCGCGCTCTTCAGCAGAGCCATTACGAGCGATGTTTTCGAGGATGACTGGAGGAATGATTTCGAGCACGAACGATTATAAGCATGCCCGGCGACAGAGAGTCGGCGACGGCAGTACCGCCGCCAACTCGCTGTCCGGACGAGGCTAGTCTTCGTCTCCATCTCTGCTCTGGGCCTGTAAGACGATCTCTGTTGCTGTCAAAGTCGTACCACTATCGGCTGTGGCTTTGATGTGGACGCGATCTCCCGCTTTCAAGTCGCCGGGCGTCAGCTGCTTCTGACCTTTTCGAATCACCGTCGTTGCCGAGATGGTGAAGGTTACGTCGGTCTGGGTTCGGCTGTCACGGATGGTGATCGAAGAACTACTGACCGCAGAGATGGGCCCTTCGAATTCTTTCTGTTGCTGTCCGCCGTCATCGTCACCCTCACCCTGCTGCACTTTGATCTCCGTAGCGGTCAGGCTGTGATCCGCCGCCTCGGTTGCCCGGACATGCACGTGCTGTCCGGCCACGAGATCGGTCGCCGCGATGGTCGTGTTACCTTTTTTGATGATCGTTTGGGCAGTGATGGCCGCCGTCACGTTGCCATGAGTGTGGTTGTCCGTAACCGTGATCATGGACGCTGAGACACTTGTAATCGTTCCCTCGAGCTCCCTCGCGTCAGGGGACTCATCGTCTCCCTTCCCATCGTCCTGAACGATGATCTCAGTAGCCGTGAGTTTGTTCGCCGAGTCGATGGTTGCCTTTACATGGACCTGCGCGCCGACCTTGATGTCAGCGGAAGTCACCGCGTGATCTCCTTTGCGAATGACAGTCATGGAGGTGATCGCGGCGGTGGCCGGTGCGTGTGTCCGGGCGTCGTCGAGCGTGATGGAGGAAGAGGAAACTGCCGTTACCACACCCTCCAGCTCGGTAGTCTTTGTTTTAGGCGGCTTCGGGTGTTTCTTCTCCAACTCGACTGTGACCGCTGGCTGCGCGTTGACCCGCACCAGCGCGTCGATTCCGTCGCTGATTCTGGTGAGACTCAATTCGATGGTCCCCTCCGGTGCGGCACCGAAAGAAAAATTGCCATCGGCATCAGTGACCGCCACGAGCGGGGTGCCGACAATACGAACCTCAATTCCATCAGCTCTGCTGCCGCTTAGTTCGCCGCTCAGATGGACTTTGCCGCTCATGAACGTCGTCCCATTCACACCGGTAACACTCTCCGATCGATTCGAGCAGCCAAAAACCACCGACATGACGACTGCGAGCATTGTGAGTCGAGCGAACTTTCCCATCGCATCCTCCAGAAATGAAAAAGGGGCTTACGCCCCTTTAGATGGCGGTCCCAGACAGAACCGCAACAGCTTTTATATGAGAGCCAGTCTGGACCGTAAAGCCGGCAGAAAAATGTGACAAAAGTCACATTTTTCAAAAAAAGGACGCCCGGTCGCTATCGCTGGTTCCTGTACTGGCTGATCATCTGCGTGAAAATCTTATGCAGAGGCCCGGCCGGAGTGTCGAAGTAGGCAATGCCGCGGACCATCACCGGCTCGTCGGACCCCAGCGGTCCGCCCCGAGAATAGGCCTCGGCCCAGAACTCTATCGTCGATACTTTCTGAGCCGGAAATCGCGAGTTGAAAAAGACTGGTCGGGAGCGGAGTACATAGGGACCTGAACCGATATTGCGGAGGTCGAGCTTCCGAAGAATGATCGGCTCACCCGATCGATTATCCACCTGCATCTCGAATTTGATTGAGACCGGGCCGCTATAGTTCATATCGGACGGCCCCTGAGTCTGCACTAGCTGAATTTCCGGCTCGATGATTTGAGCACGGCCGGAAGAAGAAGTGCCGCAGGAAAGACTAGTGAGCGTGAGCAACACGAGGACGGGCTTCAGTACATTCTTCACGACCATCTCCTCATCAAAATTGAGAATTGAGAATTGAGAATTGAGAATTGAGAAATTAGACCCGCTCATTTACTTTCTCAATTTTCAATTTTCACTTCCACCGCGCGCATGCGGGAGGATGTATTCGACTTCGGGTTCGTCATCGCTCGAGCCGGGGATGAGATCGACCATCTCGTGATCTTCCAGCTCCGGCTTCCAGCCGTGGCTGCAGGCAATGCATTTCAGCGGATCGAGCAGGAATGCCGCGAAGGCCACCGAGGGCAGGAGCAGGGCGACGGCAAGACTCTCAATGCCGACGGCCACCCCGAAACCGACGAGAGATAACACGGTCAGCGTGAAGATCGCCAGCCGAGGAGTTCGTTGAACGTCCAGTGACCCACACTCCGGACATGGGGAAATGGGATCGAGGGAGGCGAGGTTGCCTTCAGGATGCCGGATCGGAGTGATGGCGAGAACATCCCGGAGGTCGATCTCGTGGACGCGCACGACTGTCTGCCCCTCTTCGTGAGCGACGAAGACGTCGATGTGCTGTCCCTTCAGGCGACTGAGCAGGGAGCCTGCCTCGCTATCGTCGTCGAAGCGCCCTACGATCGCCATCCGTTGCAAGGCCTTCGCCCTCCTGTTTGAATTGTAGCCTGATCGCTTCCCGCAGCAGCGGTCAGGACCCTGATACGTGTTATAACTCGAAATGCGCCGGCAAGATTGCGCGAGGATGGATTTTGGCTGAAGAGAAGAAACGAAAATTGAATCCGGCCTCGGCCTGGCGGGAATCCAAAGAGCTGATGTGGGCCCGACGCTGGCGCCTGGCGGCCGGACTCCTTCTCATGCTCGTTAGCCGCCTTTCCGGTCTGGTCCTGCCGGCCAGCTCCAAGTACCTCATCGATCAGGTCATCGGAAAGCATCGCTACGAACTGCTGCTGCCGCTGGCTTTCGCCGCCGGCGCGGCCACGTTTGTCCAGGCCGTAACGTCGTTCGCTTTGTCACAGATCCTGGGCGTGGCAGCGCAGCACTCGATCACCGACATGCGGCGGGCGGTTCAGAAACATGTCTCACATCTACCGGTGCGTTTCTTCGACTCCACGAAATCGGGTGTGCTGATCTCGAGGATCATGAATGACGCCGAGGGAATCCGGAACCTGGTCGGGACCGGGTTGGTGCAGCTC
This sequence comes from Thermoanaerobaculia bacterium, assembly GCA_035544835.1. Taxonomy (GTDB): domain Bacteria; phylum Acidobacteriota; class Thermoanaerobaculia; order Gp7-AA8; family Gp7-AA8; genus DASZZV01. The sequence continues at coordinate 6,027 of DASZZV010000119.1, forward strand.
GTCGGAAGCATCGTCACGGCGACGATCGCTCTGTTCGTTCTTTTCTATCTCAACTGGCACCTGACGTTGATTACGATCGTGACGCTGGCGATCTTCGGCGCGGTGATGTCACTGACCTTCAAACGCGTTCGCCCTCTGTTCCGGGAGCGCGGCGAGATCAACGCCCAGGTGACGGGTCGCCTGGCCGAGTCACTGGGTGGAATCCGTGTCGTGAAGGCTTACACCGCGGAGAAGCGCGAGGAGAAAGTCTTCACAAAGGGTGTTCACCGTCTGCTACGCAATGTGTCGAGCACGATCACCTGGGTGTCTGGTGTAACCGCGATCACGACCGCAATCTTCGGTGTCGTGGGCGTCATCATGATGGTGGTGGGTGGCCGCGCCATTCTGGCCGGAACGATGACGCTCGGCGACTTCATCATGTACATCTTCTTCACTGGTCTGGTGGCCACGCCAATCATGCAGATCGCGTCGATCGGAACGCAGATCAGCGAGGCTTTCGCCGGACTCGACCGAATCCGCGAGATCCTCAGGGAAACTACCGAGGATCAGCAGGACGCCGACCGCGAGCGTCTCCTCAGGGTTGTCGGGGAAATCGAATTTCAGGATGTCACCTTCGAGTACACGCCAGGTGTTCCGGTGCTCAAGCACGTCAGTTTTCGTGCGCCGGCGGGATCGACTTCGGCTCTGGTTGGCTCGAGTGGCTCCGGGAAAAGCACGCTCATCAGTCTGGTCATGGCCTTCAATCAACCGCTGTCGGGAAAGATTCTCATCGACGGACGTGATCTGGGCAGCGTTCGCACGCGTGACTACCGATCTCACCTCGGGATCGTTCTGCAGGACAACTTCCTGTTCGACGGAACCATCGCCGAGAACATTCGCTATGCCCGCCCCGAGGCAACGCTCGAAGAGATCGTTCACGTGAGCCGCATCGCGCACGTCGACGATTTCGTCGATCCGCTGGAGAAGAAATACGACAGTATCGTAGGGGAGCGGGGCATCAAGCTTTCGGGGGGGCAGCGACAGCGGATCGCCATCGCCCGAGCCATACTCGCTGACCCGGCCATTCTGATTCTCGACGAAGCCACCTCGAGTCTAGACAGTGAGAGCGAGGCTTTGATCCAGGACGGCCTGCGATCTCTGCGTGAGGGTCGGACCACCTTCGTCATCGCCCACAGACTGTCGACCATTCGAAGCGCGAACCAGATCCTCGTTCTCGAGGGTGGCGAAATCGTCGAGCGAGGCACGCACCGCGAGCTACTGGCCGTGCAGGGGCGCTACCGCCAGCTTTACGATAAGCAGTACAACTTCGAGATGGATCGCTTCATCAACCCCGGCGAAGATTTCACCCCGCCTGAGGAAAAGCCTGAGATTCCAAAGGCATCACAGAGCAATGCCTTGTGAGGCAAATTGAAAATTGAAAATTGAAAAAGTGAAGAAGGGGCCTTTTTTTCAATTTTCAATTTTCAATTCTCAATTTGCTCCCTGTGCTACCGTACAGGAAAGCAGATCGAGGCGTTCAATGGCTACTCCCAGACCCGCTAAACCTTCACCGCTATACGACTGCTCGAAATGCCCGGCCTATTGCTGCAGCTACGATCGGATCAACGTAAACAGTGCCGACATTGCGCGAATCGCGCGTCATTTCGAGATCACGCCTGAAGAGGCGAAGCAGCGTTTTACCAAGATGAAGGAAGGCGACCGGGTTCTGCGTCACCGCAAGGACGAGATCTACGGAACCGTGTGCATGAACCTCGACAAAGAGACCCGTCGCTGCACCATCTACGAAGCGCGCCCTGGTACCTGTCGTGAGTATCCCGAGCAGCGTCGTTGCGGCTACTACGAGTTCCTGAGCTGGGAACGCAAGCACCAGGACAACCCGGAGTTCATTCCGCTGCAGAAGTAAGACTCGGCCGACGAGCGAAAGAGACAAGATTGTCATCCCGAGCAAGGGACAGCGTGCGCGCTGCCACTGAGAAAAGAAACTGGGTGGGTGTCATCCCGAGCCGCAGCGAGGGATCTGGGCGGGGGCCTTAGACCCTT
>DASZZV010000120.1:0-2769 GCA_035544835.1 Thermoanaerobaculia bacterium
GCCGTAACCAAGCTTGAGCGAGCCATTCGGGACCTTGACGCTGACACCGCTGCCGTTGAACTCGGGCAGATACGCGGCACTCACCAGAAGGTCTACACCACCGACATTGGTGATGGCGAGCGGGAGGCCCTTGAAGACGCCAATCGCTAGATCTGCGGTCGGCATCGGGATGATCTGAGTCTTGGTATCGTATCGGCTGCTCACCGCGCCTGTAACTGACGGCGTCACGTTCTGAACCTGGGGGAGACTTCCCTGAAGTGCGTTGATTCGGAAGCCGGCAGAAAAGTGTCCGAGTCCGCCCAGACTACTGCCCTGACCGAGCGTGGCGTTGCCGCCAGTGATGGCGGTACCGAGCTGCGGAGCCATATACTGGAAGAGGTCAATCGCCTTCTGACATGCATCCTGCGAGGCACGGGTCTGGTCAGGAACTCCAAATCCATTCACTGTGCCTGGTGGGCAGCGCTGGGTGTCAACACCCTGAGCACTCGCAGACGTAGCCGCGAGCGCGATTGCTGCGAACGAAACGAACAAACGACCTTTCATCGATAATTCCTCAAGAAAGTATGACTGCGCCCGAACCAGCCTTCAGTGAGCCGAGAATCCATCCGGCCACTCCGACCTCCAAAGCCGCCGACAGTACCGCTTTGACGTCGGCCGGCGCGCAGATGACCACCATTCCTACACCCATGTTGAACGTTCGATACATCTCAGCGGGTTCGACCGACCCCGCTTCCTGCAGTACCCGAAAAACATCCGGTACTTTCCAGCTGGACGCTTCAATTACGGCGTCCAGACTCTTTGGCAGCGCGCGATCCAGGTTCTCCAGCAAGCCCCCACCCGTTATGTGCGCCATCGCGTGAATGCGATCGAGCACCGGTTTGAGCGCCGGCAAATAAGACCGATGTTCAGCGAGAAGAACATCTGCGACCGCTCCGCCACCACCAGGAAACGCATCGTCCGGCCGCAGCTTCAGTCGATCTTTTACGATCTTCCGCGCCAGCGAGTATCCGTTCGTGTGCAATCCCGAGCTTGGAAGACCAACCAGGACATCGTCGGGCCGCACGCGGTGCGGGCCAAGAATGCGGCTTTCCTCCACATATCCGACGATGAAGCCCGCCAAATCGTAATCCGGGGCCGTGTACAATCCGGGCATTTCAGCAGTTTCCCCGCCTATTAGCGCACAACCGTTCTCCCGGCAGCCGGCGGCGACCCCCGCCACTACGGCCTCGACTATCGCTGGATCGAGCTTTCCGAACGCGACATAGTCGAGAAAGAAGAGCGGAAGGGCGCCCTGAACGAGGATGTCGTTGACGCAATGGTTGACGAGGTCGCGCCCAATCGTGCCATGACGGTTTGCCTCGATCGCTACTTTGATCTTCGTCCCAACGCCGTCGGCGCTCGATACCAGCACCGGTTTCTCGACACCGGCCGGAACCCGAAACATTCCGCCGAAGCCACCAAAGCCCCCGAGGACACCCGCTGTGAACGTGGATTCGACCAGCTTTTTTATCCGATCCTTCGCCGCGTTCGAGGCGTCAATGTCTACGCCGGCGCTTCCATACCGAAGCGCGTCATCGGTCACGCCGGAAGCTCCTCCTCGAACGCCACGAGGCGGCGCATGTCGCGCATGCGCTGATCGATTTCGGCGCGAGTGACCGTCATCAGGCGCTCGATCGAGAATTGTTCCACTGCGAACGATCCCATCACCGAGCCGTAGATCACCGCGCGCCGCATGTTGGCTTCACTCAGGTCGCCGGTTGCAGCTAGATACCCGATAAATCCACCCGCAAAGGCATCGCCAGCTCCCGTCGGGTCGAACACACTCTCCAGCGGAAATGCCGGTGCGAAGAAGATCGACTTTTCCGTGAACATGAACGCTCCATGCTCGCCCTTCTTGATGATTACGTGTCGGGGCCCGCGGGCCATGATCCACTGCGCCGCCTGAACCAGGTTGGCCTTTTCGGTGAGCTGACGCGCTTCGGAGTCGTTGAGCGTGACGAGGTCGACGTGTTCGAGCAGCGCGAGAACGTCGGCGCGACGACTCTGAATCCAGAAATTCATGGTGTCACAGGCAACCAGTTTGGGCTTGTCAACCTGTTGCAGAACGTCGAGCTGGAGACGCGGATCGATGTTGGCCAAAAAGAGATACGGCGACGAGCGAAGCTTCTCCGGAATCTTCGGGCTGAAGTGCGAGAACACTCCCAGATGCGTCTCGAGCGTCTCCGCAGAATTGAGGTCGTGGCGGTAGCGCCCACGCCAGCGAAAGGAAGTGCCCTCGGCGCGCTCCAGACCGCTGAAGTCGACCCCGCGCTTCTTCAGGGGATCAAGCTTCGCTACCGGATAGTCCGATCCGATCACTCCGACCACGCTCACCTTGGTGAGATGGCTCGCCGATGCGGAGAAGAAAATCGCGGATCCGCCGAGGACATCGTCGGCTTTCCCGAAGGGTGTCTCCACTGAGTCGAGCGCGACAGAGCCAACAACCAATACCGACATTCTGGCCTATTTCGTGGGAGTAGTGATCAGCCGGCTAATCCTAACCGCGCTGGTGTGAGAGGCAACTACATCCTCTCCGGCGAAGTGATTCCGAGAATGCGCATACCGTTCCGCAGCACGATCTGTGCGCCGCGAGCGAGAGCCAAACGCGCCCGGGTGATGTCTTCCGGCTGCTCGAGGACGTGATGCTTGTGGTACCACAAGTGAGCTACCCGTGCGGTCTCGAGAAGGTATGTCGCGATTCGGTGCGGCTCGAGCGTCTCCGCTGCCGAT
>DASZZV010000121.1:0-10071 GCA_035544835.1 Thermoanaerobaculia bacterium
CGAGCAGGTCCGGCCGAAACTCGACGTCTACGACGTGACGGCCTTGAGTCGCACCGGGAAAGGTAACCGGATCGTCGCGGCCGTGCGCAGCGGAAACGGTGTGGGCGGACTCATCGTAGCGGTTGATTTCAGTCCCGCGCGGCAGAATATCGTCGTAACCGATCGCGACTGGAAGTTGTTCGACGAGTGGAGCGACCGCCTACTCGCGACGGATGTCGAAGGGTTGAAGAGGGCCCCGATCCGTCGTCTGGGACGACCGCCGGTAGGACGGTGGAACTATCTGGAGATGCGCGACCGGCCACTGACCGTTATCGCTACCGAGATCATCGAGCCGGTCCAGACGTTCTCCTTTCAGGCGCCTCATCGCGAGATCCGGGTCTACAACGGCGTAGCCGTGGCCTCGACCGTGAGAGATCAGGCCGTGGCCTTCGATTTCGGTACCTTGACGGGCCGGGGACGAATCGAAATCGACGCCGAACGCGACACTCTGGTCCGGGTTCGTTACGCCAACGATCGAGCCGAGCTCGACTCGGTTGGCGAGCTGCATTCGTTCGTCTTCGCCAAGGGAGAGCGAGTCGTCACGGACCCGCTCGTACGGGAGTTTCGATACATGGCGGTGTATCTGAGGTCGGCTCGGGCCAGCGTTTTGAAGGTGAAGTAGAAGCTGAATCACCGCGGGGAGAGGCTCACGCAAATGCTACAGGTAAGCAGAGGAAACGGTATCTGCCCTCTTCCCTCTCCCCGGCCGGGGAGAGGGTGCGGCCGTAGCCGCGGGTGAGGGGCCGAACGATGACGCTGCGTGAAGTTGGAACACGAGAAAAAACAACCTGCGCTATCGTGCCCTCGAACGTCATGGCGAGACTGTTACGCCCCTCACCCGGCGCTGCGGCGCCACCCTCTCCCCGGCCGGGGAGAGGGGAGAGGGCACGGCTTCAGAATTCAGCTTCTAAATTCTGCACTCGGCCTTAGAACAGCACCTTCTGAACGAAGTAGTCCTGCCACCTAATCTTCTTGGAAACGATGGCGGCTGCGTCTTCGCGAGTCATTTTGAATCGTCCGGCCGAACCGCCGTTGACGGTCCTCATGAACAATTCGACAGTATCGACGGTCGTCCTGGTCGTGGACGGCAGGCGATCATCGACGTACGCGGTCGCCGAGATGGCTTTGAAAATCTGATCCTCGGTGTCGGCCGTCAGTTCGATATGCAGGGTCCGAGGAGCGGGTGAAGTGATCTTGGCGTCGTAAAGAGCGACGTTCTCAAAGGCTGCTTGAAAGCGGTTGATCGCATCGGCCTCTACTCCTCCGGCGGAAGACGCCAGTGAGGGGGCTGGAGCCACCGTAGCCGTTTGCGGCGTGGAGGCAGGCGTCGGCTTGCGGAGTTTGGTGTAGGAGCCGAGCGGCGATTGCTGGGCCTGCTTTGGAGCGGCAGGCTGCTCGGTGGCGATGATCTTCACATCGCCCATGCCGGCCTTGTTGACCTCCTCAGTTTTCGCCACATCGATTATGCTCGGATCGAGTTGAAGAGTCGTTCCGTCTTCCTTGTGAATGATGGCTTTGCCATTGACGACGGTCCAATGCTCTTTGGCCAGCGCACGCGTGCCGTTCGTCAGAACGACGATATAGGTCGCGAAAGCTGCAGACGAGGTCATGAGAATCAGGGCAGACAGGGCAAGGATTCTTTTCACGAAGATCTCCCGGAGGGCATGAAACGCCATCCTGTTACACCCTCCATTATACTGACGTCGAACTCAAGACCAACGATCGCCAGCTCGATTCAGCGATCCAGAAGGGGAAGCCAATGCTCGTGGTGATGGACATAAACGCTGGGGAGAGCGAGATCAGCAGCGTTGTCCAGCACATTGAAAAAATGGGTCTGAAGGCGCATCCGATTCCAGGAGCGCAGCGCACCGCGATCGGGATCACCGGAAATCGTGGCGTCATCGACCCGCTCGTGCTCGAGAACCTGCCCGGCGTCAAAGAAGTCATCATCGTCTCCCACGCCTACAAACTGGTGAGCAGGGAGTTCAAGCTCGATGACACAGTCGTGCACGTCGGCGGTGTGGATGTCGGTGGCAAGGGCATCATCGTCGCCGGTGGTCCCTGCGCCGTGGAGTCGTACGAGCAGACCCGCATCATCGCCGGAGGGATTCGCGAAGCAGGAGGACAGTTTCTTCGAGGCGGCGCCTACAAACCGCGTACATCCCCCTATTCTTTTCAGGGTCTGGAAGAGAAGGGACTCGAAATCCTGGCGCGCGTTCGCGAGGAGTTCGATCTTCCCATCATCACCGAGGCCATCGACGAGCCGAGTCTCCATCTGGTGGCGCAATATGCCGACGTGGTGCAGATCGGGGCCCGCAACATGCAGAATTTTTCTCTCCTCCGCAGCGCCGGAAAGCTTCGCAAACCGGTGCTGTTGAAGCGCGGCATGTCGGCCACACTCGAGGAGTTCCTGCTGTCTGCCGAGTATCTGATGGCCGGTGGCAATTACAATGTGATCCTCTGTGAGCGCGGCGTGCGGACGTTCGCTGATCACACGCGCAACACGCTGGATCTTTCAATCATCCCAGCCATCAAACGGATCAGCCATCTGCCGATTCTGGTCGACCCGAGTCACGGCACGGGGAAGCGGAGCAAAGTGCTTCCGATGTCGCGAGCTGGCATTGCGGCCGGGGCTGACGGAATTCTCGTCGAGGTTCACCACAAGCCCGAGGAAGCGCTTTCGGATGGCCCCCAGTCCATCGTTCCCGCCGAATTTGCGCGACTGGTGCGCGAGGTCGAGGCCATCGCCAATGTCATCGGCCGAACGCTGCAACCGGCAGTCGTGAGCCGCGGCGTCTGATGCGGCGCACAAAGATTCTTGCCACGCTCGGCCCGGCCTGCAGCTCCGCCGAGATGATCCAGGCCCTCGTCAGGGCAGGCGCTGACGCCTTCCGCCTCAATTTCTCGCATGGATCGCACGAGCAGCATCGCAGCAATATCTCCACGATCCGCGAGATCGCCGCGGCGGAAGGGAAGTTCATCCCGATCGTCGGCGATATTCAGGGACCAAAGATCCGGATTGGTGAGGTGTATGGGTCGGTGGTATTGAAGGACGACGCCGAGTTCGTGATCACGACCGAGCCGATGATCGGTACGGAGAAGCAGGTCTCTACGCCTTTTACGCCACTCCCTTCGCAGGTTCGGGTGGGCGATCCGATTCTGATCAACGACGGACTGGTGGAACTGGAAGTCCTGGAGACGACCTCGACCAGTGTGCGGACCAGGGTGATCCATGGCGGCGTGATCAGCTCGAAGAAGGGGATGAATTTTCCGGAAACGGAGTTGACGATTGCCTCGATCACTGAAAAAGACACACTCGACCTGCGCTTTGCCGCCGAGGAGAACCTCGACTATGTCGCCGCCTCGTTCGTTCAGCGACGGGAAGATGTTGAGAACATCCGAAAGCTCCTCGACGATCTCGGCAAACGCGACATTGCCATCATCGCCAAGCTGGAGAAGAAACAGGCCATCGAGGCCCTCGACGCCATCCTTTCGGTTTCAGATGGAGTGATGGTTGCTCGCGGCGACCTGGGAGTGGAACTTCCGCCCGAACGCGTGCCGATCATGCAGAAGCGGATCCTCGATCGGGCCGGTCATCGCGGACGCTTCGCCATTACCGCCACGCAGATGCTGGAGTCGATGACAACCAACTCGCGTCCGACGCGAGCTGAGGCTTCCGATGTCGCCAATGCCATCTTCGATGGCTCCGATGCGGTGATGCTTTCGGCCGAGACGGCCTCGGGTGCTTACCCGATTGAGGCCGTGAAGATGATGGCCCGGATCGTCGTCGAGGCCGAGGCCAACCCCGACCTGCAACTCCACCGAGGCCGGGATCCCTTTCATGAATCCTTCGAGACCGATGAATTCACCGACGCCCTGGCCGGGGCGGCCAACTACGCTGCAGAGGCGATTGACGCCAAGTACATCGTGGTCTTTACCCAGTCCGGATTTGCGGCTCGTCTGATGTCCAAATTTCGTCCCAACGCCCCGATCCTCGCTCTGGCTCAAGCTACGAATGTTGCTCGCCGCATGAATCTGTTGTGGGGCGTGATTCCCTTCGTCGTTCCCGATATCGGGGAGTACCACGAGCAGATCATCGAGGGAGTCGAGGCTTTCCTGAAGCGCGAGAGTCTGGTCAAAGACGGGGACCGCATCGTGATTCTCATGGGATCGCCGGTCTATCAGAGAGCGAAGACGAACCTGCTCCGGGTCCACAGGGTCGGGGCGTAGGAAGGCGCAGCGGCGCATCCGGTACCCGCGGGACACGACGCAGCGCGCTCTTCTCTTGCTCGCGCGGAGTACCGGACGGGCAGCTGCCCGTCCCTACGCGTGGTTGACGACTTTCTCGGCCTTCGGGACCCTTCCAGCCCGGGAAGCTTTCTCGCCGCGAGGCCGTTGTGATCATTGCCTTTTGACAGCGCTTGATGACGGACCTAAGATTGACGGCTAGACGGGGAAGCTCGATGCGGAAAAAGCTCGCACTCGCTGTTCTTCTCGCGTTCCTTCCGGGGGCTCGTGTACTGTCGGCCGGAGTCGTTCCATCCGACCCCATTCGAGTGCTCGGAAGCGTGCGTGCCGCTTCGCGTCCCGTTTCGGAGGCGGTCATCATCGCCTTCAACCTGACCACCTTCTCCACATCCCAGGCGACTTCGGACGTCCGCGGTGCCTTTCAACTTCCGCCGTTACCAACGGGCGTTTATCGTGTCATCGCCTTCAAGCAGGGGTTTGCGCCGGCCATCGCCACGGTTATGCCGACGCAGCGGCTGCATACGCTCGCCTTGAAGCTTCTGGAAGCAGAGCGGATCACCGAAGATGAGCGGAGCAAGATCTGGGAGATCCGCCGCGCCCTGCCTCCGGACATTCTCCGTGAGCTCGACAACGTCTTGAACGGCACTCCGGCACATACCGCCTCGCGCTTTGCGGGAAGTATGTCTTCGATGGCGGGGATCACGCCTGAAGCTTCAACCGCGAATCTCGCTGATACCGCCCTTTCGGTGAAGGGCGAGGTCGGAGGGTGGGACGTTGGTTTCCAGGGCAGACGGCAATCGGTCGATCCCGGGACAACGGTGGCCGGGCTGTCTCGCCGCGATCCTCTGTCGGAATCAACGGGGATGGTTCTGGAGGTTCAGTCCGGACGCGACTCGCGCTATCGAATCGCCTCCTCACGAGCATCGTGGCGCGAAACGGGGGATGTCGATGACGCTCACGCCGTCGACGTCCGGGCGCACAGCATCGAGTGGAATGGTGAGGCAACGAATCTCGAAGTTCGCTATCTGGCGCATCAGAACCTGTTCGCGAATAGTGGCGATACGCGCCAGATGCTGGAGATTGAAGGCGATACGCGACTGTATCGTTCAGCCAGATCCGATCTGGGCGTTACAGTCCGCGTGGCTCAGGAAACCAATTCCGGCTTGGGTTTTGGCAGCGCCGACCATCGGGTCGCCGACATCATCACCTCCGGCCGATTCGTGGCCATGTCTTCACTGGCTATCGATTACGGCGTGACGGCCCGCCTGGCCGGTGAGGCGCTCGAGTGCATTCCGCGTACAGGCGCGTCGATGAAGGTCGGAGCCAGCAGCTGGCTGACCCTCTCCGGCCTCTACAAAGTGGCTGAGACCCGCGAGCCGCTATATCGCATCCCTACCTTCGTCGATCTCTCGCAGACGACGGAAACCTCCTCGCGCTATCGCTACAGCCTGGGGTTTGTTACGGGCTCCCCCGACACCCTGCGCCTCGAGGCGGTGGTCAGCGTCTCGATGATCGACGGGCTGACCAGGGTGAGCTTCAACGATCTTCAGCAGGCCTGGGATGGCTTCTATCTTTCCGAGGGCGACCGGCGTCGCGATATGACAGTTGCACTGCACAAGGCGGTGGCGAACAACATCGCCATCGGTCTTACCACCTCGGCCGGCTCGGTCACGGCCCGTTCTGCAGCGGATGGGAAACCGCTGGACCGTGCCTATCTGGCCGGAAATGTCGAGACGATCTACATTCCGTCGCGAACGTCCGTTGCGTTCACCTATCACTACATCGATTCGGCCCTGCCAGGTGTCGCAGGCAGTGACCTGGAAAGAATGAACCTCCGCATTGGTCAGTCTCTCTGGCTGCCGCTCGATCTCCGACTCCTCGTGGGAGTTGACGTGATGAAGGGCATCGACGCGGCCTATTCCGAGCGCTACGGCGACACCTACCAGAAGCGCCTCGTGGGCGGCGTGTCCCTGGCGTTCTGAAGCGTTCCCCGGAGTGGCGACATCCTGTCGCCTGGCCCGGCGGCGTCCCGCGCCGCCGCCTTGTTTTTTCTTCTCAAATCGCGCAGCGCGTCTTCTTGATTGCAAGGTACCGGCCGCACGCCGTGCGGCCCTACGCCCTGTATTTGTAGGGCCGCATGGCATGCGGCCGGTACTTATCCCCGACATCGATGCCCTGCTTCTCCGGATTCCCGCAGAGCGGCGGCGCGGGACGCCGCCGGGCCAGGCGACAAGGATGTCGCCACTCCGATGCTTCGTCGTTCGCTCTTACGGGCCGCTTCGGATGTCTTCGAAGAGCTTCGTGAACTTGCGGTCGAAGGCCTTGCTGATAAAGATCTGCTTGAGGTAGTTCAGCGTCGTGATCGCGGCCGGAAGACCGGACATGGCGGTGGGGATGAAGGCAAGGCGGCCAACCAGTTGAATGGTCTTGTCGGAGCTGGAATATTCGAGAGACTGCAGATCGCTTCTGGTATCGCCGTAGTAGGCCAGGATCAGGATGTAGATGTCGCTCACGAGATCGCGGAATCTCATTTCCTCGCCCCAGGCGAAACACTTCCCGGCGCGGATGTTCTCCAGAAATTCATGGATCGAATCGGCCTTGGAGACGGTGTAGACCTTTGCGACATGCTTCAACGTGTGCGCGTCCGAGCCGCCGACCATGGCCAGATTGCGCCCCTGCTCGCGCATCGCTTCGACCAGCTGGAAGACGATCTTATTGTTCGACGAAGCCATCGCTCCGTTGAGTACTTCGAAGACATCGCACATCTGAATCATCTCGCCGATGTATCGGGCAGCGACGTTCTTCATGCGGTAGTTCTGCAGCAGATGATTGACACCGAACAGGATGCGTTCTGACTTCAGGTAGGGAATGAGCTCGCGAATGTCGCGTCGAAGACGTTGAATCTCCCGGTGCTGTTCTTCGTTGAGATTGTAGACGCCGAGATGGACGCGCTGGGCGGTTTCCGGAAAGTATGTCTCTACTTCTTCGGAGATGAAAAAATCGTCGAGGTCAGGAAACTTGTTCAGAAGGTACAGTGCGCCGTCGATCGAATCGTGATCCGACAACGTCACATACGACATGCCCCGCTCCTTGGCCATGCGATACACGTCTTCGGGAGCGCTGTAGCAGTCTCGAGTATTCGCTCTTCGAAAATACTTGAAAATGGAGAAGCGACTGTGACAATGGAGGTCTGCTTTCTTGTAGGCCGGATCGGCGAGCAGCTCGGCGCGGTTTTCGTTCATTGAACTTGCATCATCCCGGCTGCGGTCAACTCGTGACGCATCTGAACCAATTTCTACAATATTCGTGCCGCGACATCCTCGAAGGATAATTCAAATTACTGCACCGAAAGAATCTAAATGGCCCTGAAGACCAAACCGAAATCCCAGCAACTCTCCGAATGGCTCGAAGTCGACGTTCCAAGCCGGCTCCCGGTGATTCCTCTCGTCTCGTCTGTTCTTTTTCCTGGAGGAGTTCTTTCACTCCAGGTTGGCATCGACAGGAATGTGCGGCTCCTGCGCGGCCTGCCCGAGGATCAGAACCTGATCGCGGCTTTCTGTCAGAAGTCGGGGGACAAGGAGAACCCACGGCCCGAGGATCTGTCGACGGTGGGCGTACTCGCCGCCATCGTTCAACGTCTTCCGTTGTCTGCCGATCGGTACCAGCTGTTCCTCCAGGGCCGCCAGCGTGTCGAGCTGATCCAGATGGTTCAAACCGAGCCTTTCTTCGAGGCCAGGCTGCGGGAGATTCCTCCCATCGCCATCCCGAAGTCGGCCCACATCGACGAGTTGATCGAACGCGCGACCTCGATCTTCGAGAAGCTCGTGGAGAGCGACAGTAAGTACTCCAGCGAGCTCCTGAACATCCTCAAGATGAATATCCATGAAGGGCCCGATCTGTTTGCCGACCTCATGGCTACCTTCGTCAACCTTCCGCTCGAAGAGAAGCAACGTCTTCTGGAGACAGTGAATCCCGTCACCCGCATCGAGCTGCTGATCGAATCGATGCAGCGCGACCTTGGGAAGGCCAGCGTCGACAAGGAGCTGCAGCGACAGATCCAGTCGTCGATCAACAGGCGCGAGCGTGAGAACTACCTGCGCGAACAGATGCGCGTCATACAGGATGAACTGGGCGACACCAATCCCTCGGCGCGCGAGGCAGAAAATTACCGGGAGAAGGTCGAGGCGCTTCCTCTGGCCCAGGAGTGGAAGGATCAGCTGAGCCGGGAGATCAACCGTCTCGTCATCCTCTCGCCGGCGTCCTCAGATTACTCGGTGATCAAAGGGCACCTCGATGTCGTCCTGCAGATGCCCTGGACGTCGAAGACCATGGACGCCATCGACCTGGAGGCATCGGAAAAGATACTCAACGAGAAACATTACGGGCTTGAAGAGATCAAAGAGCGGGTTCTGGAATTCCTGGCCGTGCTCAAGCTGAAGGGCGATCTCAAAGGCCCGATCCTCTGTTTCGCGGGGCCTCCCGGTGTCGGGAAAACTTCACTGGGGCAGGCCATTGCCGATGCCGTCGGACGAAAGTTTCTGAGGATGTCCGTGGGCGGGGTCACCGATGAAGCGGAGATTCGCGGGCATCGTAAGACCTACATCGGGGCCATGCCCGGGAAAGTGATTCAGAGCTACATCCAGGTCGGCGTCAACAATCCGCTGATCATGATCGACGAGATCGACAAGATCGGGAAAGACTTCCGAGGAGATCCCGCTTCAGCACTGCTGGAGGTTCTCGACTCGCAGCAGAACAGCCTCTTCATGGATCGCTATCTGGAGATTCCCTTCGACCTCTCGCATACGCTCTTTGTGACGACGGCCAACGTTCTGGAGATGATTCCGCCAGCCCTTCGAGACCGCCTTGAGGTCATCCGCCTGAGCGGTTACACAGAGCGCGAGAAGCTGCATATCGCCCGCGAGCATCTGTTCCCGACTCTCATCACCGATCACGGCATCCAGCCGTCGGACATCACCATCGACGATGAAGCGATCCTGACCATCATCCGGGAGTACACCGGTGAAGCGGGTGTCCGCAATCTGACACGGCGTCTTGCCGCTGTCGTTCGCAAGGTGGCTCGCAAAGTCGCCGCGGAAGGGGCTGGTCCTCACGCCATCACCAGAGATGACCTCCAGACCTATCTGGGACTACCCTCGTTCGAGCACGAATTCGCCGAGCGTGCTCCGGAGGTCGGCGTTTCCACCGGCCTGGCCTGGACTCAAAGCGGCGGCGAGATCATGTTCATTGAAGCGACGCGTATGCCGGGGTCCGGCAGGACCACTGTGACTGGTCAACTGGGTGACGTCATGCGCGAGTCGGTTCAGGCCGCCTATTCCTATGTTCGTTCGAAGGCCGCTGAGCTGGCCATCGACGACAAGACATTCAGTGAGACCGACATCCACATTCACTTTCCGGCCGGAGCAATCCCCAAGGACGGTCCCTCGGCGGGAGTCGCCATCGCCACGACCATCGCCTCCATCATGTCGGAACGTTCCGTCCGCCACGACGTCGCCATGACCGGTGAGATCACCCTGCGGGGGAAAGTGCTTTCCGTCGGCGGTATCAAGGAGAAGGTGATGGCCGCGCAGCGGGCGAATATCAAAGCGGTCGTTCTGCCTGCCGGCAATAAGCGCGACCTGAGTGAAGTGCCCGACGAGATCAAGGCCGGACTCCGCTTTGTTTTCGCCGAACGTGTGGAAGATGTGTGGGCCGAGACGCTCATGGAGCGGCCCGCGCCAGCCGGAGAGACATCAGGCGATACGGAGAAGTCGGAATCGGGTTACG
>DASZZV010000122.1:0-31628 GCA_035544835.1 Thermoanaerobaculia bacterium
GGCGGGGGCCTTAGACCCTTGGCAATCGAAAATGTTTGCGAGCACCACGATGGAAGGGCCCCCGCCCAGATCCCTCGCTGCGGCTCGGGATGACACATCAGGGAACCCGCGTAAATACAGGGAGTTTCTTAGAAGCAAGGGAACGACGCGAACGTCGGTGGTGAGATGGATGACGCGGATCTGTCCCCGTGTGGCGCGGCCGCCCTCGGCCGCCTTTCTCTGCTCTCCCACGAAATTCGCGGCCTGCGAATCGTCTCGGTCGATTCGTCCCATTGGAAGGCGGCCGAGGGCGGCCGCGCCACACGGGGGACGAGGGCGTGTCATTAGAAGGGAGCACGCGCGCCGCTATGAGGGGACAAGGGACTGCAGGAGAGCGCCGGCTTCCAATCCTTCCAGCGGCGGGGAGAGGTGCATCCCTTGCCCGAAGGAGCACCGCAGCCTCTTGAGAATCGCCAGCTGCTCGCCGTTTTCGACTCCTACGGCAACTGCGGGGCGATTGAAAATGCTGGCGGCGGCGATGAGTCGCTCCGCCAGCTCCAGTGCTTCGGGATCGCGCTCCATCCTGGTCACGATGGAGCGATCGATCTTGAAGAGGTCGATCGGGTAGCGGTGAAGTGACCCCAGGGCAGTCGATCCGGTTCCGAACTGATCGACGTTCAGCTCGATCCCGATGTCCCGGAGCAGGGAAATCTTTTCGCTGAGCATGACCGAGCTCTGCTCGATGATGCCTTCATTGATATCGAGCTTCAGTCGATGGGGACTGATTCCGGTCACGAGCGTGACAGCGACGATGCTGTCGACGAGCTCGCGGTAAGCGAGCTGTTTGGCGGAGATGTTGATGGTCATCGTGATCGGCAAGGTCGTACGCCAGGCTTTGAGCTGCGAGCAGGCTTCGTAGAGAACCCAGTCCCCGACTGCTTTGATGATGTCGGTTTCTTCGGCCACATTCATGAAATCGGCTGGCGTGAGCAGTCCTCTGTCCGGGTGTTGCCATCGGATGAGGGCCTCGAATCCAAGAAGGGAGCCATCGTTGAGCGAGAGGACCGGTTGATAGTGAAGCCGCAGTTGGCCCTTGTGAACTGCAGTACGCAGCTCATGCTCCAGTGCGAGACGGGCCACGGCGCGGTCGTGCATCTCGTGATCACAGACCTCATGCCGTCCTCGCCCCGCTTTTTTGGCCCGGTACATCGCCGCGTCCGCATCCCGAAGCAGATCGTCGGAACTCTCGAGCCCGGTTACGCTCAGGGCCACACCGACACTCACCGTGGTCGAAACTTCATTCCCGGCAATCACAAATGGCTGCTGAACCTTCACGTGGATTCTCTCGGCGATCCGGATGGCATCGGTGGCGTCGCCAATGTCCTCGATGAGAATTGTGAACTCGTCCCCTCCCAGCCGGGCCAGCAGGTCACCTGCGCGGGCAATCGTATCGCTGGGGCGAAGACAACTCTCCAGTCTGCGGCTCACCTGAATGAGCAACTGGTCACCGACGGCGTGGCCGAAAGTATCGTTGATCGGCTTGAAGAGATCGAGATCGAGAAAGAGAACTGCGATTACGTAGTGCTCGTGCCGGCGGGCACGATTCATCGCGCCATTCAAACGATCGAGAAAGAGCCGTCGGTTCGGGAGTCCGGTGAGTCCGTCGTGGAGGGAATTCTCGAGCAGCTGCTCGATGGCGAGCTTCCGCTCGGTGATGTCGGTCTGGGATCCGGCCATGCGGAGCGGACGACCGGCGCCGCTGTCAAAGACGGCCGCTCCGCGGCAAAGCATCCAACGATAGGAGCCGTCCTCGACCTGCATCCGGTATTCGGTCTCCAGGTGCGGAGTATCTCCGTCGAGGTGGAACTGAACGTCGGCAAGCATCCGGGTCCGGTCGTCGAGATGCACACGGTCGAACCATTCAGCAGTGGTATTGCCGATCTCATGGTCGTCATATCCGAGCATCCCCTTCCAGCGCTCGGAGTAGAAGATCTCCTGGGTGTCGATCGTCCAGTCCCAGAGTCCGTCATTCGAGCCCCGCGCCGCAAGCGCGTAGCGCTCTTCACTCTCGCGCAGCGCGTGATCCATACCTCGACGAAGCGAATGGCGCCGCTGATTGGACAGAGACCGCAAAGCGGAGACTGAAAGCTTTCTTCTTCGAGTGAACTGCTCTTTGCGCATGGTCTTTCGCAAAGAATACGCCTCGCCGGAGCGAAATGAGAATCGAAGCGGTGCAACGTCGATGACTAAACCGATAGCAGCGCTGTGGCGAGCTTACGATCCGTTGCCCGTCATGCGCTGCTTCACTTCGTCGAACCAGTCGACCACGAAGTTGAAATGCCGGGCCTCGAACTCTCCCGAGCGGGAGATCATCAGGAAGCTGCCGTCGGGTGTGAGGTCGTAGCTGTCGGTCAGCCAATACGTGCTGCGATTCGAGAAAAGCTTCTCGGGCTGTCCGGGGGAAAATGTCGGAGCGACCGTGACGGGAACGCGGTAGAAATCGGTGTCGTTCCAGTAGAAGATCTCCCGTCCGTCGCGTGACCACTGCGGAAACTGTCCTCCGTCGATCGACACCTGCCATCGCCCTCCTCCCTCGGCCAGGGAGCGGACGTAGACCTGATCCTTTCCCGATTCGTTCGACTCATAGGCGATCCAGCGGCCGTCGCTCGAAAACGCCGCGGCCTGCTCGTTGAAGGGTGTCTGGATCAGTGGCATACGCTTTCCGTCCGCCAGAGACAAAAGCCATAAATCCAGACCTGCGGTGGGAGTGGCTTCGCAATAGGCGAGCAGTTTTCCATCAGGCGAAACGGAGGTCGGATACATGTCATTGTGGGAACGGAAGATCTCCTCAGCCTTGCCGCTGCCATCGGCGGCGCGGGAGGCGATCTGGGACATCCCCTCGCCCGGAACCTCGGCCAGATAGAAAACGCGCGAACCGTCGGCGCTCCATACGGGGTAGTCTTCGTTCCCCGGTTCGAAACTGAGCCTGGTCATCGTCCCACGAGCGAGGTCGGCCAGGACGATATCGTCGTTTGCGGCGCCGCGGTTCATCGCCACCGTTCGACCATCGGGAGAGAGACGCTCGTGCGCCAGGCGGTGCGACTGGTTGGTGATGGGCCGCTCCCGTCCCGCTCGATCGACGGCAACGAGACTGACCCCCGGCGTGACGATGCCGGGAAGACCCACCAGCGCGCCCGCCGGGGAGAAGGCGTACTGCGCCGAGCCGG
Source organism: Thermoanaerobaculia bacterium (assembly GCA_035544835.1). Lineage (GTDB taxonomy): Bacteria > Acidobacteriota > Thermoanaerobaculia > Gp7-AA8 > Gp7-AA8 > DASZZV01. The sequence goes on from DASZZV010000122.1 coordinate 3,207, forward strand.
TGTCGGGATCGACAAAGACGCTGTCGAGAACACGAACCGGGGCACCCCGCACCTCCATCGTCTTCATGTCGAACGCAACTGCATAGAGGCTCGAACCGCGGGCGAATACGATCTGTCCAGTCGGAAGATAGCGGCCGAAGGTTCCCCCCTCAAACACGATTTTCGTTTTCCCGTCGACCAGTGATACCACCCCAATTCGAGCTTCGTCGAACGAGGCGATGCCCAGGGTCTTCACGGTGACCAGCAGGTGTTTGCCGTCGGGCAGAAGTTGCGGCCAGCGATGACTCAACTCGTTGCGCTCAGCGCTGGGCCGCGAAACAGCCACGGGTGTGCCACCACCGGCCGAGATCCTGTAGATCCCGGTGGCGGCAGCGGGTGCGAAGTAGATCATCTGATCTGGTCCCCATGTCGCACCGCGGTCGTTCGTTGCGCATCCGTTGCAGATGGTCACAGGAGCACCGCCGCTGACTGGTACCTTTCGCAACCCGCCGTTGGCGACGAATCCGATCCACTGGCCATCCGGTGAGAAGAACGGCGCTACGGCATCTGCAGAGCCGGCGATCTGAGTCGCCTCGAAGCTGTCGAGGGGACGGAGAAACAGATGGCTGGTGCTGCCGCTGAATGCGACATACACGATGGCCCGGCCGCCGGGTGTCAACGCCACCGGCCCGTTCGCTCTCCGGTCGATGAAGACCTCGGGCGGAATGGCAAGATTGAATCGCCGGATTGCCGCCTGCTTCTGCCTGGCGGTCGCGATGCGCGATTGGACGAGTGCGGCAATGGCGATCGACGTTGCGATCAACACCAGAGTCCACGCCAGCCGCTCTCGCGACTTTCGCCGTGCGACCGGAGCCATCAGCGCGTCTGCCTGCGAGCCGGCCTGGCCGATCCATTTCAGTTCCTCGGCCAGGTCGTGGGCCGACTGCCAGCGATCGTCGGGATCTTTGCTCAGACACTTCTGCACGATGTGCTCGAAGGGGAGTGGTGTGAGCGGCTGGATCTCGCGCATTGGTCGCGGCTCGCCGCCGACGATCTGGGCGATGAGACTCGTCCTGTTCTTCCCTTCGAAGGCTCGCCTGCCAGTGGCCATCTCGTACAGCACGGCGCCGAAGGCGAAGATGTCGGTGCGCGCGTCGGCTTCCTCACCCGCCAGCTGCTCGGGAGCCATGTACTGGAACGTGCCGAGGACCGTGCCTTCCTGCGTGAGCGGTCTCTGCTGCGTGGCGCCTTCGAGAGACGCTGCGGAAAGCGGCGCGGCCATGGGACTGCTCTTGGCGAGTCCGAAGTCGAGGAGCTTCGCTCCCGATCTCGTGATCATGATGTTGCCGGGCTTTAGATCACGATGAACGATCCCGGCGCGATGAGCCCGATCGAGGGCGTCAGCAATCTGCGCCCCGTATTTCAGAACGTCGGACATCGGCAGCGCGCCACGCCCGAGGCGATCGGCGAGCGACTCACCTTCGACGAGCTCCATGACCAGGTAGCTCACGCCGCCTTCTTCGCCAACATCATGAAGAGTGCAGATATGCGGATGATTGAGTTGCGAGATCGCCTTCGCCTCGCGCTCGAAGCGAAGCTTGAACTGGGTGTTGTTGGCGAACTCCGCGGGGAGGATCTTGATGGCCACGCTGCGTTCGAGGCGCGTGTCCCGCGCTTTATAGACCTCGCCCATTCCGCCGGCGCCGATCGGATCACTGATTTCGTAGGGACCGAGGCGCGCGCCGGAAACGAGGGTCATCGTGAGTCCTGTTCAGTCATGAACCGATAGCGAGACGAGTTGTGATGGACGACTGATTATGGACCAGGTCGGGGGCGGCGGTGGCAACGCGATTCGTCTGGTGATGCCGACTGGGCGCGGGCACCGAGTGACCCGCCGTTTCAAGAGCGTCTCCCAGGTCAGGCATTCAGGACGTCTCGAGCGATGCGAGAAGCGGCTTGCCTGCCGTCGAGATATAGGCGGCGACGAGAGTGAGCGCAGCGATCGCCAGGAGGATCGCCAGCGACTGCCCGAAGTACCAGGTGTCGGGGTCGATGCCAATGCTGCACTCAACGAAGATGCCGCAGATCGTGCCGGCGGTGGCGGCGGCGAGAAGTCCGAAGCGCCAGATCACGACGGCGAGGATGGCGCCGGCGATCATCTGGATCACCCCCCCCGGCGCGAGGAGTAACAACAACAGGATCAATGCGAAACGGCGGTTCGCGTTCCGGAGCAGCATGATCAGGAAGAGAAGCCCGAGCGAAGTTCCAATGGCATCGACCGTCGTCATGAAGATCGTCCCGAATGTCTGCCGGCCGGACATGAGCATCTCGATCCCACCCTGCCCGTAATGCGGAACGAGGCCGCGGGCGAAGTCCAGCGCGGGGTCGCTCATCACGATGATCGTTTCCAGGGCTCCAGCGATGACGCCGATCAGAAGGTCTCTGCCAACGAGCGGATCCTTGAACCTGCCCTCCAGCAAACGGATCCAGCCGATGAGCGTCTCCGGCCATCGACGCCGCACGTACGGCTCCATTGCCAGATAATAGATCCACAGGATGATCGCCGAGGAGGCTGCGAGACCAACGGCGAGGGCAAACATCTCCAGCTCATGACGAAGAATGAGAGCGTGGTCGGAGGAGAACATCCAGAACAGCATGAGTGCGATAAAAACGAACAGCGAGGTTCGGAACGCGCCTCGGAGGTCTCCTCGCTGCATCCTGCGGTTCCGCCGGCAGAGAATCACCGCAACAAAGGTCGAGGTCAACATGATGACGACCGTGAAAATCTCCTCGATAATCTGCGATATCGTACGCTTTGGCGGCGGCGCGACTTCTGCCGGCTCTGAGCGAAACCAGCTCACCCGTCCTCGCAGCGTCGCTGCTTCCACTCGCCTCGAGCCGGAATCGATCCAGGCAAGCGTTCGATCCGACGGGACGGGCGGCGTATCGAGCGGAGTCGTCGCCACGAACTCCTGCCGGTTGAGTGAAGCCAGCGTGAACAGCTCGTCCCACTCCTTCGAGAGCTCGCCGGCTGAAGCGGGCGACGATGGGATTCCGGCCAGCTCGATCAGCTTCCCGTCACGATTGGTCGTCACGTCGACCATCCCCCGCTGCGTCAACGGCGGATCATTCGCCGTGATCCGTCCAGGATCGAGAAGGACCAGCGTCGTCTTCATGCGCGCGGCACCCGAGGCCAGGAGCGGGCTTTCGCCAGCTCGCCATTTGAACTGCAGATACGCCGGCTGGCGAAGAAAGGGCCCGAGCGGGGCGCCCCACTTATGCCGCAGCTCAGCGCGATCGGGCACGAACATCCACGAGGTCGACCTCGGCTGATAACCAAGATCCTCGGCGACCGTTCGAGCGCGATCCGAAAGAGCGTCGGGACTCCTGCGCGCCAGACGGTAGAGACGGAAGTGTTCGGCCATCCATGCCGCCGTGATCAGCAGCGCGAGCGCCGTAATGGAGAGGAGAGCGGCGGCAGTCCAGGAGAGATCCCCGCGCCGAGTTGCCGCCGCGACCATTTCGGGCGAGGGCGTCTCCCCCGCCTCGACGGCAATGGCGAGAGGGTCGCCCCCGGGAAATCTCATGAGGATGCTTCGGGCGCTGGCCGGCCGCTTGTCCGGCTCCTCTGCCAGACAGCGCGAGATGATGTCGTCAAGCGCCGGATCGACGTCGGGCGCGACCTGCCTGAGCGGCTCGATCGGACGCGCGCGACCAGAGATGACCTCGGCCGAGCTGCTGCCGGTGAAGACGCGTTTGCCACTCAGCATCTCGTAGAGAATCAGGCCGAAGGCATAGAGATCGCTCTGAAACGTCGCCGGCTCCCCTTCAAGCTGCTCGGGCGCCATGTACGCGGGCGTACCGGCGATCTCGCGGCCTCTTCCTTCCGCGGCCACAGAGGCGAGTCCGAAGTCGGCGATCCGCGCAATTCCCTTGCCGTCGATCATGATGTTGGCCGGCTTCAGATCGCGATGAACGACGTTCTCTTCGTGTGCTGCGGAGAGACCGGCGGCGATGTGACGTGCGATCTCGATCACCTTCGCCTGCGGCAGCCGCCCGACTCTCCGAAGGAGCGACGCGAGATCTTCGCCGTCGACGAATTCCATGGAGAGGAATCGGAGGCCATCGGCTTCGATGACGTCGTGAACGCGGCAGACGTTGGGATGCGTGACGTGGCGCGCCAGCTTGACCTCGTCGTAGAGCCGTTGGATGGAGGCGGCGTCGGTTGACGCGCGATCGGCAAGGAACTTCAGCGCGACGGGCTGACCGAGGCGAAGGTCGTCAGCGCGAAAGACCTCTCCCATTCCACCGCGCCCGAGGCGGCCGGAGATGCGGTAGCGACCAGCGAGGATCGTTCCTGGAGTGAGAGCGAGGTTTGTACTGGATTTCGCGGGCGCGGGAATGATCGTTGGCGTCTCGTGGAGATCACGGACGAGCTTCGCAGTGAGATCGTCGTCAGCCACGAGATGAGAGTGTCGCGAGAGCGTGGAAGAGTCAAGTGTGCGCGAACTCTCTCGCTAAGACATGGATCAGGTCGCCGGAGTGATTGCCTGAGGCGGCGGCGCGGGACGCCGCCGGGCCAGGCGGCAGGATGCCGCCACTCCGGGGCAATAAGACGAGGGATGAATCGGTTGCTGGCGACTGGTTCGCCGGTGCCGGGCATGGGCTTACTATCAAGGGTCATGTCTACATCTTCGAGTGAGGCTTCGAGGAACGGTAATGTCGTGACTCTTGCGCCCGCCGGGGTGCCGAGACTCGCCGATGCACAAGCCGGTGGCGTCGCGCGCCGCGCGAAGCCACCGGCTACTTTTAAAGGGCCTCAGACGCAGGAACTACTCACACCGAGGATTTCCTGCTGGCTCTACTGCAGTTCCTTACCTTCCTCGAGGGTCTTGATCATCGCCTCGACGTTCTTTCGATTCTGCTCGTCGGGCGCAGTCCAGGCCCTCTTCGCGAACCTGGAAGATGGCGCCCGGGTGGACGATTTTCTCGAGTGGTTCCCCGGCGTGACCCACGAACAGGCGATGGGCGCAGACGGCAGTGAACGGCACCTTCGTGGGCGATGAAAATTTCCAGACGCTGAAGCCTGCAGAAGACCCTCGGTTATGGCAAGGTCGAGGCCGTTCTGAAGCACGCTGAGCAGAGCCTAGCCGTGGCCTGAAGTACAACGCGCATTGCCGAGGCCATGAGGATTCTGTTCGACCAGGGAACGCCCGCTCCGTTGCGGGATGCGCTAACCGGCCACACTGTTTCGACCGCCTATGAACTGGGCTGGGCACAGCTCGGGAACGGCGATCTGCTCAACGCAGCAGAGGCGTCGTTCGATGCTTTGATCACCACGGATCGCAACTTGCGCCATCAGCAGAACCCAAGTGGGCGGCGACTCGCGATTCTGTCTGACATCTGATTTAACGCGAGGCGTGGGAGGGTGAGCCCATGGCCAGATCATCAGCCTGACCAGATTCGTCTCGGCGACTCGTGGGAAACGGTCCAGCAAAACAGATTTCCCAGAGACGCTTGATACCTGCAAGCCGCGGCTCGGGGTCGCCGGCATCGTAAAAAACCTCTTTGGTATCGGCGAAACGCAATAGCCGCGAACGACTCAGAGCCAGCTGCGTACCGTGACACAGGATCGCTTCCCGTTTCGCCTCGAGGTCATCCGGTGACAACGCGATCTCGTAGAGTCGTCGGTCCTCATTCGGGACTCCGTGCGTCACGTAGGTAAGCACGTCGAACGTAGAGTGATCGTCTGCGACCATCGTTTCGACCGACCTGGCAACCATTCGATGATCGCCGTGAAGATCACAGTTCGACGGTGAGACGATCAGATCGGGTGCAAAGCCGCGGACGTGCGGTTTGAGCGAGCGCAGAAGCTCAGAAGGGCCCAACTGGCGCAGGCGATTGTCGGGCAAACCCAGGAATCGAATGTCCCCTTCGCAGACGCCGAGGATCTTCAGCGCTGCGACCGCCTCGAGCCTTCGGCGTGTGCCCCAGCGTTTGCGGTCATCCTCGCCTACCCGCCAGCGGCGTTCCAGGTATCGTTGGGGCCAGTGGTTGTACTCACCGTCGGTTGCGAAGACGACCCGCACGGCCGCTCCGGCGCCCAGGGCCCGACGGATCAGCCCTCCCCCAGCCAGCGACTCGTCGTCGGGATGAGGGGCGATCAGCAGGACGCGTTTCCAGGGAAAGGGCACAATGTTCTCCGGTCGAACGTTGGAGATCGACGCCAGAGAGTAGTGAAAGATCGGCACGGAGGCAAATTGATGAGGCATATCGAGAATTGGGAATAATTGTGAGAATGGAGAGAAGCATTGCCCCCTCCTGTGGGGAAGGAGCCATGCGGCCTGGATGCCGCCACTCCATTCCCTTTCTCAATTCTCAATTCGCCTGATCACCGAGATCGAATGAGCGGGCGCTCGGATGATGTCACGGGCGTGAAACTGGCGTGGGGCATGATCGGGATCGGGATAGCCGTTCTCCCCTCGGGCGCGCCATCGATAATCCTGCCGCGAGAACTGATCGACGGTGAAATCTACGAGCGGCGTACTGCCAAATCTGGCGTGAATCACCGCATCGTGTGATCCCTTATTGATGATCAGCAGTGCCCAGGTACGATCGGGCCGGCGAACCGCAAATAGCGAAAGCTCGCGCGATCCTCCACTCACGGCGTACAACTCGTGCCTCCCACTCCCTTCGAGCCAGACGTCGTTGAGCAGCCGCGCCGCATGATACGCAGCGAGCGCGTAACGGATGTGATGATCGTCATCGGAGAGAAAGAGCATCAGATTTCCATACGTCGGGCAGAGAAGCTCGTGGATGAGCACATCGGGTTCGAGACCGTAGAAGTAGGCAGCTGAGCCTCCGCTGCTCAAGAACTGTGCGACGAACTCAGTGTTGAACAGGGCAGCCTCCATGTCGACGTCCGGCCGGCCGGCGTAAGACGAATAGCCGTATTCAGTCGCGTACCAGGGAATCGTCTGCGGAACCCCTTCGGCGCGCCATCGACCGAGAACCCTGCGCAGGATCCCGGGTGCCTCGCTCAATTGCGGAGCGGTCGAGGTACAGAGGTTGTCGAACGGGTACCACTCGAAGGAGAAGAAGGAGAAATCGCGCAGTCGATCACGCGCCCGGAGAGCCCGAATGAAGCGCCCCATCCAGGCCGTCTCACCCTGCTCGTCAGGCCAGTGATCGACGGAATCCACAGTGCTCTGAAGCGACGGACCACCGGTGAGCACATCGGGATCAGCCGCCTGCAGCGCCTCACTCCACTTCAGAAATAGATAGGAGTAGTCCTCGGGCGACATCATCTGCCCGTCCGGTTCTTCGCCGATCTCGAACTGCCGCACGCCATAGTCTCGCGCCCGCAGGTAGCAGACCTCAGCGGCGGCGTCTTCCGGAGTCCCATAGAGAACGGCCACCGGAAGGAGTGGCGGAAGACTGCGGGTCAGGCCGCTACGGACGATCAAATCGAGGCCCGGCTGCTCCAGCGTCGTGTCGATGTCGATGGCGCGATGCCAGGGATCAGTGGATGAAACCCAGATGATCGATTGCGACCGACGGGCGGCAGCGTGACGAACCAGATCGTGTTGGTACTCATCGAAGACGGAGACTTCGGTTACGGCAAACCCGGCGCGGTCGCGAGCGTCGGTCGATATTCGCGTAGAAGTGTGAGAGGAACGTACCATCAGTATCCGAATATGACGCGCCTGGTGATCGCCGAGACGCACCCGTGTCCGGCCTCCTCGCGCACCAATCACGCGCCCCTTCCGGAAGTCGGACCATTGGCCGTCGGCCGGCTCATCGATCGCGTCCGGGCCGGTCCAGTATTGAATGACGAAATCGACCGCATATGGATCGGCCCATTGAATGTCGATCGCAGTAACGGTCCTCCGCTTCGCCAGGTCGACGACCAGCCACTGCGGGCGGTCGTCGAGATACGGACTACTCTTCCAGAAGGTCGATCGATCGCCATCATCGATTCGAGACCAGGAATCGTCGTGCATCTGATCGATGGTGTTTCCCCTTCTCGGCAACCTGTAGCCGAATGAGCGCTCGATAGGTGCTTCGATCACGCTCGATGAGATCCAGTAACCTTCGTTCTCAGTCGGATCGCTGAAGGTTCCCCTTGGGTTCCAGTGCCATGCTTCGCCACAGAGCTCCGTCGCCAGCCGGTACGAGATCGGTTGAAATCCAGCCGACAGCATTGCCTCGACATTGTCAGGACTGAAGATGCCAGGGGTCTGACCTCGCTCGTGTGCGTCCACCGTGGCGCCAACGGCTTCCCGCGGGTCGAACGAGGCCACCGGCGCGGCCGTGTCGATCACCGCTTCAACGGCACCGAGGACGGCGTGAGCCAAAAGCATCAGCACAGCCGCTGTCGGCACAATGCGGTGGAGAAACTCACGACGGTCTTCCGAGTCTGTCATCCTGAGCAAGGTACGACGCTGCGTCGCCGATGAGGGAAAGAAACGTGCTTGTCATCCTGAGCCGCCGCGGCGAAGGATCTCCAGCGGCAGGATCTGAATTCAGATCGCTATATCTTGAGATCCTTCGCTGCGGCTCAGGATGACAAGCTCGGTAAAGCCGCTTAAATACTGGAAGTTTCTTAGAAGCGAAATAGTACGAGGCGTCGTTGATGAGATAGAAAGAGAGCCGGACGCGCCGATTTTAGGCCTGCCTCATGTCTGCGGCAATGATTGTGCACATCGCTTTCGTCATGGAACCACAAAAGAAGGAAGCAGCCATTCTCGATCCCGTCTGCGGAATGACCGTCACTCCAGCAGGCGCCGCCGGATCCTCGGTTTTCGAGGAAAGGACCTACTTCTTTTGTTCGCCTGGTTGCAAGCAGAAGTTCGATACCGAACCTTCAAAGTTTGTGAAGCCCACGTCCGTCGCCGAGACAGGAAAAGTCAAAGATCCGGTCTGCGGAATGATGATCGACCCCAAGGGAGCGGCCGGATCATCGAAGTACAAAAACCAGACGATCTTCTTCTGCTCACCCGGCTGCAAATCAAAGTTCGATGCTGCGCCTGAGGAGTTCCTCGCCGACAAAGTTGTCGCGGCTGCTCCGAAAGCCGCGGCCTACATCTGCCCGATGGATCCGGAGATTCGGCAAAATTCACCAGGCGCCTGTCCGAAGTGTGGGATGGCACTCGAAGCGGAGACGATGCCGGTCGCAGCGAACCGAGTCGAGTGGACCTGTCCGATGCATCCCGAGATCGTCCGCGACGCGCCCGGCTCCTGCCCGATCTGCGGCATGGCCCTCGAGCAGCGAACCGTGACCGTCGAGAAAGAGAACCCGGAGCTGATCGACATGACGCGGCGTTTCGTCGTCAGCACCCTGCTAACCGTCCCACTGCTGATCCTCGTCATGGGGCGAGGTTTACCGGGACTGAGAGCCCTCGATCCTCTGATGTCGTCATCACGCGGAGCATGGATCGAGTTGATCCTCTCCACCCCGGTTGTGCTCTGGGGTGGCTGGCCATTCTTTGTTCGCGGAGTCAACTCGATACGCACGCGTTACCTCAACATGTTCACGCTCATCGCGCTTGGCGTCTTCGTCGCCTACACCTACAGCCTCGTGGCCACGATCGATCCGGGAATCTTTCCGCCAGCCTTCCGCGCAATGGGCCGCGTGGGCGTTTATTACGAAGCCGCAGCGGCGATCATTACGCTCGTGCTCCTCGGGCAGGTCATGGAACTGCGGGCCCGAAGTCGCACCGGGGCAGCGATCCGTGCACTCCTGCAACTGGCGCCAAAAACGGCGCGCCTGGTCGAGAACGGTGGCGAGCGCGATGTGCCGCTGGAGTCCGTTGTAAAGGGAAATATCCTGCGAGTCCGGCCAGGTGAGAAAGTTCCGGTGGATGGAATCGTCACCGAGGGAGCGAGTAGCGTCGATGAGTCGATGATGACCGGCGAGTCCCTTCCCGTAGAGAAAAAGACGGGCGATCGGGTCATTGGAGCGACTGTAAACGGGCGTGGCTCGTTACTCATACGCGCCGAGCACGTCGGAAGCGAAACGTTGCTTTCGCAGATCGTGAAGATGGTCTCAGAAGCACAACGGAGCCGCGCCCCGATTCAGAAGCTGGCCGATCGTGTCGCCGCGATTTTTGTACCCACCGTCATCGCCATCTCTCTGCTCACCTTCGTACTCTGGGCCATCTTCGGCCCTTCACCGCGAATGGCCTATGCGCTGGTCAACGCCGTAGCTGTCCTCATCATCGCCTGTCCCTGCGCGCTCGGCCTGGCCACTCCGATGTCGATCATGGTAGCCAGCGGCAGAGGCGCCGGCGCCGGAGTGCTTTACAAGAACGCCGAAGCGATCGAGACGATGCGCAACGTGACGACTCTGGTGCTCGACAAGACTGGAACCTTGACGGAGGGCAAGCCGGAGCTCGTCAGCGTCGCGGCATTGGATGGCAATTCAGAAACCGATGTGCTCCGGTACGCGGCTGCGGTGGAGCGCGGCAGCGAACATCCACTTGCTACCGCGATTCTCAGCGGGGCAGAGAAACGAGGAATCGACATTTCCAGGGCCGCAGTGAAAGACTTCGCTTCCATTACCGGCAAGGGCATCACGGGGACGGTAGACGGTCGTCGTGCCGCACTCGGGAACAGCGCGCTGCTCACCGATATGAAAATCGAGGAAGCGTCGGTGAACGCAGAAGCGGAACGGCTGCGAGGTGAAGGACAGACGGTGATGTATGTAGTGCTCGATGGGCGGATTGCCGGCATTCTCGGTGTCGCCGATCCGATCAAGGAGAGCACCCCGGAAGCGATTCGCGAACTTCGCGCCGACGGGCTGGCCATCGCCATGCTGACAGGAGACAGCCGGACCACGGCTGAGGCCGTGGCGAAACGATTGGGGATCGATCAGGTGATCGCCGAGGTGCTGCCGGATCAGAAGGCCGAGGCGATCAAGCGTCTGCAGTCCGAAGGGAAGATCGTGGCCATGGCCGGGGATGGAATCAACGACGCGCCGGCGTTGGCCCAGGCCGAAGTCGGAATCGCCATGGGGACGGGGACCGACGTGGCCATGGAGAGCGCCGGGATCACCCTGGTCAAAGGGGACCTGCGCGGAATCGTGCGTGCTCGCCGGCTCAGCACGGCCACGATGCGAAACATCCGGCAGAACCTTTTCTTCGCCTTTATCTACAACATGGTGGGAGTGCCGATCGCGGCGGGCATTCTCTATCCGTTTTTCGGCATCCTGCTCAGCCCCATGATCGCGGCGGCGGCGATGAGTTTTAGTTCCGTCTCGGTGATTTCCAACGCATTACGACTTAAGAGGGTCAAGCTGTAAGGCTCGCCGCCATACAGCCATGTCGATCAGACCGAGATCTCGAGTTGCTCATCCTGGAGCACACGCCGCATGGCTACGCAGTCACTGACCAGACCACCGAGCTCCTGGATGTCGAACGGCTTGGAGATAACGGCCTGAACGATGTCTGCACTCACGCGCAGATCGGCCGACTCCGCGTAGGCCGTCATGATGATCACGATCGGGCGTTCATCGCTGGGCATTTTCCGATCGCTCAGCTTCTCGACGACACCGATTCCATCGAGACGAGGCATCATCAGGTCCAGTAGCATTACGGAATAGATGGTGGTCTCGAGCCGGTCCAGCGCGGCCAATCCATCGGGAGCCGTGTCGCAGGCCAGGTTGTAGCGCGACAGCACCCGTGCGACCATCGTTCGGATCGGCTCTTCGTCATCCACAATTAAAACGTCTTTGCGAATGAGGCCGTCTGCGTTCATGTACTCTCCCAACCGACCCCGTATCTTGAACGAGGCGACTTCGTTGATGAGAGACGTACGCGCGGTTCAGGCCGCCAGACATCAAGCAAGCGATTTTCAAACCTTGCAAAATTCCGGCCCAGGATCAACGGCAAAGAAACGAGTTACGGCTACCGCAAACCGAGGGCTGAATTTTACAGCCCCCCGCAACGAAGAGACCGCTTGAAAGAAGGCAAAAAAGAAAGGGACAGGATTTCTCCTGTCCCTCTCAAAGTATGTCTGCGGATCGTTAGATCACGGAAACATTCGAAGCCTGAAGGCCCTTGGGGCCGCGGACGACGTCGAATTCGACGTTCGATCCTTCAGGAAGCGACTTGAATCCGCTCGACTGAATCGCCGAGAAGTGAACGAACACGTCCTCGCCAGCCTGAGTCGTGATGAAGCCGAAGCCCTTGGCGTCGTTGAACCACTTTACGCTACCGGTTTGTCTCATTTGGAATCTCCTTTCTGTGCTGCCGTGTCGGAGATTCTGAACAAGAATTCTTCTTCTCTGGCTTGGCAAATCACTACGTTGATGACTGCCGCAACGGAGGTAGGTACCCTTTAATTCCAGAATTGATAAAAATTTATTGGGGGGCGTTTCTCTGCTGAACCCCTCGCCTCGGCCAGACCGTATCGAACCGTACCTGACCTCCGCTCGACTCGACCGACACCTCGCCGCCATGAGCGTGGAGTATCTGCTCGACGATAAAAAGCCCCAGACCCACTCCCCTGCTTCGAGTGTTACTGGCCTGGCCTCCGTGGAACGCCCGGAACATCGATTCCATCACGTCCGGAGGAAGCTCCGATGCAGTATTGATGACCGCCAATCTGGCCACGTCGTCGTCGCCGCTCAGATCTACCTCAATGGTAGTCCCAGGCAGGCTGTAATCGAGAGCGTTGCTGACGAGATTCGAGACCACCTGCGCGATCCGGTCGCCATCCCAACCGCCTCTGGTATCACCTTCGGCCGTGAAATGGATGGTCCGGCGCGGATTGGCGATCTGCAGCTCCTGCACGACCTTTTCGCAGACAGCTCGCATGTCGATCGTCTGCCTGCGGCTCAAGGGAAGCCCACCGCTGAAACGTGATCTCGTGAAATCCAGCAGGTCGGTGATCATTCGATTCATTCGAGTGGCGCTCGAGATAATCTGCATCGCCAGAGGCTGCACATCGCCGGGATCATGGCCGATGACAATGGCCTCGGCGCTGAGCTTGATGGCCGTAAGCGGAGTGCGGAGATCGTGGCCCAGAATCCCCATCATCTTCTCGCGCTCTTCGGCCAGTTGCACCGCCTCCAAGAGTTGTGCGACACGGGCGGCGTCGCTGTCCTGTTCCTCCAACTCGTAGGCAATGAGCGTCGCCAGCAACTCGAAGATCGCGAAATTATGCTCGGAGAGCTGGGCGGCCGGGAGGGGGTCGAGCGCACACAAGGTGCCGAAGTAACTCCCGTCCCGCCGGTTGAGTGGTACGGCGATGTAGCTCTCGATCCCGTAAATTCTGCGCGCCGGGGAGTCGCGAAAGCGGGGATCCTCACTGGCCGATGTGATCAGGAGTGGCGCGACCGCGCCACGGACGGTGTTTCAATATGTGGTGACAAGCTCGAGCTGATCGCCCACCTTCAGACCAAAGCCGCAGTCATCCAGCACGGCGCAGGCGGTCCAGCTATCGTCGGTGATCCGCGCCACCAGGGCGAGCCGAAGACCCGTGGACTTGGTCAAAAGGTGAAGGATGGTATCGATGGCCGTCAGCCGCGAAATGGCGGCGAGGTCCCTGGAGATTTCATCAACTCCAGTCTGCAAGGCCATGGCGAAGAGCGTATTGAAACAACTCGCGGTTGTCGGACAGATTCAGTTTCTTCAGCAGCCGCGCCCGGTGGGTGGCCACGGTCTTGTCGCTGATGTCGAGGCCGGCGGCAATTTCTTTGATCCGCTTTCCCCGAATGATCGACATCATGATCTCCCGCTCTCTCGGAGTAAGACTCTGCGCGGGTGGCGACGACGGAGTGACAGCGGCCCCCAGTCGCTCCGCTATGTTGCGGCCCAGGTACCGCTTGCCACCAGCGATGGTCCGGAGCGCCTCGATGAGCTCCCCGGAGTGGCTGTCTTTGGTCAGATAGCCATCGGCGCCAAGACTCAGAGCCCGCTCGACACTGGCGTAAGAGCTCGTGAAAACGAGCACCCGGATCGATGCCCTCACGGCTTTGAACTCCTTGATGAGGTCCAGGCCGTTCGTGTCGTCAAGAGCAATATCGAGAAGGATACTGTCGGCCTCCCTGGTCCGGACCTGTTCGAGAAGCTCGGCGCCGGAGGCAGCCTCGCCCGCGACCACAAAATCGGGATGCGAAGCGAGCATCGATTTCACGCCGTAGCGAATGGCCTGGTGATCATCAGCGATGATGAGATTGATCATGTCGTAACTCTCGGAGTGCTATCCAAATAATAATAATATGTCATACGCCGCAGTTTCGGTTTTACGCCCTCTAGCGAGAAGTAGGAAAATTTCAACTGTTGTTACGACCGATCCCACTCAACCTTCATGCCGATCCCGGGCGATCCCCGAGGTAGGATTTTGCTTACACGAGCGGGACCACCGTAATCGGTTTTCGACCCGCAGCAGCCCCGCGTAGTTATCTCTCCCGACAATTGCCATAAGCGATCATTCCACGATGAACGACGGCAGCATGATGATGAATCCGATCGCGTCACGCCGGACGGCCGGCATCATTCACCACTGGGTCATGCGTGCAGCTTGCGTTGCCCGGCGAGGAGACTCTTCACCGCGGCGACGAGCTCCACAGGCTCGACGGGCTTGCTCATATGCACCTGAAACCCCGCCTCGAGTGCGCGCACTCGATCCACGCTGCGTGTGTAGGCGGTAAGTGCAATCGCCGGAAGGTGAGTCGCGGGCGGCTCCTGAAGCCGTATTTTCCGGATGAGCGAATAGCCGTCTTCACCGGGCATTTCGATATCACTGATCACGATATCGGGCCGTTCGGTGGAGAGGAGTCGCAACGCAGCCGGCACGCTCTCGGCCGCCCGAACCACGGCACCCGACCGCGACAGAATCGTCGTGAGCAGCCTGCGCGAGTCGGCGTTGTCTTCGACGACAACAATGGAGATGCCGGTCAGTTCCGTATGCTGCTGGAGTGATCTCGAGGGAGGAGCCTCGACGCTCTGCGCAGCAACTCCGGAAGCGTGCGCCACCAGCAGGGGGAGACGGACGGCGAATGTCGACCCCGCACCCAGCCCGGGGCTGAAGGCCTGCACTGTTCCGCCATGCAGCTCGACGAGGTGCCGGACGATGCCCAGACCGAGCCCCAGACCTGCATGGATCCGGGTCGAGCTACCGTCGGCCTGGCTGAAGCGATCAAACACATGGGGCAGGAATTCGGGAGCGATGCCCTGCCCGGTATCGGTGACGGTGACCTCGCACTGCGAGTTGATCCGCTCGAGCCGCAGCTGCACTCTGCCGCCACGCGGCGTGAATTTGACGGCATTAGACAGAAGGTTCCACATGACCTGCTGCAGGCGGTCGCTATCCCCCGATACGTGCGCGGCATCTGGATCGAACACGCTTTCCACGCGAACACCTTTGGCGTCGGCAGCGGGCCGAACCACCTCGATGGCGGTATTCATCACGTCCACGAGATCGGTCGGCGACACTTCGAGCCGCAACTTGCCGGCGTTGATCCGCGAGAAGTCCAGAATGTCCTCAATGAGACGAGTCTGGGCGCGCGCGTTTCTCTCGATGGTCTCGAGTCCATCTGCAAGTAACCTCGCATCGCGCTCCATCCGGAGCAACTGAATCCAGCCGATGATACTGGTCAGCGGCGTGCGCAATTCGTGTGACACGGTGGCCAGGAACTCATCGCGGGCGCGAGTGGCCTTCTCCGCGACGTCGACGGCGCGCTGCAGCTCGGCTCGTGTCGAATCGAGCTTCGAGGCGAGCTGGGACGACTGCGCGGCGGCTTGCCGGGCCATCGTCGACTCAACCGCTGCTTGATGGGCGACCGCTTCCAAACGCATCAACGAGCCGAACATCGGCAGCAGGGAACGGAGCAACGCGACGGCTGTTTGCTCTGGGTTCCCGCCGATCAACACGACGACTGTGCCGTCTGCCACCCCGATAGCCCGCGCATCCAGTGGGCCGTCTGCTCCAGTCACGCTACCCTCAGCCGTCTCTCCTTCGATGGCCCGGTCGATGAGGGCCTGCCAGGAGCGCCTGCCCTGCAGAGTCTGGGGAAACCCGGCCGCCGGCAGCGACTGCCCGATCTGAGGGTCACGAACAAAGATGATCAAATCGTCCGCGCCCATCATTCGCGCCAGGGCAACCGCAGCGGTGGGACGCTGGGACAGATCCGCCAGCGCTACGGCACAGCGAAGCAAGTCCGCTATTTCTTCAGAGCCTTTCACTTTAATGCCCTGTAGTGGTTAGTCAGGGAGAAGCGCCACCGTCGCGGTGCAGTTGTGGAAGCCGCTGAACTGCCCCTCGGAACGGGCTATCTGGCCGTACGTGTTGCAGCCAGCATATTGCACATCGCCCAGGGCGTGCTGCAGCGCCTCCATCTCCACACCGAACTCGCCGCCCATCCGCAACCTCGTGGCGACGCAGTCGAAGAAGAGCGCAACCTCAGGCTTAGCCTCGCCCATCTGCCCCAGGGCAGACCTGGCGGCAGTCATCGCCGCATCCACCGCCGAAGCACTGGTCGTTTTCATGATGCGCACAGTGGCTCCGGCGGGTATGTCGGAGGCGCAGCCGACGGAACCGTCAGGCAGCACGGCCAGAGGGACGCGCAGCTTGTATCCCGAACCGGTATCGATCCCCAGGACATTGTGCAGAAAGAATGGAACGGGATCAGCACGATCGAACAGCTGGCCCGTCTTCTCGGCGTGCTCTTCAAAGATCTCCACGGCCGGAGTCGCGTTCAGACTGACGAGGGTCGACCCGTTTGCCTCGGTGACACGCAGCGGCTCGCCGGCCGGTACCCACCCATGACTTACCCCCACACCAATAGGTTTGTTGGATAGGATCTCCAACGCCACTGCCGCATCGGACACCGCTTCGGTCCCACAAAAAACGTCTGTCTTCGAGAACTGCGCGTCGTCACCAGCGCCTCCTCCGAAGAACCGATACTGGCCGAGTGTGGCCATGCTGAGCTGTTCGACGAAATCATCGGTGTACCCGGCCAGCGCGTCGGCCAGAACCAGCGCCGCGCGATGCGGGAATTGGTTCGTTTTCAATCCCTGAAACGAGCTGGCAATCTCCTCGGCGGCGGCGTGACGATCCTCACGAAGATTCCGCCCGAGAGCAGCCGTAAACCGCATGGAATTCGAACGGATTCCTACTGCTGACGCCGATCCTTCCCCCCGCTCGCGGCTGACGAACTCCCCGGCGGAAGAACAACCGACGAGCACACTCGGGCTGCAACTCTCGTGGATGGCCTGCAACAGGAGGCCGTAGTCGTATCGGGATGAGGCGAAGAGTATTACTGCATGGGGTGGCTTGTTCGACAACCCGCTCAAAAGTTTTTCGCCGAGCGCTTTTCCAGCTGTGGCACTGCTTGTTTCATTGGTAAAGACGACGGCTGACTCGGTCATGGTGGTATGCCCCTTCGAAAGCGGCTCAAGGATATGGCGCGATCTCGTCTGGCCTCAAATTCAAACGACTGCAAAGATCGATCCGAGGGGTTTGGTCCTGGCAGCGGCGTCGCAGGCACTCCGAGCACATTATCTTTCGAACGTGAGTGACGCCCACAAGCTCTCCCAGTCGACATTCGTTCCCGCCGGCGCGGCAACCATCTGGACCGACTTTACGAGCCACACACCTCCGCGCGGCAGATCGAAGGACACCCGCCCATTCCGATCGGAACGGGCCTTGAGTCGCCTGGCCGGATCCAGCTGCGGAATGGCCGTGATCAGTGCGCCAGCCAGCGGCTTGCCTTCAAATATGGCGCGCACGACCAGCCGGCTGCTGCTCTGCGGATTCGTTTCCGGAATCAACTCATAACGGTAGCCGAAGGGGCGATCGAAACCCTTGCCCGGCCCCCCGCCGGCCTGCACGAAGGCCTTCGCAAAGCGATAGAAACGCTCGCGGTCGGGTTTCTGCGACTCGCCGCGCTGCAGACGCAAGGCGATGATCGGCTCCAGCCCTTCGGCGCGCAGAAACTCTTCGAACCTGGCCGCCGGAAGCTGGACTGGATACGCCTTGCTGCGATACCCAATGACGGACAGACCGGGATTGTCGACCCGGAGATAGCCGGCGGGGTCCTCGTTCTCGTATCCATTGACAGGGCGCTCCCCCTTGCCATCACGCACGGTGAAGGTGTCAACGAGTTGAACGCTCCGCGGAACGGGGTCTCCGACGAAGTCCTGCCCCACGCGCAGGCTGGCCGTGAGACTCTCGCCGACCTTCGGCCGGAAGGTCGATGGCTCGATCCAGAAGTCGTGAGCATAGCCGCTCGTAGTGATCAGCAAAGCGAAGGCGCAGGCGAGTCGAATGGGGAATCTCGGCATCATCTCTAACCTATTTGCGCTTCATTCCGCTGATCGAATTGCTCGTGTCGAGGCTTCGCAAAAATTCGATCAGGTCCGCGCGCTTCCTCCGGTCACTGATGTAAATCGGGTGAGGAGCATTCGCTCCGCGCTTCGAATCGAACAGAGCATCCATGCTCGGCACAGAGTTGTCGTGCAGAAAGACAGGTTTCCGTGACAGATCGAGCAAAAGCGGCAAGGCCAGTCCACGTTTCTCGCCTCGGAGGCTTGCGTTCACGACCGCCATCTTGTCGTCAAAGATCGATCCGGGTGTGTTCATGACGGGATTGAGTGGTGGCTCGCGCTGGGCCAGCACAACCGGACGATCACCAGGGAAGACTTGCGCCATCGGCAGAATGACAGCGGGTACAGGCCGTCCCTGATCGACGTTGTGGCAACCGGTGCAACCGGAGGTGCGGAACACCTCACGTCCTCGCATTGCAGATTTGGCGTCCACTCTCGCTCCGGCCGGAGCATCGAGATGCGCGAGGTAGGCATTGAGATCGAGCAGCTTCCTGTTGTCGACGCGAACTCCCAGCGGGGCTTCTTCACTTCCCGGATTCGGATCCGCACTAGCCGTCACGAACGGATAGCCGGTTACTCCCGTCTCGGCGAGAATCCTGACGTAGTCGTCGGCGATCTCGTCGCCGGCCGCTCCGCCCAGTTTGTGGAGAAAAGCCCGGCCACCCGGAGACGTCAGGTTGGTCTGATCGAACAGGCTGGTGTAAACGAGATTGCTGAAGTTATCGAGCTTGGCAAGCGCTCCCTCACTTCCGTAGGGAGCGGCAAGATCCTGACGGAACAGCGGTGTGTTGTGCATCGGGTCGCCGTTGCCATCGAACGAGTCATCGAACATACCGACCGGGTAGTACTTGGGATTGGACAGGTAGGCATCGACCTCTGCTTCAGTCGACTTCTCGGTGAGCCCCGTTGGAGCGCGTCCCAGGGTCTTGCCCTTGTTCGCTTTCAGCGAGAGTTGAAGAACCGGGTAGAGGGCTCGAGAGTTGGAGGCAGTAGCAAAGATCGCCCCGAGATTTAGATTGTGATTGGCTCGCCCATCGAGCCGATGACCGATCGAGCCCCCACCAGAGGCGGTGAAGCCGGCTCCATCGGTGATGGTGTGACAAAGTGCGCAGCTCGCTCCGGCCTTGTCACCCTTCATGACATCGAGCACGCCGTCATGGTTGGTGTCTTTGACTGGCATACCGATGATGGCGTTGGCATTGAGCAGGGCAACCGTGACTTTAGGATCGTTGAGCAGCGACGACGACTTTCCGGTCGGATCCTTCTTGAGCTGCTTGACCAGAATCCCGACCGTGCCGGGATCGATTGCATCGAGATCAACCTGCACGCCGAGCCCCAACGCCTGCAGGGGTGTCACCTTCGCGGCGACCATGCCCTGGGGCAGTCGAACGGCGTCGGTCCAGAAACGCTCGTTGCCGAAGGTCTCGAAACGAAACACCTCTTTCCCCGACACCGCTTCACCATCCTGCCGGGGCGCCGGTGTCCCCTGATCGGCAGGGCCATCGGACGCGGGCATCATCATCTTTTTGTGAGCTCCCGTCATCGGCAACGAGATCAGGACTGTCAAAGTGACTAGCAGAATTCCGAGAAACACTCTCTTCATGTTGCACTCCCTTTCTGAAACGACGAATCGTGGTGATGGATGGTCACAGCGGTTCAAGTGGTTGACGTCTTGCGCTGCAAGAGGCGGGCGAGTTGAGGCCCCGGTTGACGTAGGATTTCTCTCACCCGCTCAGAATTCTGAAATCGCGGGGCCTCTCCGGCGAGGAGCACAAGCAACCGAGGGTAGCGAGCCAACCGGTTTGAATCGCGGGCCAACGGCGGCTCGAGCCCGAGCTTCAGCGGAGGGGGATGTAGGATTTTTCCGAACTCCCCGTGGCTCGTCGGAAAGGAAGGGGCGGTGGCGCGTTAGAATCGAGAGATGCCCAGCCACTGCGATGATGATGCAGATGCTGGGCGAAGAGAAGATCCACTTTGTCTCTCCAGACTAGCCGCTACGCGTTGATCGTGGACGACGACGAGTCGATCCGAGGACTAATCCGCACGCTACTGCAACTCGAGAAGTTCGAGGTTGACGAAGCATCGAGTGGGAACGAGGCGATCGGTCGACTGCGGATGAGGCATTACGACGTGATCGTCCTCGATCTGATGATGGCCCTGGGCAGCGGGTTCGACGTACTGGAGGCCTCGGAGGCGGAGCGGCCAGGGGAGAAGTTTGTGATCGTCGTCTCGGCGACCTCGCAGGCGGCGATCGATAAGATCGAAGGCGCTCAGATCGTCGCAAAGATCCGCAAGCCGTTCGATATCGAAGAGCTACTCAGCGCAGTCCGGCAATGCACTCAACATCGATAGGAATCAGCCGGCCGACTGACAGCCAAAACCGCCTCCTCCACGGCATCAGGCGCGCCAGTCGAGAAGCTTGTGGGCCACGCCGTAGCGAAACAGATCGTGGTTGCTCTGGAGCTTCAGTTTCTTGAACATCCTCAACCGATGGGTGCAGACAGTCTTCTCGCTGATGTCGAGCCTCAGGGCGATCTCCTTGATTCTTTTTCCGGCCAGAATCATCGTCATGGTCTCGCGTTCACGCGGACTCAACACGTCTTCGAGAGTATCCGGAGCCGCACATGATTTCTCCACCGGCCGCGCGACGGTTGTGATGAAAGCGTTCCCCTCGACGAATGAGGTGAACACCGAAGCCTGCAGACGGCAGGTGGAGTCATCCTGCCGGCGCGCGTCGAAGTCGTAAGCGGACGGCGCCGGCCCCCCGCTGACCCGGAGGCGGCCGAACTCCATCAGCCGCGGCGCCTCCTGGGGCGATACAAGGCTCTCGACTGGAAGCCGAATCAGAAGCCTCGCGCTCCGATAACCAAGCAGCTCGGCATACGCAGGATTCGCATACGTCACCATGCCTTCGGACTCCACGAGAATCCCCACAGTCGCTTGGTCGACAAGATGAGCGACTAGATTCGTCAAGCCGCTGTACTCCGCAATATTGCTCTGCATGGTTCCCTTCTGGGAGGAACCTACCTGCAAGACACGGGCTAGGGAATGCTGGCCATTCGTAGGGATTTTCCTACAATCGTCCCCTAGGGTCAGGACTATCTTGAGCCGCGGTCGGTGCCTGTCATTTCCAGTCGATCAACCCGTGCTGGAGCGCGTATTGGAAAAGTTGCTTGCTGTTGAGCAGGTTCATCTTCTTCATCATCCTGGCCCGGTGGGTGGCCACCGTCTTCTCACTGAGCCCGAGCGTGAAGGCGATCTCCTTCGTCCGCGAGCCTTGCAGAATCATCTCCATTACCTCGAGCTCGCGGGCAGTCAGCTTCAGATGAACGCCGGGCAGCGGGGAAAGATCGAACATTGGCTCACCGGCGCGATCGTGAGCCGTTGGGTGCTCCAGCACCGGCCTCACGACAGTCGTAATGAGAAGGCAATCGGCCACGGTGCATGTGGAGATCGAGGCGTCCAGGCGGACCTTTCCCCCGTCTTTCCGCCGAGCGAGGAACTCGTAGCGGCCAGGCGCCTCCTTTCCCTCGGATCTTCGTCGTCCGAAATCGAGGAGCCTGGGCAGATCTTCCTCTGCAGCGATGTCCGAGAGATGCCGATCGAGTAGCTCAGCGGGGCGCCGATATGCGAGAAGGGACGAAAAGGCCCAGTTAATGTAGACGACCCTCTCACCTGACTCGACCAGCAGCCCCTCCGACAAGTCGTCGACCACTGTGTGCAGCAAACACAAGTCCGACCTCTTCGATCGCAACTTGCTGGTGGTGCGTGTTTTGGCGGTGCGTTTTGTCCTGTTCATTAGTTATTGCAGCAACTACGAAGTAAATGGCGGAACGGATTTATTTGCAGTAACGATCTACACACCAGGCGGATTAAGGGAAGACCCCGGCCGGTGACGCCCACCAATCAGAAATGACTCGGCCACCAATCCGAGGAAAGGTGGCCGAGGAGAAACAGAGTCTAGATCGTTACTTCGTGGCGCTATTCAGGAAGCTGCGAAAAACCGAGGGTGCCTGCTTACCTCCGGGAAACGCTGCGTTCGCCGGGAACTGTCCGGTGACGAAGACCGCATCCCCGGTGGCGTTGTCGACCACCGAGCCGTAGGGAATCACGGCTCCGTCGCCAACGGCTATGTTGAACTCCGCCGAGCCGACGTCGAAGACATCACCGCTGAAGCTCTTCACGCTGAACTGGATCTGCTCGATGGAACCTGGCGCAACGATGAACTGGCGTGTTGCTCCCACCGGCGCTCCGGCGGCATTGCGGATCGTGACATCGATGCGCATGCCTCCCGCCCCATTCGTCGTCGCGGCGACGAAGCCGAGGTTCGAGCGGTACCTGGCGTTAGAAATCAGACCGGGGATGTAGGCCGTGGCCATGGCGTTGTTCGTATCGCCAACTGCGTTCTCGAGAAAGTCGCGCGCCGGAACGACGGTCTGTCCGACCGTACCGCCCCCCGGGCTGGTGATGTACGAGCGGCTCGTCACAGCAAATGGCTTATCGGCACCGATGAGGATGGCACCGCTGACCATGTTGTTCTGCGTGAGCGGCAGGTTGTTGACCACATCTTTGAGCAGGACGCTGCCTTTAGCCGGGACTATGACCGTTCCCCCGTCTCCGAAGCTGAGCTGCGTGACGTTGTCCGGGTTTCCTTCGCCGGCCTGCACGAAAGTGAGCTCGACATTGATGGGAGTCGACTGGAAGTTCTGGATGGCGACATCACTCATCCAGACACCGTTGAGACCCTGGGTGTGACTGGCGACAGGGATGACGTAGAAATCAGCGTAATGGTTGGCGAACGCTGCTCCTGGAATCAGGAGCAGCGCGGTAGCGAGCGTGAGTAGTAGTTTTTTCATATAGGCCTCCTTATTTTCTCCGCCGGCCTATTTGGCGGTGTTGTGCGGCATGCTGTCGTAACCGGAGAACGGCGAGGCAGCGTAGGGGAACGTCGCCAGGAACGGTTTCTCGTTGGCGTCCACTCCATCGGTGAGAGCGTTGTTGGGAGCGACGTTGAATCCGGGCACGAGGACACCGGCGGCGACGCGAAGGTCGATGTCGACGACGTCATCGATCAAACGGCGGCCGTTGGGGAACCCCTGTGTATCGCCGGCCAGAACGCCGAGACGGTTCGGACTCGCAGTGGGCGCGATGGCCAGGTTGAGGCGGATCATCTCGCTCGGCTTGTCGCCCGTTCGCATGTTCAGTCCCGGGACGCCGGTCAGAAAGACCTGCACGAGGTCGTTCCGCGGTGCGGGCGGAACCTTGATTCCGGGATAGAGCAGGGTGTAGAGCTTGGGAACTTCAGGATCGAGGACCTTGGGGAGGAACTGAGCGTCGTCTTTCGGCTCGGAGCCGTTGAAGGCGTCCTTGGAACCTACAGGAACGATGATCTCGTTGACGAGCGGCATGCCGAGGCGGGACACAATCTTGAAGCCGCCCAGGTTCTGTGCCGGTCGGGTCCCGTTGCCGAGGATGGAGACACGTGAACGGCTGGAGCTGGACCACGTGCCGATGACAGCATTATTTGCCGTGGGCGACGTCGGGACCTGACGATCGCGTGTCACCTGGTTCATGGGAACCTGAATGCAGATGCTCAGAACGTTGTATCCCTTGAGGGAATCGACGCCGGCGGTGTTACCGGGGGTCGGAATCAGATGAAGACTCTGGACCGGGCGCAAAGCAAGAAGGTCGAAGATCGAGCCTACATCGACGAAGAACGGATCGTCGCGCGGCCCGACGAACACCTTGCCTCCGTCCGCAAGGGTGTAGATGGCCTGGGCGGCCAGCGTGTCGTAGTTCGGCGTGGAGCGTGGTCCGATGTTGGCCGGGGCGACCTGATAGTCCGAGCCGATGACTGTGGATTTGCCGGACTCGATCTTCGTGATGGTGTAGAACTGACGATAGTTGAGATCGGGATCGTCCAGGCCGGTCACGACTCCCGTGTTGTAAAGAAAGGTGTCCTTGTTGCGATAGGTGTTGCGGAAGGTGAAACGGTAGGTGACGTCTTCCACCGCGTCACCGTCGTTGTCGATCTTGATATCGTAGTAACCATCACCGCTGAAGTTGTAGAAGTTCGGGCCACCGGCAGGCTCCTGGAAGCCCTGGAAGTCCGTAATGAAAGTGACTAGGTCGGGCTTGTCCTGGCTGCGAAATACCCACAGGTCGGTATTGTCATGCGTGGGATCCTCGGTGATGCCCGGGGCCTCGCGATGCGATGAGGCAGAGGCGATAGGTGGCATTGCGACGAGCAATGCCGCCGCGGCTGCTGCGGCGAACAACGTCTTTTTGATCATTGCGTTTCTCCTGGTCCGAACAGCGGTTAGTGGGTTGAATGAACTGTCTTGCTCGGCCACAGCCCACTGCACTCGATGTTCCAGAAGTGCCAATAATCAGAGTAGGGTTTTGCTGATAGGAGAAGGACTACAAGGGCGCTTGCCTAACCCTTTGCTGCAGCCTCGCCCTTACTGCGCAGGCGCCAGATCGTTGCCAGAATCCAGTAGCCGGCAAGCAGAACCCCGGTCACGGTGCCGCTGATCTTCGATCGGCCGATTCGACGCCTGTAACTCACCGGAACCTCGGCTACCCTCGATCCAAGCTGGAGAGCGCGGATCTGCATCTCCACGGTCCAGCCGAAACGCCGATCCTTCATGGCAATGCGGTCGAGCAGCTCGCGGCGGATGGCGCGGTAGGGTCCGAGATCGGAGTAACGGAAACCGAACAGAAGTGCGATGAGGCGTACCGCCAGCCAGTTCCCGAAGCGCTGCTGCGAACTCAGCGCCCCGGGCTCCCGTCGGCCCTGGACGCGCGAGCCGATCACCAGGTCGGCCTCACCTCGAAGAATCGGCCCGATGAGCAGAGGCATCTCGCTGACATCATCAGACCCATCGGCGTCGATGAAGACGACGACGTCGGTGCGCGGAGACAACAGGGAAAGAGCACCGGCGCATGCGGCGCCGTAGCCGCGCTCGGGGACAGCAACGACCACGGCGCCTCGATCCCGCGCCACCGCAGCCGTGGCGTCACGGCTTCCGTTGTCGCCGACGATGATCTCGTCGATGAGGGTTCGATCGACGGAGTCGAGAAGAGGCCCAATGGCCGTCTCCTCATCGAGCGCAGGAATGATGAGGGTGATCACGAGGGAGGCCATTGTGTCATCGTAGGGACGCGCAGCTGCGCGTCCGGTACCCGCCGACGTAAACGACCCGCCGAAAAAGATAACACGCAGGACCGATCACGCCCGGATCGCCGCCGCCCCGCGAGTGCCGGACGCGCAGCTGCGCGTCCCTACGCGTGAGAACACCAGAGATGCCAGAAACACCATTGTTGACAAATACAATCAACAACGTCACCATAGCCCCATGAGGATGACCGCTGCCAGCGAGTACAGCTGCCTGGCCCTGCTTTCCATCGCCGAGAGTGGATCGGAATGGTGCAAGCGCCAGGAGATAACCGAGCGCTTCGACGTCCCTACTCCATTTCTCGAGCAGATCCTTCGCAAGCTGGTGGCGGCACGGCTGATCGTCTCCCGGCGCGGTTCCGACGGCGGCTTCAAGCTGGCCAGACCGGCCTCGGTCATCACCATCGCCGAAGTGATGCGCGCCGTCGACGGAGCACTGGCGCCGGTGCGCAGCGTCAGCGAAAACTTTTATCAGCCCTCCCCCGTTGAGGCCTCACCCGGTTTCCATACTCTCTTTCGTCGTGTCCGCGACGCCGTGGCCGACATTCTTGAAAACACTACCCTGGAGGACGTCGTTGAGCAGGAGAAGCGAATACGCACTCGAAGTCGGAAGTCCGCTGCGGCGGCTCGCCGCAATCCTGCCCGATCTCGCAGCACGCGAGAGCAGGCATGATCGCGAAGGCTCCTATGCTGCCGACAACGTGGAACAGCTCCGCGCCGCCGGAATCATGGCCATCAACGTCCCCGCTTCCGCGGGCGGCGATGGCGCCAACCTCTGTGAAACGCTGGATGCACTTCGCAGCCTGGCCTCGGCCGCTCCATCGACGGCTTTGATGCTGGCCATGCATACCTCCATCCTGGCGAACTATCTCGTCGACCCCGAGCGCATCCCTCTCGAGCATCGGCCGTTTTTTGTGGCACAGCGCTCGTGGGCCTGGGGGGAGGCGGTGAAGGGTAAGATCTTTGCCGTGGCTAACTCAGAACCGGGTGCACATGGAGATGTGCACAATTCCAAAGCGACTGTCAGCGCCCGGCGCGAGGCTTCGTCGCCCGCCTGCGCCATGCCGACGCTGGCGGAAGACAACGTCGTCAACGGCGTCAAATCCTTCGCCTCCTTCGGCACCAACGCCGACTACTACATGTCGGCCGCGCGCAACGAGGAAGGGCGCGTCGATTATTACGTCGTCCGCAACGAGCCGGGAGCGGTGTCGGCAACGAGTGGATGGGATGCTATCGGAATGCGCAGCAGCGAGAGCGTCATGCTCGAGCTGCGCGAAGCGCCGACGATCGGACCGATGTGCTACCCGGGAATGCTCGACGGGCTCAACAACCGGCACTGGTCGACGCTCTCCTTCACCGCCGTGATCCTCGGGATCGCCGATTCCTTACTCGACGACGTGAAGGGCCATGCCGAAGGCATCCTGCCCCAGACCGAGACAGTCGAGTTTCACCTGATCCTCCGAGCTGCCGAGGCCTTTGTCGCGCACTGCGTCGCCAGCGAACCGCCTGTTTCGACGAAGGAGTATCGAACACTGGTTCGCGACTGCAAGACCTTCGCCACTAGAATGCTGGCTAAACAGGGCGCAGCGCTTTTCATCGCCCAGAGTGGCGCGGCCTACCGCTTCAGTTCCAGCATCTCGCGCAAGTTCCGCGACCTGCTGGCCGGGCCGGCGCTGCGCCCGCCCGCAGCGATTGCGTTCGATGAAATCTGGGAAGAATTGAAGGATTGAACATCGGAGTGGCGGCATCTCTGCCGCCTGGCCCGGCGGCGTCCCGCGCCGCCGCCCCGTTGAGGCGAGGAGTTCTGTTCATTTCCGCTGGGCGGCGCCACGGGATGGCGCCGAGCCAGGCGACAGGATGTCGCCACTCCGGTTTCAAATCGGCGACTTCCTCGATTTCCCGAAAAAATAAAACGCCCCGCCGATCCCGACTACGGCCGCGAGAATCGCCATGACCGCTCCGCCTCTGCTGAAGATGCGGGGGTAGCGCACCAGGTCGTAGATCAACACGACGCTCACCACCAGGTACAGAAAAGCCCGCAGGAGATAGATGATTTTCTTAGGACGCCTGGGGCGTACCGAATCGCTCCAGAGAATCCAGAGCATCACGGTCAGGCAGGCGAGCGGAAAGAAGGCGGCCGGCATCAGCGTCGCGGTAGCTTCTCGTACTCCTCGGGCTTGAATCCGAACACGGCCTTCGATCCGCTCAACACCAGAGGACGCCGCATCAGATTTGGATCCTCCAGAATCAGATCGATCGCTTCGGCCTTGCTCAACTTTCTCCTGTCCAACTCAAGCTCCTTGTAACGAGGGCTTCGTGGATTGAGAAAGTCTTCGAGATGATCACCGTCAATCAGGCGATCCAGCAACGGGCGCGACGGCGGTTCTTTGGCCAGATCGTACTTGTTGAGCTCAAAACCTTTTTCCTCGAGGAGAGCGACCGCTTTCCTGCAGGACGTTCAGCTAGGCTTCAGGTAGATATCGAGTCCGGATTTCATCGCTCTCCACCAGGCGCCGGCGTAAGCCACCAGGCGTCCTCTTCTCCGGGACGCACCTCTGGGATGGGAGGACGAGCGCCACCAGCGATGTCGGCGATCATGACCTGAATGTCGGGTGTACACGATCCACCGCAATATCCGGTCGTCGCCAGTGTCTTCGCCGCCACCTCACGAATCGAACATGCGCCCTGCTTGATGGCGCGCTCGATGGTGCGGTACTTGACGTTATTGCAACGGCAAACGGTCTTGATGGCCCGGACCGCCGGATGGAGCTCAGAATCTTCCGACATCTCGGCCAGCCTAACATAGCTGGAAAACGTAAATTCCAGAGGTGGCCCTCCCGGCAAGGAGCCTGACCTCTCGCAGGTTCTTGTGTGGCACAGGCACTCTTGCCTGTGTGTCGGCCGTCGAGGCCGACTTCTCTGTTGAATTGCAGC
>DASZZV010000123.1:0-3959 GCA_035544835.1 Thermoanaerobaculia bacterium
GGCCGACACACAGGCAAAAAGTGCGTGCCACACAAGAAGCAACGAGAAGTTCACAGTGCTTCCTCGCCGACGAGCTCTCGTTTATGAAGCGGCGTTCGCTGCTGTCTGCGATCGTTCCGCGCTGTCAAGCCTCGAGGCTTCCCACTCGGCATTGTCCTCAGAGAACAGAGCGAGACGAGAGCTCTTATATTCTTTGGTCGGATAAAGAGCTCGCATCTCATTCAGTGAGGTCTGCCGGGCCAGATCGCTGAGAATCGAGTCGCACTCGTCGGTGGAGCGGGCCTGCACAGTCGTGAAGATGTTGTAGGGCCAGTCCTCGTATGTCGGACGCAGAAAGCACTGCAGAACTGCCTTGTTGGTCACCATCGCGGACGCAACCTCGTCGACACGATCGGAGGGAACCACCCAGACACCCATGGCATTGGCGTTGAACGAACTGCGCCGGATCTGCAGCACCGCCGCCAATTTTTTCAGTTGCCCTCGCGCTTTGAGGCGCTGGGCCGTGGTCAGCAACTCATCGCCGTCAATCCCTGACGTTTTGGAAAGGACCTCGAAAGGGCGAGGTTGCAGCGGAAAGTCGTTCTGCAACAACTTGATGACCTCGATCTCATTCGTGGAGAGCGCCGCGGCAGTGTCCGAAGGATGCGCGTCAACTTCGTTGCCCCGCTCGGGCTCGGTTCCGGCCCTGTAATGCTTGAGCATCGGAAGCAGTCGGACCACCTCACACCCAGCCTCTTCACTCAGAATCGACACAACCTGCTGAAGCCCGAGGCGCGTCGATGGTGGGACGGCGATTGAAAACCAGAGGTTGAAATCGTGATTCCGACGATAGTTCTGCGAAACGCCGGGATGTAGGTTGATCGCTGAAGCGGCACGATCGATGTTGTCCGCCGGTATTCTCGCCGCGACCAGAGTGGATCGATATCCGAGGGCTCGAGGGTCGAAAGAACCGGAAATCTGCTTGAGGGCGCCTTCCCGTTTGAGGCGCTCAGCGCGCTTGATCACTTCTTTTTCGGACATATCGATCTGTTGTCCGATGAGGGCGTATGGTGTGGAATAGAGCGGGAGCTCGACCTGCAGCGCGCAGAGCAAGTCACGGTCGCGCGGATCTAGTTCCTGCATTACAAACCTCGATTCACTGCCAGAATGTCGTCGAGTACGGACGAATTCTATTCTTGTTCGACAAACGCAGCACGAAAAAGAATTGATGCGATTGTCGTTCCGATTCACCAGTGTTCATTTCCGGGAATCCGCTCGGCCCAGTCGGCGGCCATGTGCAGCCGCGGGCGCTCGGCCAGCGCCACCGGAACGCTTCCGCCCTCCTCCAGCGCCTTCAGAACAGCGGCCTCGGCCTCCCTGGCCTCAAGCAGCATGTCGCCCCGCAACAGGCCGCAATGTCCCTCCGGATAAGGAACCAGTCTCTTCATAGCGGCTTCGAACAGCCGCCCCGCCCCTCGGATCGTTCCCCGCTGGATATGGTGGTATGCAGCGGCGATCTGAATCAAGCCCTGGAGAAACTGCGCGGACTCGTCAGCCTCGAGCCAGATCTGCTCCCACGACTCATGGGCATCCCAGAACTCGTGGCGATTGAAGTGGTCGATTCCCTCAAAGAAAAGATGCTTGAAATCGGTCTTTTGTGTTTCGGTCAATCCTTCTCCACCTCTTGAATGATGGCGCTGGTGAAAGCCGTTGTCGTGGCCGAACCGCCAAGGTCGCGGGTGCGAACCTTCCCGACCTCGAGGACTTTGAGAAGTGCCGCGTAGATTCGCTGCGCCGCCTCCACCTCACCGAGGTACTCGAGCATCAGGATTGACGACTGCAGCAGCGCCATCGGATTGGCCCTATTCTGCCCGGCGATGTCGGGAGCACTCCCGTGTACCGCCTCGAAGACAGCTCCCTTTTCACCGAGATTGGCGCCGGCCACGACTCCGAGACCGCCGACCAGACCGGCGCAAAGATCCGAGACGATGTCGCCGTAGAGGTTCTCGAGAAGCAGAACATCGAACTGATTCGGATTCATCACCAGCTGCATGCAGAGGTTGTCGACGATCCGGTCGTCGGCGACAATTTCCGGATACTCGGCCGCCACCTCGCGGAAGCACTGCAGGAAAAGGCCGTCGGACATCTTCATGATGTTGGCCTTATGAACCGCCGTAACCCTCTTGCGGTCGTGTTTGCGGGCGTAGTCGAAGGCAAACCGGGCAATGCGCGTCGAGGCGTAGCGGGTGATGATCTTGATCGACTCCACCACCCCGGGAACGACCTCGTGCTCGAGGCCGCTGTAGAGGTCCTCGGTGTTCTCGCGAACGACGATGATGTCGACGTCCTCGAAGCGTGTCTTGATGCTCGTCAGCGACTTTACAGGCCTCAGGTTGGCATAGAGATCGAGCGTCTTGCGCAGACGAACGTTTACAGAGGCGAAGCCCTTCGCAACTGGGGTCGTGACCGGACCCTTGAGGGCGATTGTGGTCCGGGCGATCGAGTCCAGAACTTCCTGCGGAAGCGGGTCTCCGGTTTGCGCCAGCGCTTCGGCACCGACCACGAATTTGTGCCACTCCACTTCTACACCGGCGCTCTCGATGATGGCCACAACCGAAGCTGTGACCTCGGGGCCGATTCCATCACCGGGCAACAACGTTACTGAATGTGTCAAGAAAGCTCCTCCCATTTTGCCGGAAACCCCAACAGTAGACCCGTCAGCATACGCGACCGGTCTCCCTTGATTTTCTATTGGAACGAAGCCGCATCGAAGGACAGTGGAAAAAGAGATCTGAGCTCCTCAAAATCCGGCAAATGACTGATGCACTCGTCAACTGTCTCGAGAGTCGAGGGGATGAAGTCGAGATAGTTTCTTCGATTTCGAACGACAGCCTGCCTGGCAAAGGTGCCGATAGCTTTGATGGATCGCTGCAGAAGAGCCTCGTAGTACCGCTCCTGAATGTCTCCTGTCGAGCCGGTGGCAGTGGCGTAGTGCGCCAGCAGTTCCTCTTCCGCTGTTCGTCCCAGCAGCTTCCAGACCCCACGGTCGCGAATCAAAGAGGCAAGATCGTATGTGTCAGGACCCATTCTCAGGTCTTGAAAGTCGATCATATAAAGAATTCCATTATAGATATGTAAATTCTGGCCATGATAATCACGATGGCATAGAACGTATGGATGTCTCGTAAGATTTTCTGCTAATTGCGAGAAGATTCCGTCAAGTTTACAAGTGTCTTTTTCTGGCGCAATATGTTGAACATAAAACTCGAGCGTCATCCGCAGCTCGGCCGAAAATTTAGTCTCATCAAAGGGCGGGTTGATGCCTTGGGCCGGAGCTGGCGATCGTTGGAAGTCGATCAACAAGTCGACCGCCTCCCGATACAGCGGCAGGGCACGGCGGCGATCGAGTTGCAGGACGTCAAAAAGCGTTTCATCGCCCAGATCATGCTGAAGGATCGCGAATGGGGAGTGCTGCAGCACTCTGGGAACGCGGGAGTGGTCGCGAATGGCGTCGTAGGCATCAAGAAAACGGCGCAGCCCTTCCCGGATCGACTCCGGGTAATAGGCCATCATGTAGCTTCCGTCCGAAGTCGTAACTCGGAAGTAACCGCGGACCGAGGCATCGCCACGCAGCGCCGTCGCTGACCAGGCGCCCGGCAGCGACTTCCCCAGGAACTCAGCCACCTCGTCGGGAAGGTCTCCTTTTTTTTCTGTCAGCACTGAGGGTGTAGCAAGAGACTTACCCGGAAGGGCGTGGCGCGAAGGACTGAGAGACGAACAAGCGATTGTCATCCTGAGCGTCGCGCGAAGGATCTCCAGTGGCAGGACGTGAAATTCAGATCATCCTATCTTGAGATCCTTCGCTGCGGCTGTTAAGAAACTCCCTGTATTTACGCGGGTTCCCTGATGTGTCATCCCGAGCCGCAGCGAGGGATCTGGGCGGGGGACTCGACCCTTCGGCGCCTCGCACAATCGTAAGA
>DASZZV010000124.1:0-13106 GCA_035544835.1 Thermoanaerobaculia bacterium
TTTCCGAGGATGGCGGCATGACCCCGACTCGTGACGCCACGACGCAGACCCTCTCGCCGTCGAAGACGACTCCGCCGCCAGCGAGCCAGACTCCCGATCGGAAGGCTGACTCGGACAATCCTCCGCCCCCCGGGGAGTCGCAACCGGAACAGACGCCCACAGCGACGAGCACCTAACCTAACCCATTGGTAGCGGGTTCAAACCCTGCGACCAATCGAACCCTCCTTGATTGGCTTTGTGATCCGGTGGGTCGCTTGCGAAGCGAGCTCACCAAAATCCGTCAAGCTAACGTCTCCGCCGCAACAGGCTGTTCGCCGGTTTCAACGACGGAAGCTTTGCGCGCGCGCAGGTTGATGCCGAGCGTGCCGAATGCCGCCGAGTTTTTGTCTTGTGGAGCGCCGCGGAAAACGTCGGCACGCCACGGAATCTCGATGTCGGTAAAGCCTTCTTCTGCGAGGAGCGCGATCAGCTCTGCTTCCAGCAGAGCGCCGGCGATTCAGCCGGCCCAGAGATCGATGTTTCGTTTCGCCGACTCCGGCACGGCCTTCTGCACGATGATGTCGCCGATCTGGATGCGTCCATCGGGCTTCAGCACGCGGCGGATTTCGCGAAAGACTCTCCGCTTGTCGGGGGCAAGATTGATCACTCCGTTCGAGATCACGACGTCCGCCCACTGATCGGGAACGGGCAGCTCTTCGATATAGCCCTGCTGAAAGTCGACATTCCGCAGTGCCATCTCTTCGGCACTCGTCTCAGCTTTCTCCAACATTTCCGGCGTCATGTCGACGCCGATGACGCGGCCATCCGTACCAACCATGCGCGCGGCGATGAGCGAGTCGAGTCCGGCGCCGCAGCCTAAATCGACCACGCGCTCGCCGCGAGCCAGCCGGCCCAGCGCGAACGGATTTCCGGTGCCGGCCAGCGACTCCACAGAACGCTCGGGTATGTCACCGAGCAGTTCGTCGGAGTAGCCCAGGAGTTGCGCCAGCGGTCGGCCGGTGTGGAAGTGAAAACCTTTCGCTGGATTGGTCGCCACTTCGCCGTATTCGCGCTTGATCTCGCACCGCAACGTCTCGAGGAAGATCGACGGGGCGGGACCGCTGGTGTCGGGAAGGTATGGCTGCGCCTCCGGCGACAGGAAGACAAAGGTCTTGATCGTCCCGATGGCGTCATACGTTTCCGAACTCTCTTCAAGCAGGGTGAGAGAAATCTTCAAGTCGTTCTCTGCCGATTCGGTGAGGAGCACGTACTCATTCCTGCCGACGGAATTCTTGAGCAGCCGATGAATGATGATCACGTCGACACCGGAAAGCTCGGTCAGATTCGCGATCGGATAGAACGCGCAACGCCCGCTGTGGACAATCACCTTGAGCTTCAGCTTGTCGATGTTCGTGCACGCTCCGCACTTGCAGAAGCTGGAGACCGTCAGCTCGCCGACTTTGTCGGAGAAGAGCTGAAAGAACTGCAGCAGGCGCTGGCCGATCGTCTCGGCGTGAACCTCGAACTGCTCGTCCTTTACGGCGTACATGAAGATGGCGTCGCCCTCCAGCTTGGCCAGCGTGAGTGGCAGCTCGACCTGCTGCAGAATCGTCTTGATCAACTCGCCGATCACCAGATGGCTGTGCTCGAGCGACTTCTCGTTGGCGAGCATGAAGTCGGTGTAGCCGCTGATGTCGGCGATCATCAGCACAACTTTTTCTTGCCGGAGTGTCATGGTCATGCTCCTGTGCGTATTACTTCGCGTTCCGCGGATCGTCGGCGTCGTTGACGTAGTAGATGCCCCACGGTCCCTCGCCGTGGAGTTGAATCACCGTGGGCTCGCTGGCGAAGGCGAAGTGTTTCATGTTCGGGCCGAGGAAGCCGAACGTCCCCGCTGGCATCGCGGTCGCGGCCTTCGCGTCGAACTTCTGCCCCATCCCGAGGTTGAACGTGCCGGAGACGACCGTCACATGCTCGTCCTTGGAATGCCAGTGCGGCGGGATGCGATAGCCGGCGGGCATTTGCAGGCGCATCGTGTAAAGCCCCGGCTCGAAGGGATTGCCTTCCAGCACCGCCAGCTTCGCTCCGGGCGGGAGGGCGTTGGGCGCATCCATCCACTTGATGTCGCCGGGTGTGAACACTCCGTGGTCGGCGGCCGACGCGACCACAGCCACTGCAAGCACTGCCACCAGGAAAATGAGAGAACGTTTCATCGTGAGCTCCTTTTTCATTTTGATTTCTGGATGACTCTACGGAGCGCGACTCCCGGAATCCTTACCGGCCGCGCCGGCCAGCATTTCTCACAGGGCAACGGGTAGGAACGGGCAGCTGCCCGTCCGGCACCCCCGCGAGAAGTACGCGCTCGTCGTGTCACGCAGGTACCGGTGTCGGTAGCAGGTACCGGTGGGCTTCTCCAGAATCTCGCGGTAGAATCGTCGGCGTGAACGCCTCGCTCCTCACAGAAGCGCTGAAACTTCCCGCACCGGAGCGAATCGAGCTTGCTGAAGCCCTCTGGGATAGCGTCCAGCGCGATACCGACGCTTTTCCTGTCCCGAATGCGCACGTCGCGATCCTCGAGAAGCGCCTCCGAGACATGGAGGCCAACCCGCAAGATGAGACCACTTGGGAGGAGGTTCGCGACCGACTCCAGAAGCTGGAGTGACGCTTCCGGCCAAGTTCCGGAAAGTTGCCGAGCGCGATCTGATCGCCGCTCAACGGTGGTACGAGGACGAACAGCCGGGCCTCGGCAGCCGCTTTCGGTCCTTCGTTGAAGAAGCCGTCGAGCGAGTCCGGCTTGATCCAGAGCGCTACCCGTATGCGAATCCGCGTTTCCGGAGGATTCTCCTTCGGAGGCCATTCCGCTACACCCTTTATTACTCCATCGAGCCGGATCGAATCGTTTTTGTTGCCTGCCTACACGAGAAACGTAATTTGGAAGCCATTCTCGATCACCGCTGACCAGCGAGTCGAGCAGCGGTTCGTAAAGTCCCCTTGCAGGCCGGGGGCCGCCTCAGGACTCGATGCCGGGAGCGCCTAGGTCTCGGAACATTCCGGCAGCTTCGGCGGCGAGGGCAGCGCCGCGAGGAGAGTCTCCCATTTTCACGGCAATGGAGGCCCCGGCTGCCAGACAGCGGGCCACATCGTACGGAGCGCTGATGGCGCGATAGGCCACAGCTGCGTCGGCAAACGCTGTCGCCGCCTCGTTCCATGCTTTCTGGGCGGAGGCTACGCGGCCGCGAGCCTGGCGCGCCATTCCCATCCAGGCCGCACTGCCGAACTCGCGCCCGATGCGCTCAAGCTCCGCGGCATTCGCATCTGCCTCCGAGATCTCTCCCAGGGCGATACGCACGCGCACCCCCTCGGGTAGGATGAGCGCATTGCAGGTGACGCAGTGACCGTGCCGTCTGGCGGCCATCTCGCCATGACGCAGGTACTCGGCCGCGGCTTCGGCGTCGCCCGCAGCGATGCGGTTGCGGGCCATCGACGAGTACAACCGCGTCAGACAGTGTGACCGCATGGTGGCCCGCTCGGCGGCGAAGACGCCCGCGTGGAAAGCCGCCATGGCGTGATCTAGATCTCCCTGCGCGGTGAGAAGAACGCCCTGCCGCTGCAAAGACAGAGACTCGCCCGACGCGCCTCCGATCTTGCGGTAAAGCTCGACTGCTTCGCTCAGTGCGCTCGCGGCCTCGGACCAGTTGCCATTCTGGAAATGAAGAGCACCGCTGAAGCAGCGGCAGAGAGCGACGGCGCGGAGCGCGCCCATGCGCCGCGCCTGGTCGTGAACCTGCGCAACCATTGTGTGAATCTCTTCGCTTTTCCGATCACCATACAGGTGATACTCCCACAGTCAGAGATGGACGTCGAAGGCTTGCGCCACATCGACGGTGCTCCCGACCAGAGCGCGTCTGCGCTCTTCGAACTCGACCCCGCTTTTCCA
Organism: Thermoanaerobaculia bacterium; assembly: GCA_035544835.1. GTDB lineage: Bacteria > Acidobacteriota > Thermoanaerobaculia > Gp7-AA8 > Gp7-AA8 > DASZZV01. The sequence goes on from DASZZV010000124.1 coordinate 3,917, forward strand.
CTCGCCGAGGGAGTGACAGGACAGCGAAAGGATCTCGTAGCCATTCGCAATGAGCTGCGGGTCGCCCTGACGCTCCGCTTCGCGGAGACAGCGTTCGGCGACTCTGTAGGCCTCGCGATGCCGGCCCTCGTGCCACCGCAACTGCGCGAGGTGGTAGAGGACGTGGGGATACTGAGGGCTGGTCGCTTCACCGGAGAGATCGTTCATCGCTTCTTCCAGGCGGGCGTTGGCCTCTTCCAGTTTGCCGCCCGTGATCAAGGCCAGCGACGCATACCGTCGCGCTTCGGCGCGCTCGTTCGCGGAAGGACGCCAGCCGTCAGTCCGGGCGAGCGACGCTGCGGCGTCCAACTCCTCCACGGCAGAATCGAGATTCGAAAGAGCGAGGTTCATCTGCCCGAGTCGCAGCAGAACCTGGAAGCGTTGCTCATCGGGGGGAAGCTTCAGCTCATCCATCGCCACCAGAGCCTGACGGAGGAAGTTCACGGCCTCGGCGAGTCCGAGGCGCGCGGCGGCGCGAAATGCCGACGCCATCAGGTACGGCAGCGCGCGTTCAGGCTTGCCTGCCTTTCGCAGATGGAGGGCGAGGTCTTCGACGAGATCCGGCGTCGCCGACTCCATCGCGTTCGCCACCGCCTCATGGAGCTCCCTCTTTCTAACGCGCGAGATTCGTTGATGGAGCGACTCGCGAACGAGGCCGTGCCGGAAACGATAGCGCGGTTCGTCTTCCTCGATCAGCCGCGCCGCCAATCCCAACTCGAGAGCGCGCACGCCGCCCGCCCCCAGACCGGCGACGGCGCGAGCGAGATCAAAGTCGAAGCTCTGGCCGATGACCGCAGCTGCGGTGAGAAGCTGTTCGACGTCGGTCCCAAGCCGCTGCACGCGGTCGGTGATGAACGAGGCGAGATCGGCAGGCACCGCTGGTGAGGCGTCGATGTCGTCGCGCATGGACTGCACGACTTCCTCGGTAAAGAACGGGTTCCCCTCCGTGAGGCGGTAGATAGCGGTCAGCGTGTCGTCAGAGACGTTTCGGCCCAGGCGGTCGTCGATCAGACTTCGCGTCGCTTCACGATCCAGGCGATCCAACGCCACCCGAACGCCGAGGCGTTCGCGATAGAGACTCGAGGCCAGAGCGTTCAGTGGCGGGTTGAGAGCTACCTCTTCGTCACGATACGTGCCGACGAGCAGCAGCGGCATGGTCCGAGCTGCGCGAGCGAGGTAGTGGAACAGATGGAGCGACGATTCATCGGCGAAGTGAAGATCATCCAGGACGAAGTAAATCGTCGACGATCCGGCCAGTGCCTCCAGCGACTGCCGAGCGCTCTCGAAGAGCCGGAGTTTGTCCTCCTGCGGATTCCCGTCAGGAGTCGGAGAGAAGCCGATGAAGGGGTTATGCTCAATGCCGAGCGAGCTCGCGCGGAGGTGATCGTTCCACGCTTCGACGAACGGCCCGTACGGAATGGCGCGTTCGAATTCCAGCGCTGCGGTGCAGAAGAGCACTGAACCGCGCGCAGCGGCGAGGCGCGCACCCTCGACGGCCGCATGGGTCTTACCGATGCCAGCTTCGCCGACGAGAAGAAGGACGCCGGCGTTGCCTGACGTGAACTCGTCGATGAGAGCGAGCGCTTCGCTACGGCCTCGCGTTGCGGGGGGCTGGCCGCTGCCGAGGAGTCGGCGGGCGACGCGCTGCCATCCGAGAAGTTGCGGGCGTGGCGGTGTCTCTTCCTCCTTGGCGAGCGTGTCGAACAATGCTGTTGTCTGGGCCGAAGGTGCAGCGTCGAGCTGCTCGCGCAAGGCACGCTTGCATTCCGCGTACTGACGCAGGGCCTCGGCGCGCCGGCCACCGTCGGCCAGGCAGCGCATGAGCAAACGCAGGGCCTGTTCGTTCGTCGCATCTGCAGCGAGGACGCGCCGCAGCAGGTCGATGGCGCGATGCTTGTCCCGTGAAATGACATGCGGAACGACGCCTAGAGCGGCGTCGATGAACTTCTGCCGCAGGTGGTCGCGTTCCAGGGCGATTCGCTCCGACATCGCGCTTCCCGCGCAAAGCTCCCCGTACATTGCAAGTGCGCCGGTGCGGCGATCGAAATCGGCGTCGCCGATCAATTTCTCGAACTCCGCGACATCGACCCACACGCCGTCGCCAAGACGGACCGCGCTCTTCTCGACCCGAATCGCATCGCTGCCGATGACCTTGCGAAGATCGTGAATGGCGCGGTGAAGGTTGTTCGCGCCGCCTGCTGAATCCTTTTCCGGCCAGAGCAGATCAATCAGCTCATTCCGCGACAAGCGTCCGCCCGGTGAGATCGCCAGCAATTGCAGCAGCTCGAAGGCGCGACGCCGCTCCCAGGCATCGGGAGGAATCGGCTGATCATCGCGTTCGACTGTGAACGGACCGAGAAGATGGATACGGACCTTTACCGCGGCAGTGGCATCGGAGGACATGGCAACCTTCGGGATTGCCTGATTCTACACGCCGCGGAAGGGCCGCGCCGGTTCGGTAAATTGGAATCGGTTAGAATGCGCGCTCGATGCAGGGCCTCTCTTTTCAGGATCTGATCCTTCGTCTGCAGCAGTTCTGGTCTGCGCGCGGGTGCATGCTCGAGTATCCGATGGATCTCGAGGTGGGGGCTGGGACGATGCATCCGTCAACATTCCTGCGCGTCCTCGGCCCGGAACCCTGGAGAGTCGCCTACGTGCAGCCATCCCGGAGACCGGCTGACGGGCGTTACGGAGACAACCCCTTCCGGCTCGGGAAGCACTACCAGTTTCAAGTCATCCTGAAGCCTTCGCCTCTGGACGTTCAGGATCTCTACCTGGACTCTCTGCGCGCCCTGGGGCTCGACCTCTCCCGGCACGACATCCGTTTCGAAGAGGACAACTGGGAGTCTCCGACGCTCGGGGCATGGGGAGTCGGATGGCAGGTATTGCTCGACGGAATGGAGATCACGCAGTTCACCTACTTTCAGCAAGCCGGCGGCATTGACCTCAAGCCTGTGTCGGCCGAGATCACCTATGGCCTCGAGCGGCTCACGATGTTCCTGGCCCGCAAGAGCTCGGTCTTTGATATCGAGTGGGGTGCGGGCGCTTCCTATGGCCCTGTCCGGAAGCAGGAGGAGTACGAATTTTCGAAGTACTACTTCGAACAGGCTTCGGTCGGCCTTCACTGGAAGCTCTTCGAACAGTACGAAGAAGAGGCCCGTCGCTGTCTCGGGCTCGACGAACCGCTGGTTCTTCCTGCCTACGACTGGACATTGAAGTGTTCGCACGTCTTCAACACACTCGATGCACGGGGAGCGATCTCTGTGACCGAGCGTGTCGGCGTCATCAAACGCGTCCGCGACCTGGCTTTGGGCTGCGCGCGCACCTATCTCGAGGCGCGTCGGAAACTGGGATTCCCGCTGCTCAGCGACGTACGACGGGAAGCTATTTCGCTCGATGTGGCTGGCTCGGGGCGATGATGCAGGAGTACTTCTTCGAGTTACTCACTGAGGAGATCCCGGCATGGATGCTCCCGCACGCAGGTCTTCGCGATCAGTTGCTTGCTCTCTGCGCCGAAGAGCTCGGGGTTGAGGACGAGTCCTCGGTCTCGATTGGCGCGACATCCCGCAGAATGTATTTCGCGCTGCACAGTCTTCCGGAGAAACAGACCGACCGTACCGAGGAAGTCAAAGGTCCTCCGAAGCGAGCTGCCTATGATGCCGAGGGAAAGCCGACCGCGGCACTCAACGGTTTCCTGAAGAAGAACAACGCTGCCGTTGCTGATCTTCTCGAGTCGTCCGATGACTACATCCGCGTCAAACGCGTGATCGCCGGGAAGAGCACTGCCAACATTCTGGAGGTGAGAATTCCTCAGATCATCGAGGGTCTACGCTGGCCTAAGATGATGCATTGGGGCGATGAGACCTTCACGTTCATCCGTCCCGTCCACTCCGTGATCTCCCTGCTGAACGGTGAGGTACTTACGCTCCACCTCCTCGGGACGCAGTCGGGCCGTGTCACCGTAGGGCACCGAACGCTTTCGAGTGGTCCGATCACGGTTTCGAGCTTCGCCGACTACAAAGAGAAGCTGCGCCAGTCAAAGGTCGTAATCTCGGAGAGCGAACGGGAGTCGATGATGCGAGAGCGCTGCGGCCAGCTCGCCGCCGAGGTAAACGGTACTCCTAACGAGGATTCCTCGATCTGGTCTCAATGGCGCTATCTCACGGAATATCCCGGAGTCGTCAGAGCGACCTTCCGCGACGAGTACCTGAGTCTTCCCGAGGAAGTGTTGATCACCGTGATGCGCGTTCATCAGAAGCAACTCCCGATCATGGCCGGCAAGCACCTCACCAGCTCTTTCCTTGCCGTCATGGACAACGAGGGTGATCCGGACGGGAATGCCGCCATCGGCAATGCCTTCGTCACCAACGCGCGCTTTGCCGACGCCCGGTTTTTCTATGAGACCGATCGCCGTAGAAAACTTGCCGAACGGGACCAGGAGCTTTCTCATCTCCAGTTTCAGGAAAAGCTTGGCGACTATCTCGTCAAGTCACTGCGTATCGAGAAGCTTGCTCGTCTTATCGGACAGTCTGCAGGGATCGATCCCGCTGCCGCCGCCGTTGCCGGCCGCCTTTCCAAAGCTGACCTCGTCACCGAGATGGTGAAGGAATTTACCGATCTGCAGGGGCAGGTAGGCGGTATCTACCTCCGCGAGGAGGGGCAGCCGCCCGAAGTCTGGAAGGCCGTTTACGATCACTACCTGCCGGTCTCGCTCGATGGCGCTCTCCCTCGAACGATCGAGGGGGCGATTGTGTCGCTGGCCGACAAGGCCGACACCCTGGCCGGTTTCTTTCTCGTGGGAATCCGACCCTCGGGATCGAAGGATCCATTCGGTCTCCGCCGCGCCGCTCAGGGAGCGGTGCAGATTCTTCTGAACGATCAACTCTGGACGCTGCGCGCCGACGTGACGTCTTTGGTGAGTAGCGCTTTGAGCCAATACGATCGGACGGGTGGGCCGGAGGTCGAGAGCGCGCTGCTCGATTTTGTCGCCGAGAGAGTTCGAACGGTTCTGGAGACGGAACGTTTTGGTCTGGCCTATGACGAGATTGCCGCGGCTATGGCGTCCGGTTGGACGGCATCGCTGCCCGACCTTGCTCAGCGCGCGCAGGCGGTTCGTGAGATTCGGCGCGAGAAGGATTTTCTCTCCCTGCTCGATTCCGCGAAGCGCATCAGCAACATCACCGCCGGCTCTGAAGAGAGTCTCCTGCGTCCCGAGCTCTTCGAGCATCCGAGCGAGAAGCGGCTCAACGACCTCACGGCCATCGTTGCTGACCAGATCGAGGAGCTGACCGGCGACCGGCGCTACCTCGAGGCGCTCCGATCGTTCGCAGGCCTCGCTCCGGAATTGGAGACCTTCTTCAATGATGTCATGGTGATGGTCGAAGACGAGAGCGTGAAGCGTAATCGCCTGGCACTCTTGCGCAGGGTCGGTGGATTGGCCTCGAAGATTGCCGACGTCACAAAGATCGTGGTGGATCGCAGCGACTATCGATGAAAAGGCTCCTTGCAGCTGCCGCTCTTCTCTTTCTCATCGGATGCAGGAAAGCGGAGCCGCCGGTTTTCAAGCACGTCGAAATGTCCCTTCCAACTCCTGACTACAAGCTTGCCTCCGACAATCTGCTCGACATCATGCACGGAGCGACCGTGGTGTACCGGACGGGAGAGCTCTCGCTTCAAAGCTCCGCACAACAGGCTTTTGACGGCGACTACCAGACCGCCTGGGGGTCACCTCCGCTCGATCCTGTCCAGAGCGCCGTCGTCGCTCTCCGGGCTCGGTCACGAGTTTCAAAGGTGGGACTCGTCGCTACCGACACGCCGGAGATTCCGAAATTAGTGAAGTCGGTGCGAATCGAAACGTCACTTGACGGGGTCGGGTTTCTGCCGCTCACCTCGATCGAAGTGACGTCCCGACGCGATCGTGACCCCCGTGCTGCTCCTCCTACGGAGGCTGCCTACATTCGCGTGACGATGGTGCGAAATCTCGGTGGAGACAACGTGGTGGAAATTCCCCAGATACAGCTGTACGGCGAAGAGCTTTCTGTGTCCGGTCGGCCTGAGCTTTCTGGCGAGTGGAAGTTGAATGGGGACCGTCTCTTTCTGAGCCAGAAGGGAAACCTTCTGGAAGGCTACCTTCTGCATGGAGCCCCTTTCTTCATCGATGGGGGTTACGACGGTCGGAGCTTTCGCTTTGCCTGGAGCCGGCGCAACCAGTATGGCCTCGGTATCATGACCGTTGATCCGAGTGGGACTCACATCAGCTCCTGCGAATGGCATCTCCATAATGTGCATTACAGCTTTCAGATGGAGAGCTGGTTCGGCGAGAAGGTCAGTGAGAACAAGATTCACGGGGAGCGCCCTGACAGCGTCGCGGCCTACATCGTCCTCACGGGCGCCTTTCCTTTGTACGGCTTGCGATTCGACGGGGGCGGAACATTGGACGCCGCCGGAAGCTCGGCCCAGCTCGAACGCGTGGTGGGCCTGCTGAAGCGAGGGGGCAGGGTTCGCTTCTCCGCGCACGAGATGCGTGAGAGCTCCGAGGCTGCCAATCACGCCCGCGCACAGAAGGAGCTCGATGGTCTCCGAGCTGCCCTCGAGTCGCTCCACGTGCCCATGACCAGCCTCGAGTTCGCCGTAGCTGACAAGGAAAACACCATAGTGCCGATCCGCCAGCCGATTCAGAGGTACATGTACAGCCGGATCGATCTCGAACGGGTGGGCAGGTAGCCGACGGCACTTGAGAGAATGAGGCAACCTTGTCATCCTGAGCCGGGGACAGCGTGGTCGCTGCCACTGAGAAAAGAAACTGAATGGGTGTCATCCCGAGCCGCAGCGAGGGATCTGGGCGGGGGCCTTAGACCCTCGGCAATCGAAAATGTTCGCGAGCACTACGATGGAAGGGCCCCGCCCAGATCCCTCGCTGCGGCTCGGGATGACACATCGGGGAACCCGCATAGTATTTACGCGGCTTTACCGAGCTTGTCATCCTGAGCCGCAGCGAAGGATCTCAAGATATAGCGATCTGAATTCAGATCCTGCTGCTGGAGATCCTTCGCCGCGGCGGCTCAGGATGACAAGCACGTTTCTTTCCCTCATCGGCGACGCAGCGTCGTCCCTTGCTCGGGATGACAAGCTCGTTTCCTTCCCTCATCGGCGATGCAGCGTCGTGCCTTGCTCCGGATGACATCCTGTCCCCTCTTCCCTCTTCCTGCTACGATGACCGCCATTCATTCTGGAGCGTGAGGACCGATGACTCGCTACGTCTACTTCTTCGGAAACGGTAAGGCCGACGGCAGCGGAAGCATGAAAGAGCTTCTCGGCGGGAAGGGTGCGGGCCTGGCCGAGATGACGAATATCGGCGTCCCGGTACCACCCGGATTCACGATCTCCACCGAGTCCTGCACGTACTACTACGAGCATAGCCGGGCGTATCCGCCCTCGCTTCAGGAAGAGGTGACGGCGAATCTCCGAGCGCTGGAGAAGAGCGTGAATCGCACCTTCGGCGATGCGGAACGCCCCCTCCTGGTATCGGTTCGATCGGGTGCCCGCGCCTCAATGCCGGGGATGATGGATACGATTCTCAATCTTGGGCTCAACGACCAGACGGTTGAAGGCCTGGCCCGCTCTTCAGGTGATGCGCGATTCGCTTTCGATTCTTATCGGCGCTTCATTCAAATGTACTCCGACGTCGTTCTCGAAATCGATCGTGAGGAGTTCGAGCACCTTCTTACGCAGCTCAAGGAAGAAGAGAAAGTCTCGACTGATCCCGAGTTGTCAGGGGAGGCTTTGCGCCGGCTGGTGGTTTCGTACAAGGCCCTGGTCGAGAAGAAGCTCGGTCATGGTTTTCCCCAGGACGTCCTCGAGCAGCTGTGGGGCGCGATCGGCGCCGTCTTCAGCTCATGGCAGAACCAGCGGGCCATTACCTACCGTCGCTTGAACAACATTCCCGATCACTGGGGAACTGCTGTCAACGTGCAGTCGATGGTCTTTGGAAACATGGGATCCGATTGTGCGACCGGTGTCGCCTTCACTCGCAATCCCTCCAACGGCGAGCGGAAGTTCTTCGGAGAGTTTCTCCCCAACGCGCAGGGCGAAGACGTCGTAGCGGGGATCCGGACGCCGCTGCCAATCTCGAAAGATCAGGACAACGCCACCGGTGGGTCCCTCGAAGAGACCATGCCCGGCGTCTACTCGCAGCTCGTCGACGTCTACAAGAAGCTCGAGTCGCACTACCGCGATATGCAGGACATCGAGTTCACGATCGAGTCGGGAAACCTTTATCTGCTTCAGACGCGAACCGGGAAACGCACCGGTTTCGCGGCCGTGAAGATCGCCTGCGACATGGTCGACGAAGGGTTGATCGAGCCGAAAGAAGCCGTCGAGCGAGTAGAGGCCGGCCAGATCGTGCAGTTGCTGGCTCCGGTCTTCGACGCCAGGGCAAAGAGCGAAGCGCTCGCTGGCGGGCGTCTTCTCGCCAGGGGTTTGCCAGCCGGGCCCGGAGCCGCAACGGGACGGATCTTCTTCAGCGCCGAGCGTGTCGTGGAGATGGCCAGGATGGCCGACCCTGTCATTCTGGTTCGAATCGAGACGTCGCCGGAGGACATCTCCGGGATGCATGCTGCCGCCGGAATTCTCACGACCCGCGGGGGACTGACCAGTCACGCTGCCGTCGTTGCCCGGGGGATGGGCAAGCCCTGCATCGTCGGCTGCGGAACCGTTCGGGTCGATTACAGCCGCGGCGAGCTTCGTGTCGAGGGCCATCCAGCTCTGGAAGAGGGCGACTGGCTGTCGATCGACGGCAGCACCGGTGAGGTGTTGAATGACCGCATCACCACGCGATCGTCCGAGGTCATCCAGGTGCTCATCGAGGAGTCGATGCGCCCCGAGGACTCGGAGACCTATCGCAACTTCGACCGGATGATGAAGTGGGCCGACTCGATGCGGAAGATGGGAGTTCGCTCCAATGCCGATACACCCAACGACACGCGCGTGTCGCGACTGTTTGGAGCGGAAGGCATCGGTCTCTGCCGGACCGAACACATGTTCTTCCAGGAGGAGCGCATCCTGGCGGTCAGGGAGATGATTCTGGCCCGGAATGAGGAAGGGCGGCGGAAAGCGCTGGCGAAGCTGATCCCGTATCAGCGCGAAGACTTCC
>DASZZV010000125.1:0-4745 GCA_035544835.1 Thermoanaerobaculia bacterium
ATCGTAAGAGAGCTCCAAGACTCCACACCGCAAGGCCCCCTCCCAGATCCCTCGCTCGACGCTCGGGATGACACCCTGGTTTCTTTCACTCAGACGCCGCGCTCCGCGGTCAATCGCTCAGGATGACAACGGTTCATTTGGCTTCTACAACGCGCCACCGTTGTTCCATCGCTCGGACTTGGGGTTGTCGCGACTTCCGTATCCCTTTCTCAATTCTCAATTCTCAATTCTCAATTCCCCGTCTCATAATGCATCGTCACATTCGGAGGGGCTTGACCATGTTGCTGGAAGGAAAGACTGGAATCGTATTCGGCGTCGCCAACAAGAGATCGATTGCCTGGGGCATCGCCCGGGCGCTGCATGGGGCCGGGATGAAACTGGCCTTCGCCTATCAGGGCGAGCGGCTCAAGGAGAGTGTCAGTGAGCTCGCCGCGACCCTGGATGGAAACTACCCGCTCTACTCGTGTGATGTGACCAGCGACGGCGAGATCAGCTCCGTTTTCGAGAATGTCGACAAAGAGTTCGGACGGCTGGACTGCTTGATTCACGCCGTGGCCTATGCGCCGAAGGAAGATCTCGAAGGAGATTTCGTCAATACCTCGCGGACCGGCTTCCAGACCGCGCACGATATCTCGGCCTTCTCGCTGGTCGGCCTGACTCGCGCGGCGGGTCCTCTTCTAGAGAAGTCGGGATCGGGATCGGTCATCGCTCTCACCTACTACGGAGCCTCAAAGGCAATCGGTGGCTACAACGTGATGGGGGTTGCCAAGGCCTCTCTCGAAGCGTCGGTGCGCTATCTGGCCGCCAACCTGGGACCTAAAGGGATTCGCGTGAACGCGATTTCCGCGGGACCGGTGAACACTCTTGCAGCCCGCGGGATCAAAGGCTTCACGGATATGCTCAAACACAACGCCGAGAAGGCTCCACTGCGTCGCAACGTCGAGCTCCGCGAGATCGGCGACGCCGCTCTCTTTCTGGCCTCTTCGATGTCATCGGGAATCACCGGCGAGGTTCTCTTCGTCGACTGCGGCTATAACATCGTGGGAGTGTGAGGTAAAAGCGTAGGGGTGCCCGCCCCTGAAAATGCACCATTGACCTATTCTGGATGCAGGTTCTTCATGACGAAGTCCAGCACCATGGTTCGATAGTGTTTGATCTGAGGCTGCTCGATGATGCCGTGGCGGGCCTTGGCATACACCATCATGTCGAACTGCTTGTTCGCTTTCTGCAACTCATAGGCAAACTGAATCGTGTTCTGAAGATGGACGTTGTCGTCAGTTGAGCCGTGGATCAGCAGCAGGTTCCCATGAAGATCAGCGGCGGCAAAACGGGGCGATGACTTCTGGTAGCCGGTGGGATTGTTCTGCGGCGTACGCATGTAGCGTTCGGTATAGACACTGTCGTAATCCCGCCAGTCTGTAACCGACCCGCCGGCAACTCCGGCTACGAAACTGGTGCTGTGAGTCAGGGCATAGTCTGCTCGCGATTCTGAACCTGATAGACAACATGGTGACTATCGGGATACCAGTCGACATTCACGATCAGCCGATCTTCGACCGGATAGGCGGTGAGATCGACTTAAGCGCTGGCCCCACCGGAGGCGGGGACGATGAGAAGCCGGGCAATCGGGTTGGGGTTGCCGGCCTTGGGATAGTTTTCGTTCTCGACTTCCTGTTGGATAGGGCAGGTGATCGACGATGGCGAATTCGTGGACCGGCGTCTCGTCGAGTTTGAGGTAGGCGATCGATCGGGAGTCGGGACTCCACCAGCCTTTGAAAATGCCGCGACCGAAGATCTCCTCCTGATAGACCCAGTCGAGCTTCCCGTTGTTGATGCGATCCTCGAGGCCGTCTCGGGTAAGTTGGATCTCTTCACCGGTGGTGACGTCGAGCGAGTAAAGGTTGTGATCGCGGATGAAGGCGACGCGCCGGCCGTCGGGACTGAACGTCGCTTCCTCCTCCGCGCCGGCCTGTGTCGTCAGCCGCTTGAGAGTGCCCGATGCGAGCGTATAGAGGTAGAGATCGTCGTGGACCGCGAGTTCTAGCTTCTAGCTCCGAGCTTCTAGCTTCTAGCATTCCGGCTAGGGGCCGAGATCATTTTCTTGAACCTGCGCCAGAAAGGGTCGTAAGTCCTTACGGCCGGTACCCTGAGAATTGAGACGTCCGTAGCTTCAGCTAGAAGCTAGAAGCTAGAAGCCAGAAGCTAGAAGCTAGAAGCTAAACGCTTCCCTCAGGACAAAAAGCCGGCCAGATACTTCTCACCGGTTGGCGCTGGCATCCCACCCCGAGGCTCGGCCGTGACGGCCAGTCCTGCGAAATCGGTGGGCAGATCACGGATCTCCATCATCTCCGTGCCGCGGCTGTCGTGCACTTCAAAAGTGCCGGCGCTGACGGGAGTCGAAGATCCTCTTGGCATGATCCAGAGCTGATAGCAGCGGTTTTCTTCACTCATGGGAAGGTTGGCCAGCACCACGACGGCGCGGTGAGTCACCGGATCCATGAAGGCGCGACCGGTTGCCTTGGGAGCAGGAGGCATTGGCTTCATGGCGATCATCTCGACGCCTGCCATCGATTGCATCCGAGCAGACATGCTCTGGTTCTTTTCGGCGAGGCGGCGATTGTCCTCGTCCAAGCTTCTGGATGTCGCCTGAATCTCGGAGATCTGCTCGCGGGCGGCGCGTAGACGGAGCTCGCTCCAGCCAAACAGGGCCATGAAGAACGTCGCCGCGGTGGCCAGCCACCACGCTGGAATCAAACGTTGCGAACGTTCTTCCCCCTCTTTTTCCTCGGCGTCGCGGACGAGCGAGCGCATGACTTTCCGGCCGAGGTCGAGAGGAGGGACCACCGGATCGAGTGCCAGGGCAAAAGCAGCCGAGGCATTCTCGTAGGCGATCCGGGAGCGATCGCACTCTTGACACAAAGCGTTGTGCTCAGCGAGGGCTGACTGTTCTTCTGCCGTGGCAGCGCCCAGGGCAACCAGGGCGGCGAGATTTTCGAATTCCTCGTGCACTAGAGCCTGATCCCGCTGAGCCGCTCTCTCAGCTTCTTCATACCCAGCTGCATCCGGGTCTTGACGGTCCCGAGCGGCTCGTTCAGCCTCGCCGAAATCTCGGATTGCGAGAGCCCTTCGAAATAGGCGAGCTCCAGCGCGATGCGCTGGGCCTCGGGAAGCTCTGCCAGAGCCCCCCGGACCACTCGTGACTGTTCGCTGGCAATGGCGTTGTCCATACTCGTCTTTGTTTCTACGTTGGCCGGACGAATTGAGATTTCTCTCCCCGCATCACGCTCTCGCTCACCCCGCAGCCGGCGGGACCTGAGGCGATCGATTCCCCTGCTGCGGGCAATCGAGATCATCCAGGCGATCTCACTTCCCCGACTGATCTCGAACATGGAAGCCCGATTCCAGATTTGCAGGAAAACCTCCTGCAGGACCTCCTGAGCATCCTCCGGAACAGCGAGGATTCGCAACAGAAGCGCATAGAGGGTCGGCGAGTAGCGGGAATAAAGCGTCTCCAGTGCGCTGGAGTCTCCGGAGGCCACTCGCGGAAGCAGGCCGGCTGTTTCTGTACTGCTGCTTTGCACGGAGTCTAGTCTACTCGGCCTTGTGGCCGGGTTCCTGTGTTGTTTGATTCTCGGCCATTACCCCTCCGACGCGATGAGCCCGCGGCGATCGCAGATGAGTCGATTTTATGTGATAGATTCCGCGAATTGAAAGCCATGGAGGCATTGTGTCGAGAATCAATGGAGAGAAAGCGCGAGCAGCAGTTCACCGTAAGAGATCAGTGGTGCAGCGCAGCAAGGCTCGCGCGCTACGGGCAGAGCATATAGAAAAAGTGAAGGCGTCGGCACCGGCCGGCCCGGCCCCGGCACCGAAGCAGGAAGCTGCTTCCGTTGCTCCCGTGAAAGCAAAGAAGACCGGTTCAAAAGCTAGCCCGGAATCGGTCATCGAGAGCCTGAAGCCAAAGGGTCGCGCGAAAGCGGCACCGGCGAAAACCGAAGAGTAAGTCACTTCGTTCCAGAGACTTCTGCCGTTTTTTTCCTGGCACTCACCTAGCACTCAGAAAGGCAGGAGGAAGCGATGAACGACCAGATTGGCCCCACCACGCAGTTCCACCCTTATCAGAAGCCGGATGTAACTCCGGCGGTGGAGCGTGGCCCCTCGCCTGTTGTTCAGCTACTCGAAGATGCTGGGATTCCGGCCGACCGCCTGCTCTCCTCGCTGCGCACGACTCCCCTGGGAGCCTCGCTGGAGAGGGTGCGCCGTTTCGCGAGGCAGAATCCTGCCATCGTACTCGGAGGATTGGCCGGTTTCATGATTGGTCTGGGGATTCTGAGGAACGCGTTGCCGCCGAGGAGGAATAGGTCTCAGGCGGTGAGGCTTGGTTCTGCTGTCATCCCGAGCAAGGGCGTGCGGGCGGGAGGGGCGAGGGACCTCTCGAGCGGCGCACGATTGTGAATCAATGCGGTTTCAGTGATGCGATCGGAAGCGAGCAACTTACACCGTTCGCCGGTTGAGAGGTCCCTCGCGCCTCCCGCACACCCACCCTTGCTTCTAAGAAACTCCCTGTATTTACGCGGGTTCCCTGATGTGTCATCCCGAGCCGCAGCGAGGGATCTGGGCGGGGGACTCGACCCTTCGGCGCCTCGCACAATCGTAAGAGAGCTCCAAGACTCCACACCGCAAGGCCCCCTCCCAGATCCCTCGCTCGACGCTCGGGATGACACCCTGGTTTCTTTCACTCAGAC
>DASZZV010000126.1:0-3719 GCA_035544835.1 Thermoanaerobaculia bacterium
CCCGAGGACGATCGCGGAAATGAAGGCGATCTCCAGGATGATGTCGGCCCAGTGCATGAACTGGAAGACCACGCGATCGTCGTGCATGAGCAACATCTCTTTGTCCGCTCGCGGCATGACCTGGTCGCGGGTCGAATGCAGCAATTGTGAGACGGTAACGAACTGATAGCCCTCTTTGCGCAAGGCGTTGACGATCAGAGGGAGGGCCTTGACGGTCTCGCTCCGGTCGCCGCCGCCGTCATGCAGAAGAACGCCGTTGCCGATACCTTTTGTGTGCACCTGCTGAATGACGTCGCGTGCGAAGTCGACGGCGGTGCGACGCTCTACGTCTCCGTTCGGAAAGGAGACGAAGAGGTTCCAGTCCTGTGGATCGATGAACTCGTCGACGGTGAGGTAGCCGAGCCTGGAGGCGAGGATGAGGGGCGCGACCTCTTCCGGCGTCTGCGGTTCAGCGTCGGCGTTATAGGGCGCGCGGAAGAGAATTGTCGAATGGCCGGTGATGCTCTGGATGGCCCGCTGCGTTCCATTCAACTCGATCACGGCACGCCGCGGTGAGATCGTTCCGACGTTGGGATGGGTGAAAGTATGGTTGCCGATCTCGTGTCCCTCGCGGTACATGCGATCGACGTCGTCAGGATAGCGGTAGGCGTTGTCACCGACGACGAAGAAGGTCGCCTTCACATTGAGGCGTTTCAGCTCATCCAGCATGTCGCTGGTATAGGGCTCGGCGGGCCCGTCGTCGATCGTGAGCGCGATCACCTTCGGCTGATATCCGCTGCGGCGGATCACGAAGGAGGTCGGGAAGGTCACGTACTCCTCATCGACGAACAGTCCAGTCTGCTCATCGACTTCCAGCGTTCTCAATCCCGCTTTCGGGCTGGCGTCGACCTGCAGGATCTCGCCCTGCCCGATGAAATCGATGTCGTACGGGAAGCTGATCTGCTGGAGCGTCGCCGGGTTGACCGGCTTGTCGAGTCTTGTCTTGTCGAGGACCGTCCATACCGAGGGGTCTTCGAGGCCGAGCACCCAGAGTGCGGCGCCGCGGACGCGATACTGCTGCGCAACGCGCCACTGGTTTGCAACCGTGACGCCGTCGAGCATCCACACCTCGTGGCCGGTGCCAGCCGGGTCGGTGTAGTTGAAGGTCGGATTGAGAGAGTCCTGGTCGAAGTCGACGACTTCCGACTCTGACGAGTAGGAGTCATGCGCCGTCAGAAGCGCGGCCTGGTAGCTCAGTGGAACGGCGCGCTGTACGCCGTCGGTCCAGTCGTAGGCATAGTTAGCAAGGCCGACGACGAGCTTGCTGCGGGGAATCGTCTGCAGGGCGCGATCGATAGCGTCGCGATACCAGCCAATCGATGAAATCGGTCCGGACGGACTGAGGAGCGAGTGCTCGTCGTAGGCCATCAGAATGACGAAGTCGCACGCTTCGGCCACGCGCTGCCAGTCGAGGCCGGTGTTGCGGACTTCGAGATCGGCGGTGATGAGCAGGTTGGAACCGTCGAAGTCGTCGCGCACCTTCTCGATGAAGGCCGGCAGTTTCTGGTAGTCCTCGGGGGCGAGATTCTCGAAGTCGATGTTGACGCCCTCGAAGCTGTTGCGTTCCAGCCAGACCTTCAGGTCATTGATCAGGTGCGACTGAAGCTTCTCGTCATTGAGAAGGATATGAAGACGCTGGCCGTCGAACTGGCCGCCCTGAGCGTTGTTGATCACGGGAATGACGGAGAGTTGATGGCTCTCGGCAATATCGAGCACATCGCTGGTGGCTGGCATCAGCTTCGGGTTCCAATCACCCAGGTCGATCGTCTCTCCATCAGTGTTTACGTGAACCCAGGCTGGGAAGAGATGCGTGATGTGACCGGCATTCGCGCGTAGCGAACGTAGACTGGCGGGTTGCCACGGCGCGTAGAACGCGGCGACGAGCGAGGTCGAGGGGGTTGCCGTCTGTACGATCGAGCGGGTGCGCAGTTTCTCCCGCGAAATTTCATCGAGAAGCTGGCGTCGGGTCCGGCTGCGCAGAAATTGCTGGAGTGTCTTACGGCGCTGGGGCAGATGAGGGATGACCGAGTGAATCCCGTTCTTGACCGAATCCGACAGTCTGGCCTGGGGGAGCGAGACGATGTGCGCGACGCTGAAGGCAAAAATCGACAGTCCGACGGTCGAGACCAGAGCCGCCGCGACAAGCAGCACCCGGATCCAGCGCCAGCGCCGGTTACTTGGGTCGTGAAAGACGTGATTCGACAAGTTTTACCCTTTTACGCGATCCCTCTCCTGAACAGGCCCTTGGAGCGGTGAGTTCCAGAACAGATCCCGCCTGCCCGAATTTCGGAAGCCGGCGATTGCAAACTCGATTCGTGTCGCACACAGAGAGGGCTGGCTGTTGTAGTCTGCGAAAATGGAACTCCCGGAGAGTGAGAATGTTACGAGCGGCCAGCGAGTGCTGAAAGCGCCTCTGGCGCTGATGTTCTTCTTCGTTCTGGCCGTCGCCATCGTCATCACGAGCCTTCGGATCCTTTTTCCCTTTCTCGTTCCTATCCTGATGGCGGCGGTGATCGTCACCTTCAGCTTTCCCCTGTACAAGAGGCTCGAGATCAGGCTGAAAGGACGTTCGGCGGTTTCGGCGCTTCTGATGCTCCTGGCCGTTTTCGTCGTGATTCTTGTTCCGGCTTTCATTCTCATGCTGATGCTCATCCAGCAGGCCACCGAGCTGTTTCACATGCTGCAGAACGTCAACGTCATGACCCGCCTGCAGTCGCTGCATCTCGGCTCGCATCTCGAGCCGTTGCGGCGATTCATTCCCGGCTTCGATCCAGCCTCGGTGAAACCTGAAGAGATCATCATGGGCATCGTCAGGAAGATTCCCGGCTTCGTTGCCACCCACGGGGCTGCGTTCCTCGGCGGCATCGTCGGCGTCGTCATCAGCTTTTTCCTGATGCTGCTGGCGATATACTACTTTTACGTCGAAGGCGAGCGTCTGATCGTAGAGGTCATCTATCTCTCGCCACTCCCGGATGTCTACGATCGCGAGCTCCTGTTGAAGGTCAAGAACGTCATCAACGCCACGCTGCGCGGTCAGGTCCTCACGGCTTTGGCGCAGGGAGCAGTGACCGGGATCGGGCTGGCCATCGTCGGAATTCCCGCGCCTGTTCTCTGGGGCGCCGTCGCGGTTATTTTCTCGTTGATCCCCATGATCGGAGCCGCGGCGATCTGGGTACCAGCGGCAGGGTATCTTCTCTTCCAGTACAGCAACGGCGAGGCGGCGTTGTGGAAGGTGATCTTCATGATCGTCTGGGGAGTGGCTATCGTGTCGCTGGTCGACAATGTGATCCGCCCCTGGGCCATGAAAGGCGGCACCGAGATGCCCGCGGTCGTTCTCTTCTTTTCCATCCTGGGCGGTATCCAGGCTTTCGGATTCGTCGGGATCCTGGTTGGTCCGCTCGTCTTCGTGCTGCTCATGAGCATCATCCAGATCTACAAGGACATGTTCGGGAAATCATTGGAGAGTGGGAAGGAAAAGATGGCGGCTGAGGGATGAGCATCAGTCGTTACCACGTATTCAGGCGCTTTCGGGGACGTTGATGTCATCCCGAGCGATTGACCGCGGAGCGCGGCGTCTGAGTGAAAGAAACCAGGGTGTCATCCCGAGCGTCGAGCGAGGGATCTGGGAGGGGGCCTTGCGGTGTGGAGTCTTGGAGCTCTCTTACGATTGTGCGAGGCGC
>DASZZV010000127.1:0-6764 GCA_035544835.1 Thermoanaerobaculia bacterium
TCCATCGTGGTGCTCGCAAACATTTTCGATGGCCAAGGGTCTAAGGCCCCCGCCCAGATCCCTCGCTGCGGCTCGGGATGACACCCACTCAGTTTCTTTTCTCAGTGGCAGCGCGCACGCTGTCCCTTGCTCGGGATGACAGGGCGTTCACTTGTCCTTCAACAACGTTCCGCCATCAGACATCTGACATCTGCGCGTTAGAATGCGCCGGTGTCCGTCATGGCCATCGATCTCGGAACCCGACGCGTCGGCGTGGCTGTGAGCAGCTCGCGGGTCCTGGCCTCGCCTCACAGCGTGGTCCAGCATCCCGGGAGCGAGCAGGCACTGCTCGAGGTGCTGACCAAACTCGCCGACGAGGTCGAGGCCACCGAAATTGTCCTCGGAGTTCCGGCTGGAAGACGCCACGACGCCGCCAGCATCCGCGGAAAGTTCGAGGCTTTCGCGGAAAAGCTGCGGCAGCAATCCTGCAAAGAAGTCGTGCTCTGGGATGAGTCTTACAGTACGACCGAGGCGGCCAGCCTGGCACGCGAGACCGGCACTTCGCGAAAGAAGCAACGGGGCCGAATCGACATGGACGCTGCCGCGGTGATCCTGCAGTCCTATCTAGACGCGCTTCGGAGGAAGTCATAGCAACTCGCGCCAGAAAACCAAAACGCGGGGGCTGCGGAAAGTACCTCTCTTCCCTCGGCTTCCTCTTCATGGCCATGATCGTCTTCGCCATCGGCGGAGGTGTCTTCTTCTGGCGCGCGCTGGTCACGCCCTACAAAGGTTTCACCGCTCCTCAGGTTCAGGTGGAGGTCAAGCACGGGGCAGGCAGCGCCGACATTCTGCGGAAGCTGGAAGCGGCGGGCGTACTGCGCGACTCCCTCATGCCCCTCGTCTACCTCAAGACGATACGGCGAGGCGCTTTACTCAAGGCCGGAATCTACCAGTTCGATCGCCCGGCTGCGGCCGTCGACGTGCTCGACAAGCTCATCCGAGGCGACGTCATCATGCGGATGGTCACGATCCGGGAGGGTCTCGATCGTTTTGCGATTGGACAGATCATGGCCGCTGAGCACCTCGGAACGGCTGCGGAGTGGAAGAAGGTCACCGCGGAAATCGACGCCATTCAGGATCTCGATCCAGCTGCCGAGAGTCTCGAAGGGTATCTGTTTCCCGACACCTACAAGATCACCCCAGGCATGAGCCCAAAAAACATCGCCCGGCTCATGGTCGACAACTTCCGCCGGAACTTCGGACATGAGCTGGCCTACATCTCGTCAGGTCTGAGCCTTCACGATACGGTAACGCTGGCCTCCATCGTCGAGACCGAAGCGCGCCTTCCCGCGGAGAGACAGCTCGTGGCATCGGTGTATCTGAACCGGTTCCACAAGAACATGCTGCTGCAGGCCGATCCCACGGTGATCTACGCCATGAAGCTCTCCGGCTCATGGAATGGCAACATCAGGAAAGGCGATCTGCATGCGGCGTCGCCCTACAACACCTACGTCAGTCACGGTTTTCCCCCGGGCCCGATCGCGAATCCAGGTCTGGCCTCGCTGCGTGCAGCAGCGAATCCGGCACCGACCGAGTATCTCTACTTCGTGGCGCGTAACGACGGCTCGCACGCCTTCGCCAGGACATTGGAGGAGCACAACAAGAACGTGATGACGTTTCAGAAGCTCCCCTTCAGACATTCCAACACCGCCCCACAGAGCCGTTGACGCGTTGGCGCGGCGATGCTAGCCTGCGAACGCCTTGTGCTTCGCATCCAGGCCGCTCCCCGCTTCCTCATGACGATACCCTGTGAGAAGTGCAGGCCAGGTTCTCGACGGTCCACAATCCGGGGGTTTTCCAATGGCAACGAAGGTCCGATCGAAGCCTTTCGACAGGTTTGGCAGATTCATCCTCTTCAAGAAGCTGGACACTCACGCCCTGGGTGAGATGTGGCGCGCCGGAACGATTGAAGACAACGGTCTCGGGCCTGTCGTAGCACTCCATCGTCTCAGTGGCGGAGATCGTAACTCGATGCGGGAAGCCGCCGAGGGCGCAGGAAAAATCGTTCCACAAATCACGATTGGAACGTCCGTAAAGAACCAGACCATCACGATCGTTGAGGACACGCCGACCATCGTCCACGAGTACGCGGGTGGGCGAACCCTCCGTCACATCATCGAGCGAGCCCGTGGTTCCGCGACGTCGCATGCGCAACCGATCTCTACGGAACAGGCGCTGTCGATCGCCGAAAAAGTAGCCAGCTCCGTAGAGGGCTTGAACAATCTCAAGATCGGGGGGGGCCGCCTCAATCATGGCGCGATCCTTCCCCACTTCATCTGGGTGACCGACGATGGCGATGTCCGCACCGCCGGACAGCAGCTCGGAAAGGGAATCGCCGCTTCAATCCCGAGAGGCGGCCCGGCCGCGGCGGAGCTCGGCCCCTACATAGCCCCTGAAATACGGGAGAGTGGCGAGGCCACAAAAGCGTCCGACATCTATTCGCTCGGCGCGATTCTCTTTCTTTGTCTGACCAATCAGGAACCACCTGATCCCTCCGCTGGAGGAATCGACTCGGCGCTCTCCAACGCCGTTCTGGCTCAGGGTGCCGAGCCGATCCCGCCCGAAATTCGCACCATCCTTCACAAGTCGATGGTCTTAAATCCGGCCGAGCGCTACGGATCGGCCGGTGATTTTCGGCAGGCTCTGTCGCAATTACTCAGTGGCGGCACCTACGCCCCGACTACATTCAATCTCGCTTTCTACCTTCACACCCTTCTGCGGAAGGAGATGGAAGGCGAAGCCGTAGAGAGCGAGAAAGAGTCGAAGGTAAGCGTCGCGCCGTATCTGGCAGAGCTCATGCCGCCCCGGGAGACAGTCGACTCGCCAGGCGCTACCCCGGCCTCGTTTCCCACGCCGACCTTCGGATCGGCCGACGAGAAGCCGAAAAACAAGACGCCTCTCATCGCGGCCGCTCTGGTCATCCTCCTTCTCGCCGGCGCAGGCATCGCCTATGTGATGACCCGGAAAGCCGCGCCTTCGGCGAAGCCGGCGCCGCCGGTCGCCAAGGCGACTCCGCCGCCCGCCGCCGTACAGCCACCGCCTGTCTCGCCGGTGGTCTCGGTGCTCCCCTCGACCAGCGCCAGTACGAGCTCCAGCGCCGATGCCCGCAAGAAGGCGATTGAGGACGAGGTGAATCGTCGCCTTCAGGCTGAGGTCCAGAAGCTTCAAGCCGACTACAACAAGACGATCGACCCGAAGAAACCAGGCGGCGCTCAGACCACGCCTTCGGCAACGACGCGACCTGAGCCGACGCCTCCCTCGGCTGCACAGCTCGATGAGGCACGCCGTCCCCAGCCAGCCGTCGCTCGACCCGAGCCGGCTGCGCCCGCTCCACAAACAGCAACCGTACAGCCCAACCCGGGGCCGGCCATCGCTGCATCGACACCGCCGCCATCCACATCGCCGCTTGTGCAGAGCGCCACACAAGAAGGCGATCTCGTAAACAGCGGCGACCTGGATCAAGCGCCACGAGTGCTGCGTCAGGTCAATCCGGTGTATCCGCCCGTAGCGCAGCGTCAGAGGATCGAGGATGAAGTCATCATCAGCGCGCTCGTCTCGGAAACAGGCAAAGTCATCGACACCAAGATCTTACGTGGCGAGTCGAAGCCATTTGGCTTCAACGAAGCGGCGCTTCGGGCGGTTCGAGGCTTCACCTTCGCACCAGGCGTAAAAGACGGCAAGCGGGTGAAGACCTGGTACGGGGTTCCGTTCCGCTTCACGCTGAAGTAGA
The DNA here is from genome assembly GCA_035544835.1 of Thermoanaerobaculia bacterium. Taxonomy (GTDB): domain Bacteria; phylum Acidobacteriota; class Thermoanaerobaculia; order Gp7-AA8; family Gp7-AA8; genus DASZZV01. Next base: position 3,770 of record DASZZV010000127.1, read on the forward strand.
GATTGGTCCTTGTGTGGCACAGGCACTCTTGCCTGTGTGCCGCGGCGTCGAGCCGCGGCGTTCCTGCTGCAACTCAACAGAGAGGTCGGCCTCGACGGCCGACACACAAAGAGTGCCTGTGCCACACAAGACCCCAGCGGGAGCGGTGCCTTGCGTTACTTTACCGGTTTCCAGGTCAGCGTGTGAATCATCAACCCGAGGTCGCGGTCGTCGTCGTTCACACCGAGGTGCGCGGGATTGGCGACGGCGGAAGTGACGAGAGTGAGTCGAGATGTCTTCTGCGTCTCTTCCTGAGGAACAAGGAACTTCGCGAAGGCCGGCGACGTCGTGACGATCGCATCGGCGACTTTCCGGCCATTGATGAAGAAAGACACCGTCGGATGCCTCCCGACCAGGGGTACCTCGAACTCGATCTCCAGCTGGGCCGGCAGGCCGAGAGCGGGAAGTGAGAGCTCTGACCGCCCGCTCATCCATCGGGCGGGATTAAGTCCCTCCGCCGAATACCATCCCCGCCCGTAGTGGGGCGCTGTGCTCAGCGGGGCTACTGACACCTCGAAATAGCGCTGCCGGGCAACCCTGAACAGACGCCCGTGATGTCGAAAGAAGTTATGCCCGGGCGGGCTTGGCGTAGCCCCTTCCTGAAAAAGGAAGGCGTTCTCGGTTACCTCGAGCGGTACATCCGTATCGTGATTGATTGTGATGCATCGGTACTCGGGGAGGTATGCCGTCGCAAACGGTTCCATCGCGTTCTCGACGTAGAGAGTCGCATGCGAGGGGGTCAGATGCGAGCGGATCCACCGGATCGCGGCGAGTGGCGGAGAGCTGCTGGAGGTCACCCGCCGCACCACCGGAACAGCCCAGAAAATCAGCCACAGCGAGAGCGCACTCCCGGCCAGCGACACCATGAAAATCCGCCACCTCGGCGCAACAGGAAGTTCTCCGAGCGCTGCCATGGCCCGGCCCGCGAACAGCGCGTAGATTGGAACGTACGCGATCGAGTACCGGGTGACACTGTTCGGATCGACCATGAAGAGCGCGAATACTGCGAATGGCAGAAACGAGCCGAGCGTGATCGCGTAGAACCAGTGTTCCCTCCGGGCGATCGCGACGGCCAGCCCGATCACGGCAAGCGGAAAAATGACCTGGCCAACGTCCTCCGATTTGTAGGGATGAACCAGGAAGTCGCCGACGAGAGTTCGGACCGGGGGCCGCGAGGGACTCCTGTAGGTGTCGGTCTTGATGAAGTAATCGCGGTGTTTTTGAATTGCCAGCCCGTAAGACTTCCAGCCGCCGGCCGCGCGGACGCAGAGCCCGTATGACACTCCCAGCACGGTCACTCCGATGAGCAGCGCCACGACGATGTCTCGACGCTTCCGTTTCCATCGCGCCAGCGTGGCCAGAAGACCCGGCACTAGTGCTATGACCAGGCACTGCGGACGGATTGCCATGGCCAGCGCAAGGAGAAGCGTTCCCGTGAGAAAGGCTCGACTGCTCCGGCAACCAGCCAGCAGAAAGGCCGACGCGGCGAGAACCAGAGTCAGGGAGGGTACATCGCTGAAGGCTGTTCCTCCGAAGTAGACAACGTTCGGCATCAGACAGAGGGTCACCGCCGAAAGAACCGCTGTCGCGAAGGAGAGCCTCAGCTCGCGACCGAGGCGGAATGCTGCCGGAAACAGAAGCGATGCCGCGATCAAGTTCACCCGCTGCAGAGCTCGAAAGTCATCGTGCATGAAAAGGCGGAAAACTTTTGCCAGGGCGATGTAGAAAGGAAAACCGGGCGGATGCGGTTGATGCAATGCCGGGTTGAACTGTCGAGTTCCGAGAACGAACAGGCACTCATCCCAATCCCAGAGCGTTCGTGACAGGGCGGCGAAGCGGGTCGCTACGAGTGCGAGGCCGATCGACCAGAGAACGATCTTTTCAGCGCGGGTGAGGGGCGGCGGATCACTCGCCCGGATGTCGAAGAAAGGCATCGAGGCGCGAGTCTACCGACTTCGCTCAGAGAGGCAAGGGATTCGCGGAACGACGTACAGGCGATCGTGCCATCGCTGCCCGGAGTGGCGACATCCTGTCGCCTGGCCCGGCGGCGTCCCGCGCCGCCGTCCCTCGGGGCATGAGCGGAATCCTTCGCCTGGCCAGGGCGGCGGCGCGGGACGCCGCCGAGCCAGGCGGCAGAGATGCCGCCACTCCAACCGGCGCGAGGGCATCGATCTCGCAACTCGCACCCGGTGATGAAGAAGCCCGTACGGAGGCGCTGGCATCTCGACACCAACGGGATACGCCGCGTTGGAACCAAAAATACGGGCTTCGTTTTCGTGCGTCCCTCCGGGGAGCCCGTCACCGACCCCAAGACCATTGCCCGGATTCAGAAACTGCGAATCCCCCCGGCCTGGAAGGAGGTCCGCATCGCCATCAGCGACCGAGCGCCTCTGCAGGTGCTGGGCGTCGACAAGAAGGGGCGCACGCAATACCTCTACAACAGTCTGTTCCGCCGGCAGAGAGAAGAAGAGAAGTTTCAGCGGGTGGTAGAGTTTGGTGAGGCGCTCCCCGGCCTCCGCGGCCGCGTTCGCGCCGATCTCTCCCGCAACGACCTTGGCCGGCAGCAGGTTCTGGCGTCGATCGTGCGCTTGATCGATCAGGGCTTCTTCCGGGTGGGAAACGACAAGAGCGCGGCCTCAGAAGATACGTACGGGCTGACCACGGTCCGCACCGATCACGTCCGTGTGAGCGGCTCGGAGCTCCATTTCAACTTCGTCGGGAAATGGCAGAAGACACATGACCGCGCCCTCAAGGACAGACCGGTTGCAAAGCTCGTCCGCAAGCTTCAGAAGATCGAAGGGAAGAAGCTCTTCAAGTTCGTGCAGGACGGCACCGTTCACGAGGTCAAAGATCGACACGTAAACGAGTACATCCAGTCGATCATCGGGGAAAAGTTTACGGCCAAGGACTTCCGCACCTGGGCTGGCAGCCTGCTCTGTTCCATATCGCTCGGAAG
>DASZZV010000128.1:0-5069 GCA_035544835.1 Thermoanaerobaculia bacterium
ATGCTTTCGTAGCCGACGCACCTATGTTTCGCGTCCTCGATATCACGAGGCCGACAAATCCCCGCCAGATTGCGGCGATCTACATCGGCGATTTCAGCGATCGGGTACAGCTTCGCGATACCACCGCTATCGTCTATGGCCGCGGCAGTGTGCACCTGATCGACATCTCGTCGCCGCTGGCGCCACGTCAAACAGGCGTCTATCGCTCTCTCGGAATTCCGCGAAGTGGCGCTGCCTGGGCGGGCAGCTATCTTCTGGAGGCCAATCGAGCGACGGGATTCCATGTCCTCGACGTAACCGATCCGACGCACCCGGTTCAGACTACAGGACTGAGGAATGATTCTCACGGAGGCCCCACCGGCGTGCTGACAGCGGTACCGACCGCTGTGTACATCGGCGTTTCAGACGGCATCAAGATCGCGGACCTCGCCGATCCGCATCACACCGTCGTCACCGCCACGGGAATCGGCGGCGGATTCACCGACGCGCAGATCGTGCAGTCAACATCGGCCCATCCTGCACTGCTCGCACTTCCCGGTCTCGAATCGCTGAGATTGTTCGATCTGACCACACCGGCGATGCCGGTCGAGATCTCGTCGATCCTGCTTCCTCCCGGAGGCGCTGAGTCGGTGGCGGGAGATCTCCTTTACATCACGAATCCTCGAGGCGAGCTTTACGTGGTCTCGGTTGCAAATGCCGCACAACCTCAGATCGTGTTCGCAGGGAATGGTCTGAACAGCCCCACTCAAACCTCGGCAGCAGGTGGCCTTCTGGCCATCGCCGACACATACTCCCTGAAAATCTATACCGATCCAGCGACGGGCGGCAGCTGCAGCGACGCCGCTGCGAACACCACAGCCGCCAGCGGAAGTCCCGCCCCTGCCCCTCCGACGACTCGGGCGACAGAGCCGGCTGATGGTTCCAGCCGAACTGCCGGAGCACGACTGCTGATTCCCGGCGTTGGCGCAGTCCTGGGAGGAAACGGCACACATTGGGAAAGCGACCTGCGCATTCTCTGCAAGCGCGACTGCGCGATGTCACTCGACTACATTCCTTTCGGCGTGAACGCTGCGGCGAAGCGTGTGCTGCTCACGGCGAAAAAAGGTGAGCTGATCGTCGCTCCCGATGTCGTTCGCAACCTCTTTGCAACCGATGATACGAACGGAATGCTAGAGCTTCGCTCCAATGCCCTCGACGACATCTCAGCTTCGGCAACGACACTGAACCGCGGAGGAGCGGGAAGCTATGGCGAGCGCATTCCGGCGCGCCGGCTCCAGCCCTCGGTGGCCGGCAACAGCCGGCAGCTTCTCCCGGGGATTCGTCAGAATGCTGCCGCCCGTACAAATATCGGGATCGTGGAGACTACGGGCCAACGGCATTCAGCGTCTCTCGAGCTACTCGACGACGAGGGGTCGGTCGTCACATCGAGGAACCTGGAGCTGGAAGGATTCCAATCGTTTCAGGCCTCCCTGCCGAGCCTCTTCCCCGATCTGCAGAACGATTTCTCGGGAACACTTCGGATCGACGGGATCGATTCCACTGTCGCTTATGCGAGCAGGGTCGACCAGAAGACCGGGGATTTCGTCTTCACCTACGCACAGCATTTTGGAGAAGTCAGCGCGATCAGCGGCGATGATTCCATCCGCTTCCTTCCAGCGGCTGGCTCGACACCGGGCGCGAACAACTCGGTCTGGCGGACAGCGCTGCAACTGACGAATGTCTCGAGCTCTCCGGCAACGTTCCTGCTGACTTACATCCCGTCCGTCGATCCGGCAGCGGCCGTGACCCGCAGGGTCGAGCTCAATTCATTTGCATCCGCCGATACCGACGATTTTCTCGATAGCTACTTTCCTTCTCTGCCGGCCGGTCTCATGACCAGCGGCTCGCTACGCATCGAGTCTGCGGCGCCATTCATAGGCTGGAGCAGGATCTATAACCAGAGCGCCAACGGCACGTTCGGTCAGGCTGTCCCGCTTCTCGATCGCTCACCGGCACGTACCGCCGGAGCGTCGAGAAATCAGGAAAAACGAGCTCGCCTCACCGACGAAACGACCCCGATATCCTTCGCCCAGGTCTTCTCTCTCTCTGAGAACTCTGTGCACCGTACCAACCTGGGGCTTCTGGAGACGGCCGGCAAGGAGGCCGACGTGACCATCCGATTCTTCGACATCAAGGGCATGCTGCTCCGTTCCACAGATCGCCACGTTCCTGCTGGCGCTTCGCTGCCTCTCATCGGGATCCTGCGCACAGTGGGGCTGCAGGGGGCCGGCGAGGTACGAGCAGAAATCGAGCAGACCAGTGGTGAGGGTTCCGTAATCCTTTTCGGCTCCGTGGTCGACCAGGTAACGGGGGACGGAGTCTTCGCTACGGCCGACTAGACTGCCCTGCAACGTAGCCGTGACGGAAAGGGCCAAAAGGGAATCCTCGACAATGTTTTCCGATTTGTAGGGATGAATGCAGGGGAAAGAGGAGTAAAAACTCCTGCATGGATCCGAGGAAATCATTGTTCAGAAAGACCATTGCCATTCTCGCTCTGACGGTGCTCGTTGCCGGTGGGCTTGCCGCTCAGGAGACGAAGTGCAAGGAGAGCGCGCACGAGTGCGAGAAAAAGATTCGCGAAATCCTGTCGGGACGCCGTTTTCTAGGTGTGACCTTCAATCCGGGCAATCTGGTCATCAAGGCTATCATTCCGGAGAGTCCGGCCGAAAAAGCGGGCCTCCGCCCCGGAGACGTGGTCATGGGTCTCAATGGCCATGATCTGGTCGGCAGAGACGGTACGGTTTTTAAAACCTTTCTCCACGAGAGTAAAGACGGACAGCGCGTAGCGATCCTCATCCGGAGAGACGGCACGTATAAGAATCTGTCGACGCAGCTGACGGCGATGAGTGAGAAGCAGATCGAGCGAGTCGTCGCAGGGCATCTGAAGGAAGCGCACACGGAGAGCGCCAGCGCGCCTCATTAGAGCGCGCGACCCCGTACATGGCCATCGCAAGCAGGCTGCGGAGCCTCCGGGAAAAGGACGGAGCCTATCGCCGCGCTCCCATCGTCCTGCCTTTCGTCATCATTACCGCCGCGCTCCTGATCCTGGCCAATCGTTCCTACCAGCTCTCCATTCAAATGGAGAGAAGCCTGGACTCTCTGGCCATTCAGTATCTCGAATACGCGTCGGAGATCACAGCACAGCGAACCGACGCCGCCTCACGCGCCGAGACGTTCCGTGTATCCGAACAGTGGCAGCAGATCGAGCGACTCCGAGAAGGGCCCTCGTTCGGGTCCCTGCAGAAATGGCTCAAGGCGAGTCCGTGGGTCATCTCCGCCATCTACGTCCCCGACGCCGACCCGACCCAGTCGGTTTACGTCACCTCGGCAGCGGCCTCGCACGAAGACAAGAATCTCCTGGCCAGCGAGTTCTACACCGCCAGTGGCAGCGTCCGTTACACTTACGATCCTCATCGCCTTCTCCTGATGACGGCCTCAGGAATCTGGAAACAGCCGCTGGCGCGATCGTCGTCGATTCGTGAGACCACCGGTTTTCGCGAACAGTCTCAGATTCGTCTGATCCCAAAGCGCGGCATCACCGGACTCGTCAATCGCGAGGTAGGCCCAGCCGTCATCACATCTCTTGCTCCGCCGTTGAACGGCTACGCAATCGAGGCGTCGATCAGGAGCTCGTACGTCGGAACGGGATGGCACAGCGTCCGCGTCATCAGTCTCTGGTTTGCCGGGTTCGCCGTGCTCGTCGTCGCCGCCGGTGCCTTCGCTGCCATGCGAGGTCTGGAAAAGGAGGCTGAGGCGATGCAGCTTCGAGGGGCTCTGATCGCGAATGTGTCGCATGAGCTGCGTACACCCCTTTCCATGATCCGGCTCGGTGCCGAGACCCTCAAACGAAGCACCAGGCTGACGGCAAAGGAACGGGCCGATCTGCAGGAGTCGATTCTCCGCGAGGTCCTTCATCTGAGCCATCTCGTCGAGAACGTTCTCGATGTTGCCCGCCTTCAGAAAGCGGCGCCGCGCACTGCGTTCAGTCCTGTCGACCCTGTTCAGCTGGTACGCTCAGTCATCACCACTTACGAATCGTGGATCTCCAACAAAGGCTTCTCTGTGCAACTCGATCTCGACTTGTCCGTAGAAGAACAATCATGGGACAGGGAAGCTGTCTCACGCGCGCTGGTGAACCTCATCGACAATGCCATCAAGTATTCGATTAACAGCAACAACGTAGAAGTTTCGCTGTCTCAGGGCCTGGAATTCGTCGTGCTGGCGGTGAAGGATCATGGGATCGGAATTCGCGCCCAGGACCTCTCCAAGATCTTTGATCCTTATTTTCGCGCTGCGTTCTCCGACACAGAGACCAGGCGAGGGGCGGGACTGGGCCTGACCCTCGTGCAGCAGATCGTAGCCGCCCACGGCGGCAGGGTCGAAGTAGAGTCCCGGCCCGGCGAAGGCTCCTGCTTCCGACTCCTGTTTCCAAAGCGAACGGCGGCCGCAAGATCGTCGATGAACAGTGCGCTGGTGTCACGCCAGGCGCAGGGAGAGGTCTGAAGATGACGAAGATCCTCATCGTAGAAGACGACGCCGGACTGCGCCAGGCCCTGGAGATCAACCTCCGTCTGGAAAATTACGAAACCAGCGTCGCCGCCGACGGGGAGGTGGCCATCGAGCGTTTCCACGCCGATTCTCCCGATCTCGTGCTGCTCGATCTCATGATTCCCAAGAAGAGCGGCTTCGAGGTTCTCGATCACATCCGCAAGGAATCCAAGACACCGGTCATTCTTCTCACGGCCCGCGGAGCCGAGACCGACAAGGTCCGCGGCCTTCGCGGAGGAGCCGATGACTATGTGACCAAGCCGTTCGGCCTGCAGGAGCTTTTTGCCAGGATCGACGCCGTCATCCGTCGCACCGACTCGCCGACGAAGAAGGACGTCTTTCAGGATCAGCTCCTCCGTCTCGATCCGGCCACGCGCGAGGCCGAGGCCAACAACCAGAAGCTGAAGCTATCTCCCAAGGAATTCGATCTCCTCGTCTACCTCTTCCGGAACAGGGAACGGGTCGTTCCGCGCGATGAGCTT
>DASZZV010000129.1:0-15679 GCA_035544835.1 Thermoanaerobaculia bacterium
TTGCGACCCTTCGAGAATCCTTTCCGGATCGATACGGAACATGATCTCTACCAGCTCATGGTCCAGAAACGGAGGGCGAATCTCGAGCGAGTGAGCCATGCCGAAGACGTCGGTATCGCGAAGGAGCTGATTGAGCATGTACCGACGCGATTCCAGCTGCATCATGGTTTCGGTGATGTCGCCGTTGTGATCGGAGCTGGATAGAGGAAGCGGGCGCCAACGATTTCGAATTTCGGACTTCGAATTTCGGATTTGAAGAAGAGGCCTGGCCAGGAGCGCGTCGACCTGGGAGGGCGAGAACAGACCTCGCAGGAGACGGTAGGTGGCTAGTGCGGGATCGCGATCGATCGACAGGTTCTCCAGCTTGCGCAGTCGCTGCGAGAAGCGCGAACCTTCGCGGCTGGCGAAGTTTCTGAGGAAGCCGGGAAGTCTGGAAAGAATTGGCACCAAACGCTCCGATCGATGAAAGGTCGGATATCCGGCGAAGAGCTCGTCGCCGCCAATGCCTGATAGCGAGACCGTGAGTCCCGCCTGTTTCGCGAACTTCGACACCATGTAGCTATTGAAACCATCGCAGGTCGGCTGGTCCATCGCTGCGAAGAAATCATCCAACTCACCCTTCACCAGTTGCTCGGTGACCGAGATGTTGGAGTGACTTGTCCCCAGCTCCTCGGCCACCCGGATCGCGTACGGCCCTTCGTCGAGCTCGGACTGCGGGAAACTCATCGAAAATGTGGAAATCTTCTCCTGCCCGGCCTCGCGCATTAGACTCACGATCGCCGACGAGTCGATCCCGCCGCTAAGGAAGGCGCCGAGAGGGGCGTCGGAGATGCAGTGGAGCGTCACCGCTTCCTTCAGGCAGGCCCGCACGGCGTCGATGGCGTCGCCGCGTTTGATGATGTCCGGCGGCCCTTGCGGGAAGTCCCAGTAGACTTCCTTCTTCTCGACGCCGGCCTTCCAGAGCAATGTCGTCGCGGGACCGAGCGGCTCGACACCCTCGAACATCGTCAGCGGTTCCGGCACGCTGCCCCAGTGCAGGAACTCACGGATGGCCTGCCGATTGATCGTAGAGGGTCCGCCTGGCAAAGCACGCAGCGCTCGAATCTCCGAGGCGAAGGCGACTCCACCGGGGAAGCGCCAGAGATAGAGAGGCTTGATTCCCATCCGATCGCGCGCCAGAAAAAGGTCTTCCTCTTTCCTGTCGTAGATCGCCAAAGCGAACATTCCTCGCAGCCGCTTCACCGTCGCTGCGCCCTGCCGCGCGTACATCTCCAGAATGACCTCGGTGTCGCTCTCGGACCGAAAGCGCGCTCCATCAGCCTCGAGCTCACTCCGCAACGCGCGGAAGTTGTAGATCTCGCCATTGAAGACGATGACGTAGCGGCCATCGGCGCTGATCATCGGCTGATGTCCCGCCGCGGAGAGATCGATGATCGAGAGACGACGGAAGCCGAGGTGAACTTCGCGCTCGGCGAAGGACCCGGCGTCGTCGGGGCCTCGCGCGATCATCGTGTCGCGCGCCGCGGCGAACTGTTCGTCGGTGATTTCGTTGCGCCCGAGGACGCCGAGGATGCCGCACATGTTTTTTGGGGGATTTCGAATTTCGAATTTCGAATTTCGAATTTAAAGGCAAAAGCGAGGGGAGAAGACGATTTCGGATTTCGGATTTCGGATTTCGAATTTCGAATTTAAAAGAAGAAGCGTTCGCGAATCGTTTCTGCCTTTAAATTCGAAATTCGAAATCCGAAATTCGAAATCCGACGTCCTCGTCGTCCTCCCGGATCTGATCTCCTCTTTCCTTGGTCGATCGTCCGATGGCGGTAAAGATGGCCAGGATCTCACGCGACTCCTGAAGAATAGGTCGAACTTCCGTATTGTCAGCTGAGACGCGCTCGACAATGAGCTCGAGCCAGTATTCGGTTTCCGCCGCTTCTTTCTCGACGATGGCGATTTTGTGAATGAAGTCCTTGCGCGATTCAGCCCGGTTCGCTTCCCGATAGTTGGCCCCAATGGATGTCGCTGATCGAATCAGCTGCTTCGCGAGAACTTCGGAGGAACGAGCTCTCGGCAACGCATCGCAGAAGTCGATCACCTGCAGGGCGAAGCGCTTAGTGCGTTGTTCCAGATCTTTCTTGTTCATGGGAATTCGGAATCTCGAATTTCGGATTTCGGATTTCGGATTTCGAATTTAAAAGAAGCGGGAGCTGACTTTGAATTTCGAATTTTCATGATCTACATGGTCAGGCTGCTTCATAAATGAGGCGTCGCGAACGTTCGATCCTGCGAAGTAGGTAAGGGTTTTCAATGGCAGACCTCTCCAGAAGATCGATCCTGCGCTGACAGACCGCCTCCAGATTCGCCAGCAATCCAAAGTACGCATCGGCATGCGCTGAAGGAGGCATTCCCTCGAACTCGACCATGAAATCAAGGTCACTCTCGTCCGTGAGAGTGCCCGCGGCACCCGAGCCGAACAGCGAGAGTCGCAGGACTCGGTGTTTCCGACAAAGGCTCTCGAGGGCCTCAGCAACCGCGGGTTCGTCGATGACTCGATCCATGGTCATAGGAGAAAGCGTAGCAATTTCGAATTTCGAATTAAAAGAGGCGGGTCACTTCGATTCAAGCTGTGAGATCAACTTCGAGACACTCTCGTCTTCCAGATCGACAAGAGGATCAGGCACCATGAATCGCCTCGGCCAGGATCGCGTCGCGCAGTCGCGGCTTCAGAGCATCTCTCATGACCGTCGATTCTTCGGTGTCGCGGGAATGACCCCTTTGTCATCCCGAGCAAGGGAACGATGAGGTGAGTGTCGTTGAAGCCGAAATGAACGGATTGTCATCCTGAGGAGCAGGCGCGGAAGTGAAGGGCCAGGAACGCGGTGACTGCGACCGAAGGATCTTTGGTGACACTCGCGGGATTGGAACTCGGATCGCCCTGATGTCACCAAAGATCCTTCGCTGCGGCTCAGGATGACACTGGCCGTTCCGGAGTGGCGGCATCCTGCCGCCTGGCTCGGCGGCGTCCCGCGCCGCCGTCCCCGGAGAGGTCACCACCAGACGGCGCCACGGGATGGCGCCGAGCCAGGCGACAGGATGTCGCCACTCCGATCCGGCACCACCTGTCATTCCTCTCAGCGGTGGCACTCCGCCATTCTTCGGCTCAGGATGACAAGCTCTTCACGTCTGCGTAAGGGATCTCCAGAGTTCACGAACGATGTGCAGCGGAACCACGTGACCTGCGGATTGAGATCGGGTCGTTCCTCTCTACATCGTTCGTAGCCTGAGAGGTCCCTCGCCTTCCCACCCGCACGCCGGCTCGGGATGACAGCCGCTTTCACCGGGCTGATCGCTCCTGGCGATGTTCGGTGATGCGCCGGAGTATGGTGTGCTTATCTACGCTTGGTGGGTTCATTTCATTTCTCCGGCTTTCGCGAGCGCGTTCGCTGAGCGATATCTTGTTACTTCTGTTCTTGCCGACGAGCGCCCTCACCCGGCCTCACGGCCACCCTCTCCCTCGGGAAAGGGGAGATTTCACGAGCCGCCCAAGCGACGACGATTCCCGCTTGCCGGACTGCTTTCAATGCCTTTTCCGCAGCCTGTTGCGCGTGGAAACACAGATCCTCGAGAAACGCTCCCTCGGGCAAAGGCGATCGGGCGATCGCCAGATCGCTCCTGGCGCGGGCGAGCCAATCCTCTGCTGATCCCGGTGTCGCCCTATCCCGCGGCATAGAGCACGAGCCCTTCCTCGAGCGCTGGCTTCAGCACGAATGAGGGGTTCTCGCCATACTCCTCCACATCGCGTTCTGTCACCACCACAATGTCCTTTGGCGTCCCGATCCCCCGGAGCGCGCGGAATACCTCTCGAGCCGTGCGCCTCCTGTGGCTCCCTTCCGGCATGATCACCAGGATATCCAGATCGCTGTTCCGTCCCAACTCCCCACGAGCGGCCGACCCGAAGAGGATAATCCGTGATGGATGCACTGCCGCCGTCACCCGCACGACGATGTCCCGAAGTAGTTCGGGATCGGCTGTCTTCATATATTCGCCGCTTCCTGCTCGATGAGCGTTCGCCGTCTATTCTGCATCACTGCTGTCCTCTTCAATCCGTCTTCACCGTTTCCCAGAGCACTTCCGCGTCTACGCCGAAGTACTCGTGGATCAGGACGTTCCTGAACCCCACGGCCTCCCGCCACGCCACTCCCGGGTGACGAAGTCGAATCTCCTCCGGAAGATTCCGCGCCGCTTCACCGATGATCTTCTCGAAGTTCCTCACAACGGCGTCAACGGCCATCTGCATACGATCCGAAGAGGCCGATCTCCCGCAAACCGTAATCGCCCGCCATGGTCTGTTTCTGCTCCGCCAGAGCGACAATATTTCTGCCGCGGTGCGCGTAGGCGTGGAGCTCATCGGGTCTGCTCAGACATTGTGAATTGGCCGTTTGGATCTTGAATTTGAGAGAAGCACCGAGCGCCAGTTGCTTAGGCGATTCCTGTTTCATTCGTCATCATCTTCTCACCGACGACCGCCCTCACCCGGCCTCACGGCCACCCTCTCCCTCGGGAGAGGGGAGATGGAACGCCCCCTCGTGTGTTTTTTGGAGGCCTTCTCTCAGGGGGATGCTCGCTTTCCAGCCGAGGGCGTGGATGCGGGCCACGTCGAGGAGCTTGCGGGGCGTCCCGTCTGGCTTGGTCTCATCGAAGACGATCTCTCCCTCGAACCCCACCACCTCTTTTATCAGTAGCGCGAGCTCGGCGATGGTGAGATCTTCACCGACGCCGACGTTGATCGTGCCGGGCTCTTCGTAGTTCTTCATGAGAAGAATCAGGGCGTCGGCGAGATCGTCAACGTGAAGAAACTCGCGTTTGGCTTTTCCGGTACCCCACACCTCGACCCGTGACGCCCCCCTGGTTTTGGCCTCGTGAAACCGTCGCATCATTCCGGGGATGACATGGGAATGGAGTGGATCGTAATTGTCCCCAGGTCCATAGATGTTGGTCGGCATCGCCGAGATGAAGCGGGAAGGCAATTTCGGATTTCGAATTTCGAATTTCGAATTTAAAAGAGGCGGAGTGGAGGGAGCTCCGGGCTCCGATTCTTTTAAATCCGAAATCCGAAATCCGAAATCCGAAATATCCTTCTCATTGTACTTTTCGCAGAGCTTGAGACCGACGATCTTGGCGAGGGCGTAGCCTTCGTTGGTCTCTTCGAGCGGGCCGGTGAGCAAATATTCTTCTTTGATCGGCTGCGGGGCGTCTTTCGGGTAGATGCAGGAGCTTCCGAGGTAGAGGAGCTTTTTCACATCATTCCTGTAGGCGGCGTGAATGACGTTGGCGGCCAGCATGAGGTTTTCATAGAGAAACTCGGCCTGATGGGTGCTGTTCGCGTAGATGCCCCCGACCCGCCCGGCGGGCATAAAGACGAATTCTGGCTTCTCATTTTTGAAGAATTGATCAACGCTGCGCTGGTCGAGCAGGTCGAGCTCGGCCCGAGTGCGAAGGAGCAGGTTGTCGAATCCCTCTGTGCGTAGCTTGCGCACGACTGCTGAGCCGACCATACCGCGATGCCCTGCGACGTAGATTCGAGAAGAGGATGTGAAGGGGGTCATGAGGGGATTTCGGATTTCGAATTTTGGATTTCGAATTTGAAAGAAGAGGGATGGGGCAATTCGGATTTCGGATTTCGGATTTTGGATTTAAAAGAAGAGGCCGTCAGCGATTGTCTTTTCTAAATTCGAAATTCGAAATTCCAATTTCGAAATCCCTCTTTACGGACGCTTGCCCTCACCCGGCCTCACGGCCACCCTCTCCCTCGGGAGAGGGGAGATGTTTGACGGTGACTCGCGACTCGCGCTCGGCCAGCGCCATGTCGGAATCGACCATCATGTGGACTAACTCGCGGAAGGTGGTTTGGGCAGACCAGCCGAGCTGTGTTTTTGCCTTCGTAGCGTCCCCGAGCAGGAGCTCGACCTCGGTGGGGCGAAGGTAACGAGGATCTACTTCAACAAGCACCCGCCCGCTCGTCTTGTCGAGTCCTTTCTCTTGAATCCCCTCTCCTTCCCAACGGAGCGAAAGGCTAGCTCTCGTGAAGGCTAACTCGCAGAACTCTCTGACGGTGTGCGTTTCACCCGAGGCGATCACATAGTCGTCGGGCCTGTCCTGTTGCAACATCAGCCACATCGCCTCTACGTAGTCCTTCGCGTAGCCCCAGTCTCGTTTCGCATCGAGGTTGCCCAGATAGAGGCGATCCTGAAGGCCTTGCGCAATTCGTCCCACCGCCCTGGTTACCTTCCGGGAGACGAAGGTCTCGCCGCGCCGCGGCGACTCGTGGTTGAAGAGAATGCCGTTGCAGGCGAAGAGGCCGTAGGCCTCGCGGTAGTTCACGGTCATCCAGTAGGAGTAGACCTTGGCCACGCCATAGGGGCTACGGGGATAGAACGGCGTCGTCTCCCGCTGCGGCGTCTCCTGCGCTTTGCCGAACATCTCGGACGATGAAGCCTGGTAGATCCTGGGGCGAATTTGCAACTCGCGGATGGCCTCGAGCAACCGCGTCGATCCCAGCCCCGTCACCTCTCCGGTGTACTCCGGGGTGTCGAACGAGACCTTCACGTGGCTCTGGGCGCCGAGGTTGTAGATCTCGTCGGGGTTGGCCAGACGGAGAATGCGGTTGAGCGACGAGGCATCGTTCAGGTCGCCGTAATGAAGGATGAGACGGAGCTTGCGCTCATGCGGATCCTGATAGATGTGGTCGATGCGCTCGGTGTTGAACGACGAAGAACGGCGGATGATGCCGTGGACCTCGTAGCCCTTTTCGAGCAACAGCTCGGCGAGATACGAGCCGTCCTGGCCGGTGATGCCGGTGATGAGGGCTTTTTTCATTTCGGATTTCGAATTTGGGATTTCGAATTTAAAAGAGGCGGGGGATTTCGGATTTCGGATTTCGAATTTCGGATTTAGAAGAGACAGATCAGGGAGGTGACTAAGTTACCTGCTCCTTTTAAATCCGAAATTCGAAATCCGAAATCGCCCCCACGGGCCCCGCCCCTTTCGGTGTACATCACCGACGATTCGGGGCTGCTGGTGGGCTTCGACATCCTGCTGCTGCTTTTAAATTCGAAATCCGAAATTCGAAATCCGAAATCCCTCGTTACTCACGCTACTTTTCTTGCTGGTGCGATCGATTCACGACCGAATTCTGCTGCTACCGATTGACGGAGCATGGAGATGGAGACGACGAGACGGGTGTCGCCTTTCTCTCGGACGATCAGCCCCTCGTAACCTTTGAAAACCCCCTCGGTGACCCTCACCTTGTCGCCCACGGTGAGCTCGGGGTATGGGACCAGGAGCGCGCCACTCTGCTGCAGGCGATGGAGCTGGTGAAGCTCCTCCTGGAGCTGATGTTGATCATGAACGTCGATGAGGTTGGCGATGACCTCACTGCGGCGGATGGTCAGCGTGTCTTCCTTGATCGTTCTCACGAAGACGTAACCGCCAAAGAGCGGAGTGTAGGACTTGAAGGTTCTGCCACTACGCTTCGTGGTCTGTTCGGTTTGCGGGAGATAGAAGGGGATGTTGCGCTCAAGAAGATAGCGGGCCAGGACTTTCTCCTGGCGGCTCTTGACGTGGGCGACGCGCCAGAGACGGTCGGCATCGTCGAGCTCGAAGAGGGTCTCGGGAAAAATATCGGATTCGCGTTTGAGAATAGGCATGGGCTATTGGGGATTTCGGATTTCGGATTTCGGATTTCGAATTTGCAAGGCTGACGCAGGTTTGGCTTCAGGGTCTTTGGTTTTCAATTCGAATTTCGAATTCCGAAATTCGAAATTCTCACCTCTCTGCAGTTCCCCGACTTCTTCGTTGAGGATCCGCAGCTCTTCGCCGAGCTCCTCGTACTCCTTCACTTTCCGGTCCAGAAAGCGGTAGGTGACCTTGAGCTTCTCCTCGATCCCCTTGGGAGTCAGCAGGTAGATGTAGCCAACCTTGTGCCTGCTGTTCTTGAAGTTCCTGGCCTTGATCCAGCCCTTCTGCATGAGGGCACGGAAACAGTAATTGGCCTTGCCCACACTCATGCCAAGTTGGGCGGCGGCCTCGCGCTGCGTGAGCTCGGGATGCTGCTCTACGAGTTTCAGCAGGCGGTAACGGACATCGTCGGATACTTCGACCCTGACGGCCATCTGTTCATAGCGTGAACAGACTCAGCGGCAGTCTGTTCAACGTCTGAACAGATGGTAGCAGGAATGGGGAGGGATTTGAAATTTCGGATTTCGAATTTCGGATTTCGGATTTGAAAGCAAAAGAAACCGATTCTTGATTTTGACTTTAAATTCGAAATCCGAAATCCGAAATCGCCTCACCCGCCCCATGCCTCCAGGCGGCGGCGGAGGTCGCCGGCATCGATGGCCGGGAATCGAACCAGCGCCGGCTCGATCTCGTGAAACAGAACGAGGAGACGGGCCGGCTCGATGAGATGGCGGTCTTTCATCTCAGAAACGTCCTTCAGATCGCGGGAGTGACCGCGCTCGATCTTCGACAAGGCCTGCGCGTAAAAGTCGTAGTGGCGAAACGTGACCCGGCCCTCAGTGGCAATGAATGGACTGCGCTCTTCCCATCCCGGCAAGGCCGGAAGAAAGTCGTCTGGCGCGGCGAGCTCCACATTGATCTCCAGTTCTTCTTTCAGACGGCGAATGGCGCGATAGAGTGAGTCGTGATCCGGGATCAGCTTCAAATCGACGTCGATCGTGCTGTCCCGCCAGCCGATGAGAAGCGCCGACGCGCCGCCGACGAGGTAAACGGTGGCGACGACTTCAGAGGCGCGCCCCAGCTCGCCCATGAAGCGGCGAAGGCGCTCTATCGAGACTGCCGGACGCATGCCGCTCGCTCGAAACTGACCAGGGTACGAATCAGGGCGTTGTATCGCGAATGCGCTGAGTGGGAATCGCTCTCGGTCAACAGATCGTAGAGTCGATGTTCAGGATCGTCGATGCCGGTCTCCGGAACCTCCACCCCCACCTGACGAAGACGGGGAGCACCGATGGAAACGAGCAGGCCGGCGATCGACTCCCGCCCGGCTGCGAGATCCACGAGACCCTCAGCGATGAGATCGTGACCGGGAAGATCGTCGGACATGAGAAGAGTATGGCGGAAGATGGCGGGGATTTCGGATTTCGAATTTCGAATTTCGAATTTAAAGGCAAAAGAAACCGGGTTTTGCTTTTGATTTTAAATTCGAAATCCGAAATCCGAAATCCCCGCCATCATGCCCGGTACAGTCTTCCTTTGCTGACCGCGGTGGATTCGACGATGTTCCGGGTGTCGATCACGATCTTTGCGGCGCCGTAGAGTGCGAGGTCTTTGAAGGATGTGTGCGCCGTCGATAGGACCAGCGCGTCGTATTTCCCGAACTCGTCGGCCGTGCATGGAACGGAGCTGAGCCCGAGGTCGTGCTTGCGGCCTTTGCGAGCGAAGGGGATGTGCGGGTCACAGTACGAGACGTCCGCTCCCCGCTCCTGGAGCATCTCGATGAGCTCGAACGAGGGGCTCTCGCGATCGTCGTCGATATCGGCTTTGTAGGAGAGACCGAGCACGAGCACCTTCGCTCCCTTCACACTCTTGCCGGCCTCATTCAGCGCTTCGGCGGTTTTCTCGATCACATACCGAGGCATCGACGAGTTGATCTCGCCGGCTAACTCGATGAACCGGGCCCAGGCTCCATGTTCGGCCGCTTTCCAGCTCAGATAGAAAGGGTCGAGGGGGATGCAGTGGCCGCCCAGACCGGGGCCGGGATAGAAGGGCATGAAGCCGAAGGGCTTCGTTTTCGCCGCTTCGATCACTTCCCAGACGTTGATGCCCATCTTGTCGAAGACGACCTTGAGCTCGTTCACGAGCGCGATGTTCACGGAGCGAAAGATGTTCTCCAGCAACTTGGCCGACTCCGCCACCTCGGCGCTGGAGACGGCAATCACTTTGTCGATGACAGCCGCGTAGAGAGCGACTGCAGCGCGCTGTGAGGCTTCATCGATGCCGCCGACGACCTTGGGGATGTTGCGCGTGGAGAAGCTGGGGTTGCCCGGATCTTCGCGCTCCGGCGAGAAGGCCAGCAGAAAGTCCTGGCCGCATTTCCAGCCTAGCTTCTCGAGCCGCGGAAGCAGAATCTCGCGCGTCGTGCCGGGATAGGTCGTCGATTCCAGGACCACCAGCTGACCGCGCTGCAAATGATCCCCTACCTGCTCGGCCGTCATCTGCACGTAGGACAGATCGGGCTCACGGTGCGGCCCGAGCGGAGTCGGCACACAGATGAGAATGGCATCGCACTCGGCGAGCCTCGAGAAATCCGTCGTCGCCTCAGCCGTTCCATCGCGGAAGGCCTTAGCCACGCGTTCCGGTCCGATGTGACGGATGTACGACTCGCCCGCCGCGAGGCTCTCGGTCTTCTTCGAGTCGACGTCGAAACCGATGACCGGAAAGCCCCTCTCTTCGAAGAGCAGCACGAGCGGGAGACCGACGTAGCCGAGGCCGATGACTCCGACCCGGGCCTGGCGGGAGTCGATGCGATGAAGAAGGGTGTCGACGATGTTCACGGCCGGGATTGTAAGGCATGCTCGCGGAGCGAATTGAAAATTGAAAAACCACGACGCCGTCAGCGACCAGCCCTCTCCCTCGGGAGAGGGAAGAACTACTCCCGCACCCAGTGACAGGTGTAGCCGCC
This sequence comes from Thermoanaerobaculia bacterium, assembly GCA_035544835.1. Lineage (GTDB taxonomy): Bacteria > Acidobacteriota > Thermoanaerobaculia > Gp7-AA8 > Gp7-AA8 > DASZZV01. Next base: position 10,700 of record DASZZV010000129.1, read on the forward strand.
GGGATTCTTCTGCAGGTAGTCCTGGTGATACTCCTCGGCGGAGTAGAAAGGCGAGGCGGGAACGATGTCGGTGACGATCGGCCTTTTCCATTTGCCGGATTTGTCGACGCGCTCTTTGACTCTCTCGGCCGTGGCGCGCTGGGTCTCGTCATGGTAGAAAATCGCCGAGCGATACTGCGTGCCGACGTCGTTGCCCTGCCGGTTGGCTGTGGTCGGGTCGTGCAGCTTGAAGAAGAACTCGAGGATGGCCTCGTAGCTGATTGTGGCCGGATCGAAAATGATCTGGATCGATTCGGCGTGCCCCGTCTTTCCCGTCTTCATGTGCTCGTACCGGGGATTTTCGAGCGTCCCGCCGGTGTAGCCGACCGCTGTATCGAGAACGCCGGGCTGCTGACGAAACAACTCCTCGACGCCCCAGAAACAACCTCCCGCCAGGGTGGCGGTTTCCGTGTATGTACTGTTGGTCATGGGGCTCCTTGTGGATTTCGGATTTCGGATTTCGAATTTCGAATTTCGAATATAAAAGAGTCAGTGTAAGGGTAGGCGCGAATCGTCTTTTCTTTTAAATTCGAAATCCGAAATCCGAAATTCGAAATGTAGACTGGTCGCTTGCATACAGCAATCTACGTCCTCACATCCGCGCTGCTGGTCGGAGCGATGGTCGCTTCGGCAAGCCGGCGGTTCGGTATCGGAGTCGGGAAAGCGGTGGGGCGAGTGGCGCGGCGAAAACATCTCACGCCCCTCCTGTTTGCCGCCGCTCTGACGCTCAGTATTACGGTTTCGCTGGCCATCTGGATGCCTCGACCGCGCCTCCATGACGAGTTCAGCTATCTGCTCGCCGCCGACACTTTCGCGCACGGTCGGATCACCAATCCGGCTCATCCGATGTGGCGCGCCTTCGAGACGTTCCATGTCCTGCAACAGCCGACCTACATGTCGAAGTTCCCGCCGGCGCAGGGCTTTTTTCTGGCCGTCGGCCAGCTGCTGACCGGCCTGCCGCTCTTCGGCGCTTGGCTGGCCTTCGCCCTGGCCTGCGCGGCGACGCACTGGGCGCTGCTGGCCTTTCTCCCGCGACGATGGGCGTTCACCGGCGCGCTGATGGTGATGCTTCATCCAGTCGTCTTCGGCTGGATCCAGTCGTTCTGGGGCGGAAGCGTTTCTCTTCTCGGCGGCGCACTGCTGCTCGGCGCATTCCGGAGGCTTCTCGAAAAGGGTACCGGCCGCACGCCGTGCGGCCCTACGCCAACAGCGCGGAAGCGAGATGCGCTGCTCTTCGCCACAGGGGTGCTGCTGCTGGCCAACAGCCGTCCCTTCGAGGGGCTGGTGCTCACGATTCTGATCGGCGCGTCACTGCTGTTGCTCTCGCTTCGGGGTCATGACCTTCGACGGATGGCGCCCACTTTGGCCATCCTCTCCGGAGCTGCGGTCGCAATCGTGATCCTGATAGCCCTCTATAACCGCGCCATCACCGGTAATCCTGTTCTCCTCCCGCACATCCTCTATCAGCAACAGTACGGCATCGCCCCCTACTTCATCGGCGGCAGGATCACGACGATCCCGGCATACCGTTATGAGGTCATGCGCCAGTTTCATATGCACAACGAGATGGGCGCTGTTCTGGCGCAGCAGAGTCTCCGAGGAGTGCTGATGGCGACGGTGGCGAAGCTGGACATTATCAGTCGAGCGGCCTTCGAGCTGCCGCTCACGTTGATTCCATTGTTTCCGTTCCGAAGCGTGATGATCCTCTGGATTCCGCTACTGGCGCTTCCCTTCGTTTTCCGACAGCGCTTCTGGGACCGGTGGGCCTACGGAATTCTCCTCGTCAACATGAGCGTCCTGTTTCTCGCTTTCTGGACGCAGCCGCATTACTGGGCTCCGGTGGTGCCGCTCTTCACCTTCATCTGGATCCAGTCGCTGCGACAGCTGCGGCTCATGAGCCGCCGCACGACGAGAGTTGGCAGCAAGGTGGCGACCTTCCTCGTGCTCGTGGTGCCCCTCGCGTTTCTAGTGAACGTGCATGCGATCTCGTTCGGCTACCCGCCGGAATGGTCGGGGGCGGTAGTTCGTGAGCGGATGATGGCGGCACTGAAAGCGTTTCCCGGCAAAGACCTCGTCATTGTCCGCTATGCCGCGGAGCACGATCCGAATTTCGAGTGGGTTTACAACGACGCCAATATCGACGCCTCCGAAGTGGTGTGGGCGCGGGAGGGCGAGGCCAGCGCCAATCGTCAACTGATGGACTACTTTCGGGAGCGTCGGATGTGGTTGCTTCTGGCCGATGAGCGACCGCCGCGCTTGAGTCAGTACCGATAAGATGCCGCGCCGGAGTGGCGGCATCTTTGCCGCCTGGCTCGGCGCCGTCCCGCGGCGCCGTTCTCGTGCAAGCTGTACGGATCGAGGCGGCGGCGCGGGACGCCGCCGGGCCAGGCGACAGGATGTCGCCACTCCGGCAATGCCGTACTTTTCGTTGCAAAGTACTTGACAACTGCGAAGTCAGCGTCAAGATTGGGATCATGAAATCAGCGGTCATGATCCTCCTCCTCTCCGTTCCCCTGCTCGGTTGTCACATCGAGCCGACCGCCGCGTTATCGCTGGCGGCGGCTCGTGGCGATCTGCCAGCCGTTCAACGGTTGCTGGCGAGCGGCACGCCGGCCGACCAACGCGACGAGTACGCCTATACGCCGCTCATGTGGGCGGCCTGGTACGGTCGCACCGACGTGGCACGCCGGCTTCTCGATGCCGGTGCTGAAATGAGGGCCGCGGTTTTCATCGAGATGGAGGTCTGCCGATGCGCTCATTGTAAATAGTCCAGGCGCCTCCCGGAAGTCCGGCGAGCTGGCCTAGCGCGGCCGGAGAACCACGAACCCGAGAAGAAATCCGATGCCTGCGGAGATGGCGAGGGCCTGCCCGGGATTCGCGAGAATAAAACCGCGGACTCGTCGCTTCACCGCGTCGGCCCCATCCAGCTGTTCCCGCAAGTCGGCCACTTTTTTCCAGGCTTCACGGTGCCCTTCACCGCTCGATGCTGTTGATTCGTTGTTCTCCAAAGTCCCCTCCGTGCTGCGAGTCGATTCCAAGTCTACGTCTGGACGGTCGGAGATCAATTGAGAATTGCGAAAATACCAGCGCCGCTACGCGGCTCTGTGCGATCAAGTTCGGTTCTTGTGTGGCACAGGCAAGAGTGCCTGTGCCACACAAGAGAGGCAACAGCACGCCAGGTTTTTCCACTCACTCACGCATCCACTCGTACATCTGGTAGTGCTCGGCGGTCATACCGAGGCGCTCGTAGACTTTCTGGGCGCTCTTGTTTCGATGGTCGACGTATAGACGAAGACCGCGGACGTTCGATCGTTCTACCAGTTGCTTGATCTCCTCGTAGAGGCCGGCGTAAATGCCCTTCCGGCGATGTTCGGGCACGACGTAAACGCTCTGGATCCACCAGACCACTCCGTTCCGCCAGTCGCTCCACTCGTACGTGATCATCAACGATCCGATCACTACGCCCGCTTCCTCGGCGACGAGGTAGAAACCCCTGGCGAGATCATCAAAGACAGCGGTCACGCCGCGGGTCACCGTGTCGCGATCGAGTTCCAGCGCCTCGGTCTCTCGCGCCATCTCGACCTGAAAACGAATGATCTCCGTGGCATCACTGGCTTCTGCTTTTCTGTAAACGGTCAAAGGAGACTCCTGTTGTTCCGGCAATGAAGGGGATCCCGCCTGCGATCGCGACACGTTTTCTACGACGGATCGCCCGTCGTTACCTTACCATCGCCGCGTGCCCGTGACTTTGGAGGCCGCACGAGTCCGATTCGCACTGTTGATGCTGGTGGCCTCGTCGACCTTCTTCGGCTGTATGGCCTTTGCCGCAAAACTGGCCTCGGTGAATATCTCCGGCAGCGAGGTGGCGATGATCCGCTTTCTGATCAGCCTTGCACCGGTGCTGGTGATCCCCTCGTTCCGCAAGGCCGCGTTCACGTTCACGAGAATCGACCTGCTGATCTACCGCGGCTTCTTCGGAGGCCTGGCCGTTCTTCTGTATTTTCTGGCCATCGCGCACATACCCGTTGGAATCGCCACGCTTCTGAACTACACAGCGCCGATTTTCAGCGGCCTCTTCGCGGCGATGTTCATCGGGGAGCCGCTTCGTCCAGCCGTGATCGCTCCCCTCGGCATCGCCATGGTCGGCGTAGCCCTCGTCGTCATCGGACGCGTTGAGCCGCATCGGTTTCTCGGCTTCGGCGTCTGGGAGCTGGCTGGATTGGGGTCAGCCATCCTGTCGGGTGCGGCGGTCACAGCCATACGCTCGGCGCGGCGCACCGAAGGAGCCTGGGCCATCTTCGCCAGCTTCAGCCTTTTCGGGCTGGTGGCAACGGCGCCGTTCGCTCTTTGGAGCTGGAAGACGCCGACGCCCAGGGAGTGGGGCTTGCTGCTGGCCGTCGGCCTGCTGTCGATCGCCGCCCAACTGTTGATGACCTATTCGTATCGATGGGTCGAGACCGTCACAGCCGGCGTGATTTCGCAGCTCGCAGTCGTCATCTCCATGATGCTCGGCTTCGTATTTCTTCATGAGGTCATCACGACGAAAGCGGCCATCGGCAGTCTGCTGACATTGACCGGTGTCCTGCTGATCATGCTGGTCAGCGCCCGCCGGAAGGCGTCGGCGTTTGATGAGGCGCCGGAACAGTGAGGGACGGCGCGAACGCTACCCGTGTGTCATCCCGAGCAAGGGCGGGTGTGCGGGAGGGGCGAGGGACTCGCAAACTCGTACATTTGGAGTTCTGCGCCGCCTGGAATGGAGAATGTACGAGCTTGCGAGGTCCCTCGCCCCTCCCACCCGCACGCCCTTGCTTCTAAGAAACTCCCAGTATTTAGGCCGCTTTGCGGAGGTGTCATCCCGAGCGTCGAGCGAGGGATCTGGGCGGGGGACTCGACCCTTCGGCGCCTCGCACAATCGTAAGAGAGCTCCAAGACTCCACACCG
>DASZZV010000130.1:0-9253 GCA_035544835.1 Thermoanaerobaculia bacterium
GGAATCGCCGGGCAATCGGCTGTATCAGCACATCAAGAGATGTGCGCTCGAGTATCACTGCTTCGCTGCGAAGAACGCTTTTTACGTTCGTCATGAAGCTCCTGTGCCACTATCTGCAGCCTGCACGGCCCGTTGCGTCGGTTGCATCTCATTGCAGGAAGATCCGACCTGCGAAGCATCCCATGAGCGCATTACATTCCTGCCGCGCGTCGATGAGATCGTGGAGTTGGCGGCAAACCATTTAATCGCCGTCCCCGACGGAATCGTCTCGTTCGGACAGGGCTGTGAAGGTGAGCCGCTCATGCAATGGCGACTCATCGGTGAATCGATCCGCCGCATTCGCAGCATCACGAAAAACGGCTCGCTTCATCTCAACACCAACGGCTACGACCCCAACGCCGTCGAAGAGTTGGCCAAAGCAGGACTGGACTCGATCCGGGTGAGCCTGAACTCGTTCCGGGAAGACTTTTACTCTCCCTATTACCGCCCCGTCACCTATGAGCTTCAGAACGTGGTGGAGTCGATCCGGCGCGCCAAAGCACTCGGCGTTTACACGTCCATCAACTACTTGATCTTTCCCGGCATCACCGATCAGGAGGGAGAGGTCGATGCCCTGCTCGGGGCTATCGAAACTACGAAGCTCGATCTGATTCAGATGAAGAACCTCTGCATCGATCCGCGCATGTATCTCGGGATTCTTCCACCGGCTGAGAGCGAGCCCCTTGGAATCCGTCATGTGCTGCGCCGCGTCCAGCGCGAGACCGGCGCCGACCTCGGCTACTTCAACCGACCGCGATCGCTGTGGGGACAGCGATTCTGCCAGACGCTGGAGTTCTAAGCGCTGACTTGAACCGCAGATCCAAGCGTAGGGACGCGCACCTGCGCGTCCTGTCCAACCCAAGCGCGCGAAGGCGCGCGGTAGATCTGTAGCACCGGGCGTGAGCCCGGTGTCGACGATGCCGCTGGACACCTTCTTCAGCCCGCGAAGGCGGGCGATATGACGGCTCCTCCGCGATCTGCCGCCCGCCTTCGCGGGCTCGCATAAGTTGAAGGCATGTTTCTCTACGGGTCCGCGGAAACACCGGGCTTACGCCCGGTGCTACAGGTCTGCCGCGCGCCTTCGCGCGCTGGATTGTCGTGCCCCGCAGATTGCACCCTACTCGGGCGTCTGCGCGGGACAGCGCATTGTTCCTCTTACCGGAAGCGTTCGATGCGTTCTTCGAGCGCCGCGTGCTGATCGTAGAGCAGCCACAGACCTGAGAAGCTGCGCATGAGACGCAAGCGCGAGCGATAGAGGCGGTGAGTCGTTTTTGAGGAAAGCCCGAACGGTCCTCCGTCGAGGAACTCGTTGAATCGGGTATCGAGATCCTTGGCCCGCTCCAGAGTGGCGCCGACTTTCTCCAGCAGCAGCGGATCCGACTTTTTGTCCTTCGGCTGGGTCAGCAACGACTGGGCCTCGTCTTCGATCTTCAGCCGCATTGCTGCAGCGCGCAGATAGAGAAGCAGCAGGTCGTCGGAATCGTCCTTGGATAGCTGACGTCCCCAGTACAGCTTTTGAAAAGCATCGATCTCCCAGGTCTCCAGCCGCAGCCCCTTGGCCTCTGGCGAACGGATGATGTGATCCTGGCTGACATCGGGATCGAAGTAATTGAGGATCGAAACCACTTTCACGAGGTAACCGTGAAGCTGCGGGTCGTCGCCGAATTTTGCCTGAACCTCGTCGACTTCCTCGGGATAGAGCAGCATGTCGGAGTCGGCCCACTGCGTCGGATCTTCAAAGGCCTGATCCATCTGCGACAGCAGCTGGTTCATGCTCAGCTTCAGCTGGGTAATGAGGTGATGCTTGAGATCGGAGCGGGCCCGCGAATCGTCGAACTGTTGTTTGAAGTTTTTGAAGCGTTCCATCTCATCGGCGAAGTTCGGATTGTTCTGACTCATTGAACTGGTGATGGACTGCTCGCTCTCCAGCAGCTTCCGCGAATCCTCGATGATCTTCTCTTCCTCGTTCTTGTAGAGATGGATGAAGACATTCTTCGTGACGATATTGCAGTCGATGATGGCCAGCAGTACGTCATTGTCGAAGAACATGTCGCCGATGTTGTGCTTGAGATTGCGAACGTTGGTGAGCAGCTTCTTGCTTGTGAGCTCCTCGATCGCGGTCGCTTCCTGAATCTCTTTTTTCAGAGCTCGGAGCGTTTTCACGAGGTTGAACACATCCTCGGGACTGGAAGGACCGCAGCTGCGAACCGAGGTCAACCCGTGGAGCATCTTCCGCAGCTCCTGGCTGTCTTTGAGGGCGTAATCGCCACGCTCTTCGACGAAATCCTCGCCGATTCTCGTGAACAGGAAATCGAGCTTGTCGCGCTGATCGTTCCTCACAGCGTCGGCGTAGAGGTAGAACTTGATGAGGTTGAAAATGATCTTGTCGTCCTGACGCCGCAGCTTCTCGAAAAAGCGGCGGAGGATCGAGGCAGTGATCAGCTCGTCGGCAGCTGCGAGCTCGGTAACGATCGGCTGGAGCTCTATCTCGCAACTCTCCAGCAACGGCGCAGCACTGGCCGAACCGACGTTGGATTGAATAGCGTCACCGGCCACCCGGATCGTGTCGTAAACCTTCTGGAAATCGATCTTGTAGGGCAGCGGCAACTGCAGGATGTTCTTATAGACGCCGGCGGCGAACTGGTTGTAAGTCCAGATCGATTTGAACTTGTCGGACAGACGGACGTAGCGCCCGTGCAGTTGCCCGATTTCCGCTACCGACATTCCCGCTCCCTGGAGTGGATCCTGGATGATGGTGGATGTTAGATGGTGGATGTTAGATGTTGGATTTTGGAGGCTGGATGTCGCAGGCGGGTTGCCAACAACTGCGAACAGCCGACATCTGACAGCTAATAACCTCTAACCTCGAACCTCCAGCATCTAACATCCAACATCCGCTGTTAGAATTCTGGCACAGATGGCCTTTCAGACGTTAATTTCCCGCGGACAAATCGAACAGAGAATCACTGAAATGGGGCGGGAGATCGCTTCGCACTTCGAGGGGGAGGAGCTCATTGCTCTCTGCGTCCTCAAGGGAGGCGTCTTCTTCCTCACCGACCTCGTCAGAGCGATGGATCGGGACGTGGCCATCGACTTCATCCAGGTGTCCAGCTACGGGAGCCAGAAGCAGAGCTCGGGAGTGGTGACGATCCTCAAGGAGCCGCAACTCGACATGACCGGTAAGGGGGTCCTCATTGTCGAGGACATCATCGACAGCGGGATGTCGATGGGAGAAGTGTATGGCTACATCCAGAGTCGCGGCGCCAGTAAGGTGATGGTGGCGACTCTGCTCGACAAGCCGGCCACGCGAAAGGTCCCTTTCAAGGCCGACTTCGTCGGCTTCACCATCGACCCCCATTTCGTAATCGGCTTCGGACTCGACTACGCCGAGAAATATCGGAACATCCCGGAGATCCAGATTTACTCGGAGTAGCGGAGGATCCCGAGCCTGCACGTCAGGGAAACTTGTCATCCTGAGCGAAGTGAAGGATCTTTGGTGACATTTCCGTGGAGCTCATTGACGACCTCGCCAGTGTCACCAAAGATCCTCCGGTCGCACTCACCTTTTCCTGGTCCCGTGTTTCGCGCGTGCTCCCTCAGGATGACAAGGTTCCCAGACCCGCTTTAGACTGCCTCTATGATCGAAGTGGTTCCGAACGTGAGCGAAGGGCGTGATCCTGAGACGATCTCCAGAATCGCCGACGCCATTCGTGCCGTTCCCGATGTCCTGTTTCTTCACGTCACCTCCGACCCCGACCACAACCGTAGCGTTTTCACCTACGCCTCCGAGAACGGCCCCGCGCTGGTCCAGGCGACGCTGGCGCTGTTCGAGATCGCCGTCGAACGCATTGATCTGCGACACCACACCGGGGAGCATCCGCGGGTTGGGGCCGTCGACGTCGTCCCCTTCGTTCCTTTGAAGGGGGCAGCGATGGCGGAGTGTGTTGCCCTCGCTGAGGAGACCGGGCGGCTGGTTGCGGAACGATTCAACATCCCCATCTATCTCTACGAAGAGGCCGCAAGAGCGGCCCATCGACGGGAGCTCCCGATCATCCGCTCAGGTGGCTTCGAGAACTTCGCCAAAAAGATTACCGACCGGCAATGGCAGCCCGACTTCGGCCCGGCGGCAGTTCACGCATCGGCCGGTGTCTCGATCATAGGTGCCCGGGTTCCACTCATCGCCTTCAACGTCCAGCTCAATACCGAGCGAATCGACATCGCCGAGAAAATCGCGCGATCGGTTCGTGGAGTCAGCGGCGGCCTTCGCTATGTCCGGGCCCTGCCGATCCATCTCCACCGGCGCGGCATCGTGCAGGTTTCGATGAACCTCCTCGATTACAGGAAGACACCTATCCATCGAGCCTTCACGCTGGTTCGCGAAGAGGCCTCGCGTTTTGGCGTGGATGTCCTATCGACAGAAATCGTCGGACTGATCCCCGAGGAAGCGCTCTATGCCGCGGCGGAGTGGTTCCTGAGAATCGAGAACTTCGATCCCAGCATCGTGTTGGAGCGGCGCATCGAGCAAAGACAAAAGTAGGGACGGCGATTGCGCGCCCAACCTTTTTATCTTCCCTCTCCCCGGCGGGGAGAGGGTGCCGCCGCAGCGGCGGGTGAGGGGCCGTACGTGTTCGTCGGCTGATCTTTGCACGCAAAACATCAGTCCACGCTGTCGTGCCCTCGAACGCTATTGGCGAGCTGTTCGGCACTTAATCTCGACGCGAAAAACAACGACCCACGCCGTCGCGCATTTCCACGCTGTCGCGAGACTGTCACGCCCCTCACCCGCGGCTGCGGCCGCACCCTCTCCCCGCCGGGGAGAGGGGAGAGGTCGCGACCTCACCTAACTCAAGACCGAGCCTGAGGTACACCTCACTTCGCTACCATGCCCGTCAGCCTCACGATCTATCTTGCCAGAATCGAAAACGTTTCGGGACGCCGTTGAACAGTTTCAGAAAGACGATGTTGGCGACGAAGTCGTCCTGCGAATTTTTTCCAACCGTTTTTCCGAGATCGAGCCGCAGCAGTGTGCCGTACGGTCCCAGAGTCTGGCCGGCGATACCGACGCCCTGGAACGGCTCCCGGTCGTATCCCGATGCTTTGTCGTCAAAGAGTCCATAGTCGTAGAAGGCTTCGAGCCGGAACTGTTGCGAGAAAACCAGTCCATACGAGATGTGACCGAGAAGTGCTTTCTCTGCGCGGAGCGATCCCGACCGCACGCCGCGAATCCGCTGTGCACCGAAGAACCCAACATCGAATTTTGAGAAACGGTCCCGATTACTTCCGTCGAGGTAATCGATCTCGAGAGCCAGGCGCTGAAAATTGGGAAGGTAAAAGCTCCTGCCGAGAATGGCGCCGAAGGAGCTGGACTTCTTTTGATCGGGGCTGTACTCAGCGAGGTTTCCCCACGGTCTTGAGGCCGTGCGCACGCTGTAGTCGTAGAAAGTGACAGCCGAGTATCCCCAGCGGTCGTAGCGAGCCTCCAAACGCGGGCTGAAGATGAAGGTACTGGCCGGCACCTGGAAATCAGGCGCCGTATCCTCGGCGCGTTGGAAACTGACGTGCGACACGCCGAGCGACAGATCGACCTTCCCGAAGTTGAAGATCGGGTGACCGATGCGAAAAGTCAGGGTGGTCGGCAAGGCCTTGACGGCCTCTCCTTTCACTTCCTGGCCGCCGCGATACATGCTGTTCTCGAAGGGAATGGCGATACCGAAGAAGTCGACTCCGAAGTTGGTTCGGGTTCCGAAGAGCGAAGGGTTCGTCAGGTTGGCGGTGCCCAGGATTCCGGCGAAGAAGACATTGCTCTGCCATTTCTTATGAAATGCATCGAAGTTGAAGTAGTCGACTCCGCCCAGCGGCGCAACCGAGAACTGCAGCCCGGCGTCATGATGGAGGCCACCGAGGAGGAACATTCGTGAAGAGTTGAAGCCCTCTTTGACGACTCTCTCGCCATCTTCATTTTTCTCGAGGTAGCGAAGACCGGCCGGTGTATCGCGAACCATGCGGGCCGGCGAGTCGTTCGCCTCGCGACGCTGCGCGTCGTAGTCGGCGGGATCGAGCTGAAACTTCGAGAAAGTCGTGGCCCGGAGAACGACCGTGGAGCGTCCTGCAGTCGACAGCACCTGCTGGGCGTTGACTTCCAGAGGCAACCAGAGAAGATCTTTAGGACTCTTCTTCGACGACTCCGGCTCGGTGATCGGATGCTGCGAGGAGCGATCGAAAGGTGTGTAATCGACCCGCTCCTCGTTGGAGAGAATCTCTCCGCTGAGATTGAGCTGGATCATGGAGATGCGCAGGCGAGCCCAGGTGCGCTGATCGATCCAGACCGTTCCTCGATAGAGCGGCAGTTCGGCCGCCGCATTCGGGGGCGGCTCGAAACGAACCTCCCAGGCTTTGAGGCCGCGAACGTTTGCCTCACCGACGAGTTGATAGCGGTACTCATTCGTCAGGTGAATGTCGAGGGGCAGTTGGCTGACCTTTTCCGGCTGGATGATCGGCAGCTCCGGAATCGGACCGTACTTCCATTTCACTCCATTGATGAAGAAGTCTTTCCAGGTCCAGTCGTTGACGCCGTTTGTGTCGAAGAAGTGCGGACCGCTGATGGTCGCTTCCACCGTCTCGCCACCCTGCGACGCGCCGAAGCGGAGCTTGGTATCGTTTCGTGCCACGTAACGCGGCTCGACTGTCTTCTCGTAGGTCCAGTAGGCCTGATGGTTGCGGATGATCTCTTCGACCGAGATCCCCTTGTTTGTAGCGACGTTCACGCTCTCTTTGGCGATGTTGGCGTCGCTGGCGTTGGTGCGGTCGAGGCTCACGAAGAAGGGCGTCGAGGCAGGCGGCAGGCCGACCAGGAACGAACCTCCCTTCCTGCCGGTGTCGGTGATCTTCACCTCGCGTTTCCCGTCGATGCGCCGGGGCGAGATGAAGCCGCCATCTTCAACGCGGATGATCGTCGACCTGGCCGGATCCCCCGGCGTCACGAAGATGGTTCTGAGATCTTCGCCACGCACGAAAACGAGCGGACGATCGACGCGCTCCGCTCCACCGGCATCGATGAGGGCGGCGCGGGAGGAGGAGTCAAACGTGTAGTCGCCCACCAGCTCGCGATCGAATGCGACGATCGAATTGACTTCTTCCTCAGCATTGGGAACGTCGAGATAGGCTCGGATCGCGCCCAGTCGAAATGCGCTGGCTGCGTCGTAGAGATGATTTGTACTCGATGGCTGCACGATGCCGTAAACACGCTTTGCGGGATCCTTCTCGGTGACCCAGCGGACCGTCTCTTCCAACCTGTCTGACGGAACGAGCAGGACATCGAAGTAGGCCTGGGCCCCGGTCTCATATAGGTTCTGCAACTGGTCGAGCGAGACCGGCTGGAAGCCGATCTTCCGGGCGATGTCGCGTCCCTGCAGACTGACCGACATGCGCTTCATGGCGTAGGCGGCGATCTCCGGCGACGTCTCCTCGAAAGCCAGAGCGACCGAATCGAAGGAGCCACTCTTCCCGGCTCGATCAGCCAGAGAGGAAATGAACCTCTCGGCTTCGTCGACCGACTCGAGTTTCTGAGGGATCGTGATAGCGAGCATCGCTTTTGCTTTCTGTTCTGATGAGAGTTGCGACAACCAGGGGAGCAAAGCGTCGAGGTCTGACGACGAGGTCCGGATGAGCATCGGCACAATCGCCATGGGAGGAGTCACCCGATCGGAAACGATTCCGGCACAGAGAGAACATTCGCGCGGAGTGTCAACGGCCGCCCTGAGCGGGGCCAGAGCGAGAGGAAAGACAAAGAGCGCAAAAAACAGTTTCTTCATGAACACCTTTCGGATCAAAGATATGGCTCCTTCAACATTCGAGATTCGCGACCGGTGGACAACCGACGACAAGGCTGGTGGACCCTGCGCCTGCATGCATAGATCGCACGATAGTCGATCCGGAGTCGGTGTCCGTTGTCACAAACCACCCAGGACGGCGAAATACTTCTGACGATTCACGTTTCTTCCGCCGGAGCATGAGCCCTAACCGACTTTTGACGCATTGCGAGGCAGCTTGGTTACCACCATACGAGGCGCACTGTTTCTGAATCCCGGTTCCGGATCGCGGACGCCGACCGAAGTTGCGCACCTCGAGGAAAGAGGGCGCGAAGCCGGCCTGGAGGTCCATCACATCGGCCCGGATCTCTCTATCCCCGCGATCATCAGAGAAAGGTTGAATCGGGGGATGCGAATCTTCGTCGCCGCCGGTGGCGATGGCACGATCAATCATGTCGCCCAATCGCTGGTCGGAACAAACGGCATCCTGGGAGTCATTCCTTTCGGCACTCTCAACCATTTCGCGAGGGACCTGAAAATCCCGCTCGACATCGACGAGGCTCTCCAGGTTGCCGTGGAAGGGGAAACGGTACAAGTCGATGTGGGAAGGGTAAACGACCGGTTCTTCCTCAACAACATCTCGCTGGGAATCTACCCTCCCTTCGTCGAGCACAAGGAGACGCTGCGCCATTACGGGCGATGGCGCGCTCTCCCCTATGCCGTCTACATGACCATGCGCCATTTCCCTCACGTCTCCATCACCATCGAGACCGAGCACCGAATGGAGGCGATCCGCACGCATATCTTCATGGTGGCAAACAATCCCTACGACCTGTCGCGTGTCGGCATCGAGGCGCCGCGACCCTCCCTGGAGACCGGGACGCTCGCTGTCTACTGGGTCGACCACATGCCGAAGTGGCGCTTCGTCAGCGTGCTGACTCGCTATGTTCGCGGCAAGGCCGACCAGATCGCAGGATTCCAGACCACCCGCACCCAGCAGCTCAAGGTGCGCTCCCGCGACAGCACGATTCGCCTGGGATTGGACGGAGAGGTTGTCAAGATGAAAGGGCCGCTGGTGATTCACTCCGTCCCTAGAGCACTGCTGGTGAGGGTGGGGCGAGGTGAGGCGAATTGAGAATTGAGAAAGGGGAATTGAGAAGGGGCCAAAGGAGGTGTCATCCCGAGCCGCAGCGAGGGATCTGGGTGGCGGCCTCGTGTCCTCGGCGCCTCGAACAATCGTGCTTCATGCCTGTCGCCGAGGCCGCAAGGCCCCCGCCCAGATCCCTCGCTGCGGCTTCTAAGAAACTCCCAGTATTTAGGCCGCTTTGCGGAGGTGTCATCCCGAGCGTCGAGCGAGGGATCTGGGCGGGGGACTCGACCCTTCGGCGCCTCGCACAATCGTAAGA
>DASZZV010000131.1:0-5959 GCA_035544835.1 Thermoanaerobaculia bacterium
GCGAGGGATCTGGGCGGGGGACTCGACCCTTCGGCGCCTCGCACAATCGTAAGAGAGCTCCAAGACTCCACACCGCAAGGCCCCCTCCCAGATCCCTCGCTCGACGCTCGGGATGACACCCTGGTTTCTTTCACTCAGACGTCGCGCTCCGCGGTCAATCGCTCAGGATGACGATGCTTGTTTCTATATCTCAAGAACGACGCATCGTCGTGTCCCCGGCTTCTAATGACACGCCCTCCTCCCCCGTGTGGCGCGGCCGCCCTCGGCCGCCTTCCAATGGGACGAATCGACCGAGACGATTCGCAGGCCGCGAATTCGTGGGGGAGCAGAGAAAGGCGGCCGAGGGCGGCCGCGTCACACGGGGACAGATCCGCGTCATCGATCTCACCACCGACGTTCGCGTCGTGTCCCTTGCTCGGAATGACGTCAACAGCGACCTCGATCAATAGTAGGAATGTGTGGCTGATTCGTTCATGATGAGAGGCCGATCCTCACGGGTGCTACGATCGCCATGATGATCAACCTGCGTCGCCTGCTGGTCCCCGCTCTTCTCTGTGTCAACCTCACGGGCTGCTTCGAGGATCCTGTCGACGAAACTCTGACCCTGGAGATTCTTCCACACGAGCGAGTGAAGGCGACGGCTGTTGTGACCATTCACGATGAGCTTCCCGGCGATGCCCGTGCAGCCCGAAACCCGGCACTCCCGGCGCGCAGTAGACCAGCTAACGCGACCTCAACTTCGCTTTCCCGCCTCGATCGCTTCGAAGGTGCGGAGGAAATTCAGACCGAGGATTTTCTCGATCTTGGGCTCGGCCAGGCCTCTGGTCAGGAGCTCTGCGGTCAATGCCGGCAGGAAAGAGGCGTCAGTAAGCCCCTCAGGAAGGGCCGGTACGCCGTCGAAGTCAGAGCCGATTCCTACGTGATCGACGCCGGCAACCTCCACGGCGTGCATGATGTGGTCGACCACCTGACTCAGGCTCGCCTGCGGACAACCGAGCTGACGAAACCAGGTCAGGTAGCTCTCCCAGTCGATATGGTCGTCGGGCACTTCTTCAGGTCCGCTCCCATCGGCGTCGCGGCCGGGGCGTTTCTGTGAATGAAGCAGGGTCTGGGCGACTTCCTCGTTCACGAAGGCGGAGAAGAAATTGATCATGCAGATGCCGCCGTTTGCGGCGAGTCGTTGCAACATGTCGTCGGTCATGTTGCGGGGATGACTGGTCAGAGCACGGCACGACGAATGTGAGGCGATTACAGGTACCCTGGTCGTCTCGAGAACCTGATCGAAAGTGGCGTCGGAGACATGCGAGATGTCGACGATCATCCCGAGGTCGTTCATGGTGCGGACGACTTCGCGCCCGAATTCGGTGAGACCGCCATGACGCGCGGTTTCGCCGGAGGAGTCGGCCCAGTTGTTGTTGTTCACGTGTGTGAGGGTCAGGTAGCGCGCCCCTCGCCCGTAGAAACGGCGCAGCGTTTCCAGCGAGTCCTCGATGGCGTGACCGCCTTCAATCCCGATCAGGACCCCGATTTTCCCGGACCCTTTCACTCGCCTGATGGCCGCGGAGTCGTTGGCGCGCTCGAACACCTCAGGGCGCCGAAGACATTCAGCGTCGATGATGTCGATGAGCTCATCGGCGAATCGGGCCGCTCCGCGGTTGGCGTAGGCTGGCGGGACATAGGCGGCGAAGAACGAGGCGGTAATGCCGCTGTCCTTCAGCATCCGCATGTCCGCCTGCGCCTCGGTGTGGTGTTCGTCGATATGGATCTGCTGTCGTTTCAGGCGGTAAGGTGTGTCGCAGTGTCCGTCCACGATGATGGCGCGACGGTGGAGCTCGGATGCTCTGGTGCTGGCCTCACTCATTCGTTGAAGTAATCCTCGATCTCGCTACTCGAGGTTGATCGTGCCGACCACCTCGTTACCAGAGCCGTTATATTGGAGACGGCTGAAGGTAAAGAGGTTGGCCATGGCAATTCCGCGTCCGTGTGTGTCGAAAGCCCTTTTCGGATCGGCCTGGAGAAAGCGCTTCCAGTCGAATCCCGGCCCGGTATCGCGGATCGTGAACCGGAGCTCGTTGCCGAGGCGCTGGAATCGGACCTCGGCCTTCTTCCCGAGATTCTCTGGCAGAGCCAGTCTTATCGCCAGTTCTTCGAACCATTTGCCCGAGGCATTGAGCTCGGATTTTTCGTCGTAGCTGATCCCGAGGTTGCCGTGCTCGACGGAGTTGATCAGCAACTCCGTCAGACCGACCACGACTCTCGCCGGATCGGGACAGGCATTCGCCAGAATACCGCCGAGAGACGTCGCTTCTTCGATGGTCGTATAGGCGAACAGCGCGTCCTGAAGAAGCGCCAGAGAGTTCAGACCCTTCTTGAGGGTGCGCTGGAGTGCTTTGTACCGAGCGTGATCGTTGACGGCAGTTCTCACGACCGACCGTAGCATGTCGCCGTCGTAGGGCTTGGTGAGGTAGCAGTATGCTCCGGCCTGGATTCCCTCGAGGACCTCGTGCCGATCGGCTGCGGCGGTCTGAAGAATGACGGGGACGATCTGCAGCTCGGGGTCATTCTTGATCCGCTCGAGGAACTGCAGCCCAGTCATGTGCGGCATTTGACGGTCGAGGAGGATGGCGTCGTACAGGTCGGCATGACCGTCGACCAGATTCCAGGCATCAAGACCGTCGGTAGCGACCTCGATCTCATAGCCGCTTTCGTGAAGATGCTCCATGAGCAACTCTCGGTCGGCCCGGTTGTCGTCGACGATCAGCAGGTGAGGGTTCACAAGATCAACGCTCGCGAAGGGGAATCATACATCGCTCGCGGCGTGCTTGATGGGCGAAAAATGTGGAGAATCGAAATCGATGAGATCCCGGGCTGCACGAGGGGCGGGCCCGAGCCGGTATTACAGCTTATGGAAGGCTTGACGGCGGCGTGCTTGCGTCGACCACGGCGTGCGCCGAGGGGTGCGGGCGCCTCGCCCGCACTTTACAGGCATATCTATTCGTGATTCACGGCTGCGCCGAGCGGGCGAGGCGCCCGCTCCCCTCGGGCGGAGAATCTAAGGCCTCGTTATCGCCATATGCTGACTCTTCATAACATCTGACATCTGACATCCGACATCCGGCATCTGACATCTGCCTTTTCACATCTGACATCATGCCGTCATGATTCTGCAGCAGCTCCCGATCGATGATTTCATCGATGAGATTGTGAAGAGTGTCAGACGAGAACGGGCCGCCATTATCGTTGCGCCGCCGGGCTCTGGAAAAAGTACACGTGTCCCCCCCGCTCTCGTCGCCGATGGACCGGTGATCCTCCTTCAGCCACGCCGCGTCGCCGCACGCATGCTCACCCTGCGGATCGCCGAGGAGAGGGGATGGGAGGTGGGGAAAGAGATCGGCTGGCACATCCGTTTCGAGCGGCGATTCTCGAAAGCGACGCGTCTGCTGCTGGCCACCGAGGGCATTCTGACGGCCCGCCTGCGCTCTGATCCGCTGCTGCTGGACTTCAACACGATCGTCATTGACGAGTTTCACGAGCGGAGTATCCACGCCGATCTGGCGCTGGCTTTCGCGCGCGAGGCTTTCCGGGCACGCCAGGACCTGCGCCTCGTGGTGATGTCGGCGACTCTCGATACCGCACCTGTCGCTCGGTTTCTCGACGGGGCCCCAGTCATCAACATCGGCGCCCGTACGTATCCGATCGATATCGAGTATCGACCAGGCCAGTCCGTGCCATCGGCCGTGCGAGAGGTTCTGCCGACTGCAACAGGCGACGTGCTCTGTTTCCTGCCCGGCGCCGCCGAGATCACTGGCGCTGCCGCCGAGCTTCGCACCATCGATGCCGAGGTGCGACTGCTGTATGGATCTCTGCCCTCGGCCGATCAGGATGCCGCCTTGAGCCGATCGAGTGCGAAGCGGGTCATTCTTGCGACGAACGTCGCCGAAACCTCGCTCACGGTCGAGGGTGTATCGGACGTCATCGATGCTGGCCTGCAGAAAGTCCTCCGTTTTGATTCCTCGACGGGCGTGGATCGCCTGGTGCTCGAGAGAGTCCCGCGAGACTCCGCCGATCAGCGAGCCGGCCGCGCCGGGAGAACGGGCCCGGGTCGCGCCCGTAGATTGTGGGATGAGCGAGACATCCTCCGCACGCAACGTGAGCCCGATATCGCGAGGATCGACCTCTGTGGCCCGCTCCTCGATGTCATGGCCTGGGGCGGGAAGCCCGATGCATTCGGTTGGTTCGAGCCGCCGGCTCCGCGCCGCCTGGAGGCGGCGATGGAGGTGCTCACTCTCCTCGGCGCCGTGCATGGCGGAGCAGTCACCAATCTCGGTCGGATCCTCAGCAGGCTGCCGGTCCATCCTCGCATCGGTCGCCTGCTCCTTGCGACGGGCGGATCGCGGAAAGGCGCTCTCGCCGCGGCGCTTCTGTCCGAGGGGGTGAGGCTGATCAGAGGCGCCGCCGCCGTGTCGTCCGAATCCGATCTCCTCACGTTGCTCGAGCAGAGGGGCCGCGATGATCAGACCAGGCGAGTTGCCGATCAACTGCAGCGCGCCCTCGAGGGAAGTAGCGCTGACCTGGAGCGTTTCACGCTGCCTGGGGAGGACGAAGAGACGGCCATTCGAAGGGCCACATTTCTTGCGTACTCCGATCGGTTGGCGCGCCGGCGGGAGAGGGGCTCCGATCGTTTTCTTCTCGCTTCTGGACATGGCGCCGCGATCAGTCGTGAGAGTGGGGTTCGTGACGCGCTCTATCTTGTTGCCCTCGATGTATCGGGAGCCGAGAGAGGTGGTACTTCGGAGGCTCTCATTCGCATGGCCAGCGCGGTGGAGAGTGAATGGATCGAGCCCACTACGCGCGATATCGTCCACTTTTACGATGCCGAGAGTGAGACAGTCAGGTGTCGAGAGAAGGTCGCCTTCAAAGCGGTCGTGCTTCTGGAGAATCACTGTACGCCTGACGATGAGATCGCAGCCTCACTCCTGGCCTCGAAATTTCTGGAACGACCGTCAGAAGCCTGGGTCGATCTTCAGCGAAGAGCTCGTTTTGCTGGGATCGATTTCAGAGGTGAGGAAATCGTCGCTCAGGCCTTTCTCGGCAGGAGGACTCTTCGTGGCGTTTCGCCCGAGACATCGATCGACCCTCGCCTGAGACGCGAGCTGGATCGACTCGCCCCTCTCTGGCTCGAGATTCCAAGTGGGCGGAAAGCGCGTCTGGGGTACCGGGAAAATGGGGAGGTTTTCGCTGCGGTGAAGTTGCAGGAGCTTTTCGGCCTGGCCGAGACCCCACGGATCGGCTCTTCGAAAACAGCGATTACCTTCGAGTTGCTCGCGCCGAATGGACGGGCGGTGCAGACGACACGCGATCTGAGGTCCTTCTGGGAAGGAGCATATCAGGAGGTGCGCAAGGAGCTGCGTGGACGCTATCCGCGGCATCCCTGGCCGGAGGATCCCTGGACGGCGACCCCCACGGCGCGGACGCGGAGACGGTGATCGGATGTCAGATGTCAGGAAGAGAGCGACGCGCGGGTGTCAATCCCGAGCCGGGAAACAATGGCGGGACGTTGTCGAAGCCCAAATGAACCGTTGTCATCCTGAGCGGAGGGACGACGTGCGCGCTGCCACTGAGAAAAGAAACTGGGTGGGTGTCATCCCGAGCGATTGACCGCGGAGCGCGGCGTCTGAGTGAAAGAAACCAGGGTGTCATCCCGAGCGTCGACGAGGGATTTGGGAGGGGGCCTTAGACCCTTGGCCATCGAAAATGTTTGCGAGCACCACGATGGAAGGGCCCCCGCCCAGATCCCTCGCTGCGGCTCGGGATGACACATCAGGGAACCCGCGTAAATACTGGCAGTTTCTTAGAAGCCGCAGCGAAGGATCTCAAGATATAGCGATCTGAATTCAGATCCTGCCGCTGGAGATCCTTCGCCGCGGCGGCTTCTAAGAAACTGCCGGTATTTAGGCCG
>DASZZV010000132.1:0-8693 GCA_035544835.1 Thermoanaerobaculia bacterium
GCGCCTCGCACAATCGTAAGAGAGCTCCAAGACTCCACACCGCAAGGCCCCCTCCCAGATCCCTCGCTCGACGCTCGGGATGACACCCTGGTTTCTTTCACTCAGACGCCGCGCTCCGCGGTCAATCGCTCGGGATGACAAAGCGTCGGGGAGGGCCGCGTAAATACGGGGAGACTCCCCGAATCACTCTGCTCGTACGCAACGGAACTTTGCATATACATATGGGTACGTTCCCCGAAACCAGTTTCGGAAGGACTTGCGCACCAGCTCTTTCGCGGTCACCGGGGACGCGCCCTTCATGACGTAATGCTTGCCATCGAAGAAGCCGACCGAGTAGTTCGGATAGGACACCATCGGCGAGAAACCGTCGAAGCCGTCGAAGATCGTGCTCGTCCACTCCCAGCCATTGCCGACCAGCTCATGAACACCCCAGGCGCTCGCTCCCTGGGGATAAGAGCCAACCGGAGCCGGGTCCCAGTAGTGAAAGTCGAAGTTCCCGTGCGATTCACGCGGTGGCTCGTCGCCCCAGGGGTAGAGCCGCTCGGCGCCCTCCGGTGTCCCAAAAGCAGCGCGGTGATACTCGGCCTCCGTGACCAGTCTCGCCTTTTGCAATCTTGCATACGCCGAGGCTTCGGCGTTGGTGGCGTAGACCGGACTGTGCGGCGGCAGCGGATAGTATTCCTTCATCCCCCGCCACATCCATTGGATACCGCGTTTCTCCCAGAAAAGCGGGTGACGGATTTTATGGGTGTTCACCCACTCCCACCCTTCCTCGTCCCAGAGCGATGCGTTCTCGTAACCTCCAGCGTCGATGAATTCGAGGAATTGCCCGTTGGTGACGGGGAGCGAATCGATGGAGAAAGCCGGAACGTCATCGACGTGCTGATGGCGCTCGTTGTCCCAGCCAAACTCGTCGTCGTCGACACCGATCGTTGCCTTGCCTGCGGGGATCGAAATGCTCTGGCTCTTCACCGCCGCATTCCCATTCGACAGGCGCGACGCCTTCGGAAGCAGCCCCCGCGTCCATGACTTCTTCTCGTGGGAAAGGCGGTGGAACATGTAAAGGAGCGTCTCGTGATGCATCGGCTCGTGCTCGAGGATGGCCAGCAGGACCTCGCTGTTTCGGAAAAAAGGACTGGAGGTGTCGGAGAGCGGAATGCTTTCCAGCGTATGGCGCACCATGCTGTCGGCGGCGAAACAATACTGTGTGACCTCATCCCGATTCGGCCAGGGCGAGTTCGTTCCCGCAGCGGCCTCGGTCTCAGGATCGATCCCAGCGGCGAACAGCTCTTCGAGGCGATCGTCAATGCCTTTCCTCGAGAGAGCGAGCTTGATCAGGGTGTTTACGTTGAAGGCAGAGAGATGACCCTCGTAGAAAACGATCGGATTCCGCACAGGGATGGGTCGATCGTAGTAGACCGACGGCTCGATCATGGCAAAAAGCTCGCGCGATCTGTTGCGGTTCTTCTCGAACCACCGGAGCAGGTTTTCCCGGGTTGGAATTGACGACATGGCAAGAGTGTAGCCGGGTTTTTATCAAGCAGAGTCACTCTTGCTTGTGTGTCGGCCGGCGAGGCGACAAGTCGGAGTGGCGGCATCTCTGGGGCCCGGCTCGGCGCCGTTCTGGCGGAGAATCAGGATAAGGACGGCGGCGCGGGACGCCGCCGAGCCAGGCGACAGAATGTCGCCACTCCGAACGTCTACCCGCCCTAGGTGGTCGCTGCGACTTCCGGTTGCCGGGCTTCCACCTCGAAGAGACGGAACGGCGGCGCATCGCCATTGACCTTGCGCATTACCGGTATGGCCACGTTGTAGACCGGCACGCCGCCTTTGGTTCTTCCTTCCGGACTACCGTGATGAGCGTGGCCGTGGAAGGCCACAGTGGCGCGATAGCGATCGATCGGCTCTTCCAGACGACTCGATCCCAGGAAGGGAAAGATCTCTTCAGGCTCGCCGACTACGGTGGCGTGAATCGGGGCGTAGTGGACGATGACAACCCGCGGCTCATGTCGGAGACGAGCCAGAGCCGATTCGAGTTTTAGGGCCTCGTCAACGGCGTCGCGAACGAATTGCTTGATGGTCTGCTCACCCCACGGCTCGAGGGAACGGCGTCCGAATCCCCCTGCGAACCCTTTTACGCCAGCGAAGCCTACTCCCTGAATCTCGACGGCATCGCCATCGAGGATGGTCATGCCTGCGCCCGTGAGGATCTTGCACAGCTCGTCCTGCTGATTGGATTCGACATCGTGATTTCCCAGCACCGCCATGATCGGTTTCCGGCGAATGACCGACAGCTCTTCGGCCAGCACTTTGGCCTCTTCGACCAGACCGTAACTGGTCAGGTCGCCGGCGATGATGATCACGTCCGCCGCGTCACTCATGGCCTCGAACAGCGGGCGAAACTCGCCCTGCGAGTTTCTTCCACAGTGGATATCGGCTACCGCGGCGAGACGAACTCGCTTGACCTCTTCGCTCATCAGTCGATCACTCCTATGGCGGCCGTCCAATGATCAATTTCCTGCCGGCTCATTTTTCCGAGCGGCTGCAGACGCGCGTCCTGCAGGCCCCGCTCAAGATCGATCAGGTACTGCTGCCGCGAGATCAACGTGCCGCGGCAGAGTCCCCCTTCCTCACCGGAAGCATTGCCATTCTCGTTTTTCACCCGTGTCAGCATTTCGTCCATCACCCACTTCGGAATCGAGGCCCGGCTGCCGGGGTAGATGAAGCCGAAAAGAAGGATGTGAGTGAAGAGGACACGCCAGCTGGCGCCGAAGCGCTCGAGGAGATGTTTCCAGTCGAGCTTGTCTCCGCGGGCCAGGATGACGTGGGCGATATCGGCCCCGTCAAAGCGCTCCCGCTCCATGATGAAGCCCTTGGACCAGATCATTTCCTCGGCGGGAATGAGTTTTACATTCATGTCGAAAACGACCCCGTCCGGAGCGCAGTGGAACCATTGCTCGTCGACGACAGCCACACCGTTGCCGGCACTGAAGATGACATCGACGAAATCGTCGCCCTTCCACGCTTTGCCGAGCCAGTGGGGAAACGTCATCTCCGTCCGATAACCGGCCGCAGCGAGAACGTCCAGCGCTCGCTGACCGTCGGTTTTTCTGACAAAAACGTCGAAGTCTTTGGTGTGGCGGGTGACTCCGGTGTACTTCGCGAAGGCGTAAGCACCGCCGACGAGGAAGGGCACGCCTCCCTCGGCGAAGGCTTTCATGGCCGCCTGATAGAAAGCGATCGTCTCGGGCTCCAGAACCAGCGCCTCTTTATTCATTCAGCTCCCCTGATTTCATCGACCAAGCAGAAGTGCAGATTCTGTGCAAGTAGCGGATACAGTAGTTTGGCCGTTGGTCGGCATCTTGTGTGGCACAGGCACTCTTGCCTGTGTCTCGGCCGTCGAGGCCGAGCTCCCTGTGGATTGTCGGAGGAACGCCGCGGCTCGACGCCGCGGCACACAGGCAGGAGTGCCTGTGCCACACAAACCTCTTTTCAATCAGGCTACATTCGCGGTGACCTCAGCGGATTCCTTCTGCCCAGGCGATGCAGTACCAGAGAGCGGCGTCACCGCGCTTCGACCAGGCTCGCGCGTTGGCGATGACCTCATCGAAGAGGCCGGAATCGAAGAGCTGATGTTCGAGGATCGCCTGGCGTGCCCCGAGGAGAATGTTGATCATGTTTCCGGCCAGCGGGATGAAATCGGGCGAGCCTGAACAGGCACCGAAGAAAAGCCAGTCATTGCGCACAGGACGGGCGCCGCAACGTGCCAGCAACTCGACCAGCCTCCGTCCGATGATCGGGTCATTGCCGATTCGGTCATAGAGGCGGATGTAGCTCGACCACAACGACGACAGTCCAGGCGGCTCCGGCCATGTTCGGAGCAGTTCGTGATCGTCGTCCTCCAGCACGATACGGCCGCCCGGCCTGGCCGCCTGCACCATCTGCTCGACGGCAGAGACAGGCCAGCGAAGGTGCTCGAGCAGGAAACGGGCGTGAACCACGTCGAACGATCCCCGCTCGTCGTTCGTCAACGGAAGATCGAGAGCGTCTCCCTGCCTGAAATCCACGAGCGAGTCCTCGCCTGCCTCGGAGGCCAGCCTTCGAGCTTCCGCGAGCTGCTCGGGGCTGCGTTCGATCCCAACGGCCGGAACACCAGCCTGCCGAGCCATGGCCCGGGTCAGCTGCCCGAGCCCCGAGCCGACGTCGAGGATCCGCTCCCCCTTCTGGATGCCGATTTTCTGTAGCGATTTGTCATTGATGATCGTGTTCAGGCGCGAGAGACGCGCCTGCTCCTCAGGCGAGGTTCCGTGAACGTAGGCATCCTCAGGCATGCGGAAAAGTATGCCTCGAATGTTCGGCCCCGGCCATGCATCATCTCTTCCGAGACAGATTTCGTTCATAATCTTGTGTCTCATTAGGGAGCCCGATTGGCGAATCCGCCGAACCCATCAAAGGATCTCGACAAAACGAGTATCTATCCCGCCACTCGTCCGTCCGATCTGCGCCGGACGCTGGAGGCCACCAGTCGCGTCAATGCCGCCATGAGCGACAGCGATCGGCGTCGGAACATGGAACGCAAGCCGGAGAGCGGCCGCCCCTACATCACGACCGTCGTCGTCATCGCCGCCTTGTACTTCGGCAAGCCGGTCATGCTCCCTCTGGCGCTGGCCGCGCTCTTCGCTTTCGTGTTGACTCCTATCGTCCTGCTTCTCGAGAAAGCTTTCATTCCTCGAGTGGTCGCCGTGGCGCTGACTTTGTCTCTGGCCATCGGCATGATCGGCCTGGGAGCCTGGTCCTTCGCGCTGCAGGTCAGTACCCTGGCCAAAGAAGTAGCCATGTACAGCGGCAACATCGAGAAGAAGCTCCGTTTCATTCAGAAGAAGCCGATCGGTTCGTTCGCCATCGTGGAGCGAACGCTGGAACGGCTGGCCGCCGGCGCCGAGCCACAGGAAAAAGTAGATCTCAAAGTTCGGGTCATCGAGAAGAAGAGCATCGGCGATCGATACGACCAGCTAGCTCCGACCATCGAGTTGATCGCGTCCGTCTTCCTCGTCATCGTTCTCGTTTTCTTTCTGATGCAGGACCGCGAGAAGCTGCGCGACAAACTGCTGCGTCTGGCCGGCCGTGCCAATCTGACCGTTACCACCCAGGCCATCAGCGAGACCATCAATCGCATCAGTCAATACCTGCTCACCCAGCTGCTGATGAACGTCGGATTCGGTCTGATCATCGGGATCGGCTTGTGGTTGATGGGGGTGCCGCACTCTCTGTTGTGGGGAGTACTCGCTGCGCTGCTTCGCTTCATCCCGTACATCGGAGCCGTTTTGAGCGCGGCTCTGCCGACCTTCGTAGCCCTGGCCTTCTTCCAGGGCTGGCTCGTACCCCTCGGTGTGCTCGGACTCTTCCTCATCACCGACCAGATCCTGGCTGGTCTGATCGAGCCGATGGTCATAGGTCATCGCGTCGGCGTGTCGCCGGTAGCGCTGCTGCTGTCGGCGATTTTCTGGGGTTGGCTGTGGGGACCGGTTGGGTTGCTGCTGGCCACTCCGATCACGGTCTGTCTCACCGTTGCCGGCGAATACATACCGGCCCTTCGCGCCTTCTCGATCCTCCTCGGCTCGGAAGCGCCTCTCGAGGACTACCTGAGCTTCTTTAACCGCCTGCTGAGTCGGGACCGCGCACGCGCAATCGCCATCGCCGATTCCTACGCCGAACAGAATTCGATGGAGAGGGCCTTCACCGACCTGTTCATTCCGACCCTGACCTTTGCGCTCGACGAGCTGCAGCAGCGTCGCATCACCAGCGCCCAGGACCACTTCATCAAGGATGTCACCCGCGAGTTGATCATCCGCCTTGGCGATCTGAATGCCCAGCTCGGCGACGCCGAACAGCGCATCGTCGCCGTCTCTGCTGGCGGAGAACGACTCTCGCTCGGCACGCTGATGCTGACTCAGCTTCTTCGCGCCGACGGCTACAGCGTCGATTACTTCACCGACCTCTCGCTCGAAGAGATGCTGCAGTACATCGAAGAGGCGGTACCCGACGCCGTCTTTGTCTCCTGCTCGAATCCGAAGAATCTGAGCATCGGGTACGTACTGATTCGCGACCTGTCCGCGAAGTTCCCCGGTCTCACCATTCTGGCGGGCGGGTCGGCTTTCGTCGGCGCCCGTGAGCAGACTATGGCCGCGGGCGCCGAGTACGTGGCCAGCTCGCTGTCCGGGGCACGGGACGAATTTCTCACCCGGCCGAAGTCGCCCAGACAGCGAAGCTCGTTGATCGCAAACGTGTGAGCGTGAGTGCCAGGGAGGTGATAGAGCTAGCTTCTAGCTTCTAGCTTCTAGCTTCTAGCTTCTAGCCTCTAGCTTCTAGCTTCTAGCTTCTAGCTTCTAGCCACCCCTGGCTTCTGACTCTTAGCTAGCAGCTAGCAGCTAGCAGCTAGAAGCTAGCAGCTGCTCCCTCGTAGCCCGCGGCTGTTCGTCTCAGCCCGGCGGCCAGGTGAAGGTGCGGCCGCCCAGAAGATGGAAGTGGATGTGAAAAACGGTCTGGCCGGCAGCTTCTCCGCAGTTCACGACCAGACGATAGCCATCACTGTTCAGGTGATTGAGCCGCGCAATCTCCGAGATCTTGTGTACAACCATTCCGATCAGGGCGTGATCGGCCACGGTCAGATCGTCGAGCGATCCGATGTGTTTTCGCGGAACCACCAGCAGATGCGTAGGCGCCTGCGGGTTGATGTCCTCGAAGGCCACGATGTCGGAGTCCTGGTAGACAATCTTCGCCGGAATCTCCCCCGCCGCGATGCGGCAGAACAGACAGCGATCATTCGTGTTTCCCATAGGTCGATCCTCCTGAGGGGGCGTTCAGCGTCGCGATAATACGACGACTCGCGGAATTGCGGCGAGGTCGTTGAAGGCCTCGACCGACCAGCCCAGTTCATTTGCGGCGTGCGACACGGCCGGCAACTGACCGAATCCGATCTCCATGAGGAGGAAGCCCTCGAAACGGAGAAGGGCGCGACTCTGGGCGAGAAGCGACCGGATGATGGCCATGCCGTCATCCTCGGCGAATAGAGCTCCGTGCGGCTCGTGCCTTACGACCTCCGTCTGCATCGTCGACGCTTCCTTCCTGGAGACGTAAGGAGGATTCGACACGATCAGATCCCACCTCGAGTCGCGAACCGGCTCCAGTAGATCACCGGCGAAAAATGAGACATCTGCTTCGAGAGAATCTGCATTCTTGTTTGCAACAGCCAGCGCATCGTAGGAAATGTCGCATCCAAAGACGGTGACGTCCGTTCGTTCCAGAGCGATGGTGACGGCGATGCATCCGCTTCCTGTGGCGACGTCGAGGACTCGTGCATTAGCCGTAGCCCGCATCAGGGCGTGCTCGACCAGGAGCTCGGTCTCGGGCCGGGGGATGAGCACCCGCGGGTCGACTACGAACCCCCGTCCATAAAAGTCACATCGGCCGCGGATGTATTGGAGCGGCTCCCCGCGGCGTCTTCTGGCCACAGCGTCATCGAGTGCTGTCGCCGCATCGGAAGAGAGCTCTTTCTCGTCCCGGGCAAGGATCGAGGTGAAAGATCGTCCCAGGACGTCAGCTAAAAGGATGTCGACATCGCGAGGATTGATACCCGCCGCGAGGGCGTCCGATCGAAGACGGGCCCGGACTTCCCTGATGGTCGTCATGGGCCACTCTGCGGCTCGGCTTCCGTGAGCTCGAGAAACACATCTTCGAGCGCGCCGGCATGAGCCTCGGCCTTCAGCTCTGTTGGCGTGCCTGCAGCGACAATTCGTCCACGGCTCAGAATTGCCACTCGATCGCAGACGGCTTCGGCCACGGAGAGCGTGTGTGTCGTCAGGAAGATCGTCTTGCCCAGCTCAACCTGTTGCTTGAGGAGTTGCCGAACCAGCTTCTGCGCCAGCGCATCGAGCCCGACCATCGGCTCGTCGATGACCAACACCGCCGGGTCATGCACCATCGAGGCGATGATCACAAGTTTCTGCTTCATGCCGTGCGAGTAATTCTCGACACGTGATTGGGCCCAGGGGGTCAGTCCGAAGAAATCGAGCAGCTCAGCGACCTTGCCCTGGCAGTCTCCCCATCGCTTCGAGTAAAGATCGGCGAAGAATCGAATCGTCTCGATGCCGGTGAGCTTCTCGTACAGGAAAGGGCGATCGGGGATGTAGCCGGTAATCGCCTTGGCCTTCAGCGGCTCGGCAACGACGTCGATTCCGTTGAGAAGCACCTTTCCGCTCGTCGGCAAGGTCAGTCCGGCCAGCACCCGGATCGTGGTCGTTTTTCCGGCGCCGTTAGGTCCGAGGAAACCGAAGATCTCCCCATCTTTGGCAGTCAGCGAAATGTCGTTGACGGCCACGAAGTTGCCATAGTTCTTGGTGAGGTGCTGGATCTCGATCATGGGATGTGTGAAGCATTCTCGCCGATTGGGGAGGGAACGCACGCTCGGGGTTTGCTGTTGCTGTCATCCCGAGCAAGGGCGGAGGGGCGGGAGGGGCGAGGGACCTCGCAAAACGACGCCGATGTGAATCTACTTCGCCTGTAACACGGACGAAGATCATCCCAGTCTGACACGACAACCCGCGCCGCTCGGGACGACGAATCGGATGTGATGATCTTTGTCTCTGCAATGGGGAAGTAGATTCACATCGGCGTCGTTTGCGAGGTCCCTCGCC